>RFGK01000032.1 GCA_003697045.1 Planctomycetota bacterium
CGGCTGGTTGCAAACTGCTCGCGCTCGACGTCCGCATGCACGATCGCAGACGCGGCAAACAGGACGAGGCCAACATATCGGACCATGGCAGTTCCTCTCGAACAAAGTGAACGGGCCAAGGTTACTGACTTCCGCAGCGTGCGTCGAACCCGCCACGAGCCCGGCAAGTAGTGTGGGGGCAGGATGCGGGCCTCGGTACCCGAACGTGGATAGAACTACTCATGGGGGAGTTTGCCGGAAATAGGGAGTATTCCTGTCAAGAGGGAATGAGTTGGGCCTGTTCGAGCCACTTTTTTGCAAACGGGGAACGCTGGTTGTGGTAAGCTGGGTTGTCAGATTGGGGCCGTCGACCCGAACCGGATGGGCCGATTCGCGTGGGGGTCGACGGAAGCGGCAAGTCGGGCCACGGCACCCCTGCCTTTGTTGACCCGGCCCATTTCAGGCTACGTTGCCACAGTAAAAATGCGATGGCGCATGGACGCCGATCGCGGGAAACGGAGGATCGTCTATGCAGAAGAACGCCAGCGCAAGCGCAACTGGCTACCTGGGGGAGCCGAAGCTGGTGTATCGCGCCGACGTCGATCAGTCGGGAGACTGGTACGTATGGAAGCGTCTGGGGAAGTCAGGCTGGGCGGCGCTTCAGCGCTGCCGGGATCGGACCGAGGCGATCGAAATGGCCTCGAGTTTGAATCGTGACGAGGTCCGTGTTCTCTAGGGACATGGAGCCTTGGCCCGGCCGTTCGGCGAGCAACGCTGAGCTCTGAAAAACGGCCGCAAGCTCGATCCTCACGCATCATCCGAGCAACTGATCAAAAAAGCGGCCCGCAGGGGCCCCTGTGCGTTTTGGTCGGTTCAACGCTATTCGACGTCGTGTCCTTCCATCACATCGGCGAGATCAGGCGCATCGTGCGGCTCCATTTCGCCGGCCTTGAGGCGCCTGATGTAAGCGTGATATGCCTTCATCGCCCGACTGCCGAAAAGCAGCATGATCGGGATGTTGGCTACCAGCATGACCCCAAGGCCGAGGGTGGTCCAGGTATCGAGCTCCTCGTCTGTTCCGATCAGCGCGATCTTGTTATCAGCGCCACCCGGGAAGATCTTCATCGCAGCTACACCGGTGAGGAAGATCAACAGGCAATACACGAACTTGTAGAGAAGCACCAGAGGCTTGATTTTCCGATCTCCGAGAAATCCGAAGAGGAAGTAGACTCCCTGCTCGCCGTAATACGACCAGGAGATCATCGTCGAAAGCGCGAACAGCCAGGCTGCGATGGTCACGACGATCTTGCCGAGCCCGGGTGCCGATCTGTCAAACGCGTACGCGGTCATCGAGGCTCCCGCGTAATCGCCATAGATGCCCAGGTCAGGCTGGCCGTCGGGGCCTGTCCTGAAGAACGGCTTGATCTCAGACGCAAGCGTTCCCCACTGCACCATCCACTTGTCAGCTTCGCCGCGGCTCACCGTCCCGCTGATACGCCGCAGATCCCGGCCGGTGTTGGGATCAACGTCCGCTTCAACGATCATGAAGACCGTTTCGCCGTCGCGCCAGCCCGACGCACCTTCCGGCGTGCGTCGGATGCGCCGCGCATCATCGGTCATGCGTGGCAAACTCTCGGATTCGAGCGTCCACGCCGAACCATCCTCAGTCGCCACGATGCGGATTTCGTCAGCCGACGCATAGCTTGCCTCCGCCTCACGCTTGTACGCGCCGCTGGTCAGGATCACAAGCGCCGTCAGCGTGCACACAACGATCGTGTCGATGAAAGGCTCAAGACCGGCGACGATGCCCTCACGCACGGGTTCGTCGGTGCGGGCGGCCGAGTGTGCAATGGGACTCGATCCCTGCCCGGCTTCTGAGCTGAACAACGCTCGCTTGATGCCCCACATGGCCGCATATCCGAATGTGCCGCCGAGGAAGGCTCCGGTGGGGTCAGGTGCACTTCCCCCGAGAAAATCAGGCAGCCCGCTCCTGACGATCAACGCCAATCCTGAGGGAATCTCGCTGGCATTCGTGAGAAGCACATACGCCGCCGCAAGGATGTAGATGATGCACATGAAAGGCACAATCCGGCCGGCCACGGCGCCGATGCGCTTGATGCCCCCGATGATGACAAGCCCCACGAGGACGGTCAGAATGCTGCCCGTGGCAACCTGCGGCACCTGAAAGTAGGTGAAGGTGATATCGCCGACATTCCAGACCTGGAACATGTTGCCGCCGGTAATGGCCGAGATGATCAGCGTGACGACAAAGACGCTTCCGATGAGCGTTCCCAGCGCCGAGCCCTTGACGAAAGCCAGCCCGCAGAACGTCAGGGCGAGGATGATGCCGGGAACCAGCGCGATCCAGTTGTTGTCGAACGCGCGGTAGGCAAGGAAAGTCAGGAACAGCGTGACTGCAGCGAAGGTGATTCCTGCGATCACGCGAAGTGCGGACGATTCGGTCAGCCCCTTCTTGACCACGAACATCGGGCCGCCGTGGGGGTTTTCCGGGTCGTCCGTGTTGCGATAGAGCATCGACTGGGTCACTTCGGTCATTTTGAGGGCCATGCCCACGAACCCGATGACCCACATCCACAGGATGGCTCCCGGGCCGCCGAGCGCCACGGCCACCGCCACCCCCCCGATGTTGCCCAGACCCACGGTGGCCGACAGTGCTGCCGAAAGTGCCTGAAAGTGGTTGATGGCGCCCGGGTCGTTCTTGTCGTCGTATTTGCCTCGCACCACCGCCACGCCGTGCGTAAGCGCCCGCGTCTGCCCGAAGACGGACCACACCGTAAATATCACCCCCGTGATGAGCAGGGCGTAGACGGTGAAGTTGGAAAACAGGATGCCGTTGAGCGTACCGACGAACTCATTGATGGCGTGCATGGGGGGAAGCTCCAAAGCCGCATATGTCACCCGGGCGTGCATGTGCTGACCATGCACGCCCTCAACGTCATTCCGAGCGCACAGAATGACAACTTTCCGCCGCTTCCGCAACCCGCCGGCTGGTTGGGGTTTCGGTAGCATTTCCTGCATGACGTGGCGAGCCGACGAGATTGTCCACGCACTGGTTTCGAGCCTGAAGGCGCGCGAAGCTCAGCTCTTTGCCGAGCATGCCGTCTATGGGCTCGACGCCCTCGACGAAGTCGACCTGCACCCTCTGCTCGCAGATGGGCTCAGGCACGCGGGGTTTTCAGCCTTTCGGGAGGTCCCCTATCCCGGACAACCTGAGCGACTTCCCAGGGAAAGCGAGAGGCAGCGCTGCGATCTGGTCATCGGGCCTGCCGGGACCGCGGGCATCGCCGATATCGTCCAGTGGGGAAAAGAGTTACAGAGAGCCGAGCAGACCCTGTTCGCCTCGCTCGCCAAGACGAGGCCGTCCGGTCTGCTCCCGCAGGATGCCTTCTGGCTCGAAGTCAAGTCTGTCGCCCAGATCGGCTACGTCGAGGGAGTGCCCGTCCCCAATCGCAGTTACGCCAGCCAGCTCGTGCGCGGCCCCGCCCTCGATCTGATCAAACTGGCCCGAGAGCCCCTGATTGAGTCCGCGGGCGTGGCGGTGATTGTGTTCGGCGCCGAAGCGCCTCTCGTGCGGCACGATCTCCAGGCCATGGCCACTGCGCTCATCGATCGCGATCTTCCCATCTCGTCACCGACGATTGAGATTCTGCCGATCGCCGATCGCGTGGGCAACGCGTGCGCCGGCGTGTGCCTTGTGCCTTTGAGAGCAGCCAGAGACTGACCCAGGCCCGCCGCGGACCGTAGCCCAAGAGCCGAAGCGCGTGCGGCTCTGCGTTGGGGCCGTGCTTGGATATCGCGCTCAGGCGCTTGGTGTCGGCGTCATCGGCTCGGCGTTTGCGAGCCCCGCCACCCGCTCGATGATCTCTGCGGTATTCGCGGCTGCATGGGTTCCTCTGAACATGCGCGCCACTTCGCCCAGCGCCTGACGCTGGCGCTCGGCCAGCTCCGGGCGCTCCAGCAGTCCGACCGCTTCATGGACGATTGGGTCCGAGCCGCCGAAATGCGGCACCAGCTCCGGCACGATCTCCCGACCGGCAATGAGATTCGGCAAACTGAAGTGTGGTGTCTTCACAAGCCATCGGCCGAGCAAGTTGTACATGAGTCGGCTCGACTTGTAGACGATGACCATCGGCTTTTGCTGTCTTGCGACCTGGAGCGTCACAGTCCCCGAAACAACCAGGCACAAATCGGCCCATCGAATGGCATGATCGGTCTGCCCGCTGACCACACGCAAGGACTCCGGCCAGGTGCCGCCGGAGGAGGCAAGTTCTCGGAGTATCGGTTCGACTTCCGGCCGTGTGGCCGCCACGACGCCGCTGATCTCGGGGTGTTCGCGCGCCATGCGCCGAAACGATGCGATGAGCAGTGGAAAGTTCTTCTGGATCTCGGCCGGACGCGACCCGGGCAGCAAGGCCATGCGCGGCGAACCGGTCGGCCAATCGGCAATCTCTGCGTCGATCCGCTCGGTGTCCAGCTCTGCATCGAATATGGGGTGACCGACGAAGCGGGCACGCACGCCGTGCGCACGAAACCACTCTTCCTCAAACGGGAGCACACAGCAGACGAAGTTCGTCAGGCGTTTGAGCTTGCGCACACGCCAGCTGGCCCATGCCCAGACCTGCGGTGCGACCAGATGAACGATGCGCGCCCCGGATGCCTTGGCAAGCCGACAGATTGGAAAGTTGGCAGCGGGCGAATCGACCGGGACGTGCGCGACGATTGGATGCTCTCGTAGCCACCCCTCGATGCGCTGGTTGATCCGTCGGTGCTCCAGAATCTTGCCGAGCCCCGGAACGCCCATCACCGCATCATGCCCCGTCTGCTCGACGATTTCCGCCCCGGCAGCGGCCATCTTCGGACCGCCCCACGCGAAGATACGCAAACCCGGATGACGCTTCTTGAGCTCTCCGATGACCGCAGCGGCATGATCGTCGCCCGAGGGCTCAAAGCTCGTGAAGAGAATGGCTGGTTCCTCGCTCACGCCGCATCGAAGACAAGCGGGCCGGGCAAGTCAACGGGCCTTCGCACACCCGGTTCATGGTGCCCGGCCGATCCATACGCTTGCATTCGTCCGTGCTGCGCCGAAGCGCCGACAGTCAGGAACTCGACATATCGAACAAATCTGCCAGACTCTCAATATGGACATCAACCCGCCAACAGCCGTGGATTGACCGGGCTAGACTATCCCGATCGCGCGGGGCGCCGCCACTCAAAACCGGCGGCTGAGAAGCGACCCGTCGAACCTGATCCGGATCACGCCGGCGGAGGGAACGCGATCACCGGGGACCCCGGCCCTCCGCAGCACATGCCTGAACGGAGGGCACCTTGAGCTCCACCGAAACCAACCACTGGACCCCTGCTCAAAAAGCGCACGAATGGACGACCGCGGCTCTGCGCACGCGGGCGCAGCTTGTCGCAGCCGGTGGCTGTGCGCCGTTTCTTTCCGATCCGCCGATCGCACGCCGCACGCACCCCGCTCCGGCCTACCCCGGCGCTCCTTCCCTGCCCGGGTACATGATTCCCGCTCATGGCGCGTTTGATCCGGGCACCGAGCCGCGAACCACACCCGGCTCGTTTGCGCTCGCACCTGACATCGGTGGCCCGCTCATGTTCGCAAGCCCCGATACTCCCGGCATGCCCGCACCTTCCTGCAAGACCGCGTGGGACTTCCTGCCGCCGGGCTGGACGGTCGAGCAGATCCCAAGCCGCGTGGAATCCCAGGTGCGCAGGACCGACACGTCCGTTGAGTTTGCTGACGCCCGGGGAGTGTGGCGCCGTGTGACCTTTCCCGTGGGATTTGAGCCGATCACACAGCTCGAACACGCCCGCCTGGGGATCGTCACGCCCGAGATGCGTCGCGTTGCCGAGCGTGAGCCGCACCTGACGCCCGAGCAGATCCGCGATGAAGTGGCGGCCGGCCGCATGGTCATACCCGCCAACGTCAATCACCTGGCGCACAACCTGGACCCCATGTGCATCGGGCGTGCAAGCAAGACCAAGGTCAACGCCAACATGGGCGCGAGTCCGGTTTCGAGTTCGACCGATGAGGAGGTCGAAAAGCTCAGGTGGGCCGAGCACTGGGGCGCCGACACGGTCATGGATCTTTCGACCGGCGGGGATTTGGACGCATGCCGGGAGGCGATCATCAGCCATGCGCGGGTTCCGATCGGCACGGTGCCGATCTATTCAATGATCATCGGACGGACGATCGAGGAGCTGACGCACGAGATCATTCTCGAGACGATCGAGCACCAGGCAAAGCAGGGTGTCGATTACATGACCGTGCATGCCGGTCTGTTGCGGGCGCACCTCCCGCTGGTCAAGGATCGGCTCATTGGGATCGTCAGCCGGGGAGGTTCGCTGCTTGCCAAGTGGATGCTCTCACATGCCACGCCCGAAGGCCCGGCCGAGAATCCGATGTATACGGGCTGGGATGAGATCTGCGACATTCTGCGCCGGTATGACGTGACCTTCTCGATCGGCGACGGGCTGCGTCCCGGGGGACTGGCCGATGCGAGTGACCAGGCGCAGCTGGCCGAACTTGCCGTCATCGGGGAGTTGACCGAACGCGCATGGCGCCACGGCGTGCAGGTGATGGTCGAAGGGCCCGGCCACGTCCCATTCGACCAGATCGAATACAACGCCAAGTTGCAACGCGCCATCTGTCACGGCGCGCCCTTCTATGTGCTCGGCCCGCTCGTCACCGATGTCTTCCCGGGCTATGACCACATCACCAGTTGCATTGGCGCTACGGCCATCGCCTATCACGGGGCTGCGATGCTGTGTTATGTCACGCCAAAGGAACACCTGGGACTTCCCAAGCGCGGCGATGTCAAGGAAGGGTGCATCGCCTACAAGATCGCCGCTCATGCCGCGGACGTGGCGCTTGGAATCCCCGGCACGCGGGACTGGGACGATGCGCTGACCAAGGCGCGGGCCGCGCTCAACTGGCAAAAGCACTTCGAACTGGCGTTCGACGAGGACACCGCCCGCGCCTACCACGACGAAGACCTCGATGTGGATACGGACTTTTGCGCCATGTGTGGGCATGACTGGTGCAGCGTGCGCATCAGCAAGGAGATCCAGCACTTTGCCTCCGGAAAGGCCGATGGGTTTCAGCGTGGCAAGCCCGTGAAAACCGCGCCCCTGACCGTCGAGCAAAAAGAGATTCTGGAGCGGCGCGGATACCTCAAGCCTGAAGAAATCCACCGACTCGTGGAAAAAGCTCGAAACCGGAAAAGTGTCGAAGGACAAGACAAGACAAACAAGGCAGCCTGCCACTCCGACTACGTCGATGCAGCCGAAGCGAAGCGCTTGCAGCGCGAAGTGCTGGGTGAGGAGTTGGTTTAGCTGAGAGCCGTATCCTCTTTATGATGCAGATGCCCACGCGCCTCACAAATCACGTCCGATCGGATCGATCCTCGCGACGTCCGAGCGGAGTTCTCGCGCACGTGAAAGTCTGCGTGTGCTCGTCCGAATAAGCGAACGCCGGCTGGGGGGTGTTCCCGGCGATGCCAACTTGAAAGGGGGTTGCGCGTGCTCACTGCACTCATGCTGCTCGTAGGCGCCATTGTGGCAATCGGTATTCTCTCGTTCATTCCCAAACTGCCCAACTCGTCAATGCGCATCGGTGCGGTCGTCGTGGCGGCCGTTGTATTTCTGCTCTTCTTCACGCTCAGCTCGTTCCGCTATGTCGGTGAAGACGTCATCGGCGTGGTGGTCAAGAACGTCGGCGGGAAGAAGCTCGCAGAGGGCAAGATCATCGCTACAGCGGGGGAGATGGGCCCGCAGGCGCGCATCCTCCCTCCCGGCTGGCACCCGTGGCTTTGGCCGGTCATCTACGACATTGAGTTCCATCCCGTTATCGAGATCGAGGAAGGTGAGGTCGGCATCATCACAGCGACCGACGGATTGCCGCTGCCGGAAGGAACTGCCTATGCCCCCGAGTGGGAATCAAGCCAGATTCAGGACATGCTCAACGCCGAGTATTTCCTCACCACCGGCAAGGGTTTCAAGGGGCCGCAGACGACCGTACTCAAGCCCGGCCGATGGCGTCTCAATCCAAAGCTCTACGTGATCGAAAAAGTACCCGCGACGAACATCGAAAAAGCCACGGTCGGTGTGGTCAAGTCCAATGTCGGCGATCAGGTCGAAGCCGAGACGGGCAATGCACTCGTCGAGCGTGGGAAGCGGGGCATCTGGCTTGAGCCTCTCTATCCGGCCAAGTACTACCTCAACACCAAGGCGTATGAGGTCACGGTCATCAGGACACGCAAGACCATCGTTCGCTACACCGTGGCAACACGCACCGCAAGCGACGAGGAATCGGAGATCCGCGTGCGCACCAGCGACGGGTTCACCTTTCCCGTTGATGTGCGCGTCGAGTATGAGATCAAGCCCGAAGATGCGCCGCTCGTTGTGGCAACCGTCGGCAACGACGAAGAAGGATTGCTCGCCGTCATGAACTCGGCCGTGCGCGCCATCTTCCGCAATAACGCCGAAGCGGTGCGCGCTCTCGACTATGTGCAGCAGCGCTCACAGCAGGAAAGCCAGTCGCTGAGCATGCTTCAGGATGAGATGAGGAAGGTCGGCGTGACGGTCACGGCAGTACGCATCGGTGACGTCGGCGACGACGAGACGCTGGGCGCTTTGCTCAAGACGCAGACTGATCGCGAGATCGCCAAGCAGGAGCAGGAGACTTTCAGGGAACAGCAGCGTGCTGCCGAGCAGAAGAAGGAACTGACCCGTACCGAGCAGGAAGCCGAAGAAGAACGCCGTCTCGCCACCGCGAGCTACGAAGTCCAGATTGCAGAGCAGGAAAAAGAAAAGCTGATCATCCAGGCAGGTGCCGAAGCTGAGGCGATCACCATCCGCGCCACCGCCCAGGCCGACGCGTACAAGGCCATCGCCGAGCAGATCGGCAAGGGCAATGCCGCATTGATCGAACTGCTCAAAATCGTCGGTGAGAGCGGCATCCAGATCACGCCCCGCGTGATGGTCACCGGCGCCACTGCCGGCAAGTCCGGCGATGCGGAGACCATCGCACTCATCGGCACCATGCTCGACACCATGACCCGTGAGCAGGAAGACGAATAACCCAAACGCTCGTGAGCGGCGCCGGCCTGAGTGACAGTGACGTTCCGCGCGTCTCAGGCCCGGTTGACCTGTCAAGGTCAGCCGTTCCTACTCGACGATCTTCCAGATGTTCCCTTCGCGGATATCCAGGATGTACAACTCGCCGGCGTTGTCGCGCCCGAAGCTTGAAATCCGTTGCAACGTGCCCGCCTTGCCGGCGACCGCAGCGAACATCTCCGTATGTTCTGCCA
>RFGK01000214.1 GCA_003697045.1 Planctomycetota bacterium
TCCGGCGTGGAGTTGCATGCGAGAGATGTGCGGCTCGGTCATGGGCGATCGAGTCGCGCGTCCAGCTCCTCGAGGGTGAATCGTGCGCTGATAATGTATGGTTGTTCGCCTTGTTCCCAATGGCCGTAGGTCGTGACGACGAAGGTGCCATCGGACAGGACCTCGACGCCGGGATAGGCGCAGTCCCACCGGTGCTTGTTGTCCTTGATGCGCACGCGATACTGTCCTTCGCGTCCGTGCGCGATGTCGTCCCATGTGCCGACCCATCCGACCCAGTCTCCCTGCGTCGGACTCTGGCGGGCGGTATCGCGAAACGAAATGAACAGGCGTCCGTCGGGGGCATACTTTGCGGTGTGTCGGTCGCCGGTGAGGCTTGCGGGCAGCTCATGGGGCGTGGTCCAGGTCTTGCCTTCGTCGCGTGAGAAGATGACGTGGCTGTTGCGTTGTCTGGAGTTTTCGCGCAGCAGCACCGCGAGCGTCTTTCCGTCGGGCGAACGGATGCACCCCGGCTCGCACAGGTGGATATCGCTGCCCGACCACACGGGTTCGGGCACACTCCAGCTCAGCCCGCCGTCGTCGCTGAAGGTTTTGTAAAGCGTGAACACGGGCGGGTCGGTCCGTTTGTTTTCGCTTGTGAAGAAGCGTCCGTCATCGTGAAACATGGCCAGGCAGGAGCGGTTTCGGAGTTTTTCGACAAACCCCATGACGACGATGCCGCCCCAGTCACCGGCCGGTTTGAGTTCTGACCAGCTTTGGCCATCATCTTCGCTGACGGCGAGGCGTGCGGGGTAGAGCCCGGACCAGAGGATGAGCCGTCGCTTGCCGGTCTGCGGGTCGATGACCCGGTGAATGGTCGGGACCTCTTTGCTGGTCTTCCAGCTTTCGGGGGTGGGGAGTCGATCGGACCAGCTCAGCCCGCCGTCGTTTGAGCGTTTGTAGACGATGGGCCCCCGGCCGTGTCCTTTGGGGTAGACGGCCAGGATTGTTTTGCCATCTTCGAGCAGCACGGTTGTGACGTGCCCGAGATACTGGCCTTGCTCTCGATCGACGACGACGTGCCTTCCCTCGTCGGCGTCGAGATCGATGATGGGGATCGTGTACCCGGCGGGCATGGGTGCCGGTGGCTGGCCCCAGGCGGGGCGGCCGGCATATTCGCTGAGCACCACGAACAACCCGACACACACGGCAAGAAACGGGGCAGTCTGTCGCGTCATGCGGACTCCTCTTTCAGCGCGCAAAGGGGAACAGCTCGTCAACCTCTGCCTCGGAAAGCTCGACGAGAAACGTTGCCAATCGATCGACCAGAAGTGCGAGCAACTGGTCGCCCTTGTCCTTCGTTGCGGCGTGTGGATTGCCCGAGCCGGAGCTTGCGGTCAGTCGATCCCACGCGCGGCTCGTGCTCACCCAGCCGCGGTTCATCGCCTCGAAGCGGAACGGCCGGGTCGCTCCGTTGTCGGCGTCCAACGAGCCGTCATCGCGTATTCGCACAAGCTCCGGGAACTGAGAGAGTGCAAAGGAGGTTTCCGCTTCGCCGGCGTGATCTTCGGGCGCGTCGAAGATTTTTTCGTAGGCATCCCGGACGACGTCGATCCAGTTGCACATGAACAGGTGGGCGCCGTTGAGCCCTTGCAGTTCGCGCACGATCGGCTTGAGCGCATTGCCCCCGTGCACGTTGAACAGCAGGATCTTGGTGATGCCGCTGTGGGTGAGGGACTCGACGAGATCGCGCACGATCAGGAGCATCGTGCTCGGGTTGACGTTGATGGCCAGTGGGAACTGCTGCATGTTGCGCTCGGTGCCGAAGGGGATGACCGGCAGGAGCACGACATCGGCGCCGCGGGCGGCTGCCTCCTTGCACACCGCGCGTGCGGTCAACCGGGCCTCGAGCGTATCGGTTGCATAGGGCAGATGGGTGTTGTGAGGCTCGGTCGCGCCGAAGGGAAGCACAGCGACTTCATAGCGGGCCTGGCGCACATCGGCCAGCGTGACGGATTCGAGTTCCCAGGCATCGCCCATGGCGGTCTCCACGAGATCGACTGACCCAAGAGAGCAGCGGCCGGTTTGCGCGGCCCGGCCGGCGGAGCATGTGGTCATGCAGAGACGTTTGCTCTGGGCAGTCCGATTCCCTTGAACAGGGAGAATAGCACGGGATAGACGAGCAGTTCCATGACGAAGCTGGTTGCCAGGCCTCCGATCATCGGGGCGGCGAGTCGGCGCATGGTGTCGGCGCCTGCGCCGTCGGCCCACATCAGAGGCAGCAGCGCGATGAACGTGGTGACCACGGTCATGGTCTTGGGGCGGATGCGTTGCACGGCTCCGTCATGAATGGCAACCCACAAGTCGTTGCGGTTGTTCAGCCGTCCTTCGGCCTTGAAACGATCGTGACTGTTTTCCAGGTAGAGCAGCATCACCAGCCCCGTTTCGGCGTCGAGCCCGGCCAGTGCGATGACGCCGACCCACACGGCAAGCGAGAGGTTGAAATCAAGCCAGTGCAACAGCCACAGCGAGCCAACCAGACTGAACGGGACGGCCAGCAGGACGATTGCGACGCGCAGCCAGCTTCGGGTGGCAACGTACAGGAGGAAGATGATCGCGGCTGCGGCCAGTGGTACAGCGATCATGAGGCGCGCGCGCGCCGCCTGCATGTATTCGTACTGGCCGGACCAGATGATCGAATAGCCTGCGGGCAGTTCGACCTGTTCGGCCACGGCACGACGGGCCCGATCCACATACGTTCCCACGTCGATGCCGGCGATGTCAACAAACACCCAGCTTGTCAGTCTGGCGTTTTCGCTCTTGATCATCGGCGGCCCCTGCCGCGAGGTGATGCGCGTCAGCTGCCCCAGTGGAATCTGTGCACCGCTTGGAGTTGCAACAAGAGTTTGGCGCAGCTTTTCCATGCTGTCGCGGAGCTCGCTGGGATAACGGAGATTGACCGGATAGCGCTCCAGCCCTTCGACGGTGGTGGTGACGTTCATTCCGCCGACGGCCGTCATGATCACGTCCTGCACGTCGCCGACGAGCAGTCCGTATCGCGCGATGGCTTCGCGGTCGATTTTGATGTCCAGGTAGTTGCCGCCGACGCTTTTTTCGGGGAAAGCGCTGACGGTGAATGCTCCGGTCCCCTCTGCCGTCTTGAGCACCTGGGCGATCTGGTTTGATTTGGCTGCGAGAACGGCAAGGTCGGGCCCGAGCACTTTCACGCCGATCGGCGTGCGAATGCCGGTCGAGAGCATGTCGATGCGTGTACGGATCGGCATGGTCCATGAGTTGGTCAGCCCGGGGATTTGCACGATTTCGTTGAGGCCGGGCACGTGGGTGCCGTCGGCAAGCTCGTAGCCGTAGACCAGTTCGTCGATCGTGATGGGGCGTGTGCTCGGCCAGATCCTGCGTGGGATGGCTGCAAGCCAGTCCGGCCAGCCGTCATAAAAACGTTCGATCCTGACCGCCCGCCAACGACTCTTGTCGCGGTGAAGCGTGATGGTGGTTTCGAGCATGCTCAGCGGGGCCGGATCGGTGGCCGTCTCGGCTCGGCCGATTTTGCCGAAGACGCTTTGGACTTCGGGAAGTGCCTTGATGATCCGGTCGGTCTGTTGCAGGATCTCCCGGGCTTTGGTGATGCTCAAGCCGGGGTCGGTGGTGGGCATGTAGAGCAGGTCGCCCTCTTCCAGGGGCGGCATGAACTCGCGTCCGAGCTTGCTGATCGGATAGGCGGTGGAAGCGAGCAGGGCTGCTGCGATGAGCAATGTGAGCCAGCGATACTGCATCACGAAGCGGAAGAACGGGTCGTAGACGCGCTGAAGCACTCGGCTGATGGGGTTTCGATGCTCGGAAACGATGCGTTGCGGGGCGAGCACGAGCAGTGCGAAGACGATCCAGCCGCCGAGAAGCCACCAGCGCATCGTTTCGAGGCCCGAAAGGGGAATGATTGCCAGGAGCGAAGCCGGTGCGGTAATCGTGATGATCGAGATCAGCCAGCGGCGCGCCGGGCTCCAGTTTTTCGGCATGATGGTTTCGCTGACGAAGGTGCCCATCAACACGGGGATGATGGTGATGGCAAGCACCGATGCTGCGCCGATGGCAAAGGTCTTGGTGAAGGCAAGGGGCTTGAAGAGCCGTCCTGATTGTTCGCCGAGGACGAAGATCGGCAGGAAGCTGACGGTGATGATGAGCAGGCTGAAGAAGAGCGTGGGGCCGACTTCGCGGGCCGCTTCGCTGATGACGTCAACGCGCAAGCGTGGCGCAGCGCCTGCGGCGACTCTGGCCTTTTCCAGCTCGAGGTGTTTGTGAGCGTTTTCGACCATAACGATGGCGCTGTCGACCATGACGCCGATGGAGATGGCAATGCCGCCGAGCGACATGATGTTTGCGTTCAGGCCGAGCAGGTACATGATGCCGAGCGAGGCGAGCACGCCCGTGGGCAGGACAAAGGCGGCCACGAATGCACTCCGCGCATGCAGCAGAAAGAGAATGATGACGACCGAGACGATGGCGATTTCCTCGATCAGGGTGTGGCTGAGGGTGGACACGGCGCGGTGAATCAGGTCGCTGCGGTCGTAGGCCACTTCGATCGCGACTCCGGGCGGAAGCCCCTGCTCAAGATCGGCGAGTCGTTGTGTGACCCGTTCGATCGTGCGCTGCGCGTTTTCCTTGAAGCGCATGACGACGATGCCGCCGGCGGTTTCGCCCTGCCCGTTCCACTCGGCGATGCCCCGGCGGATGTCCGGACCGATGCGCACTTCCGCGACATCTGAAAGGTAGATTGGCGTGCCTGTACTGGTCGCTCCGAGGGAGATCTGCGCCAGCTCGGCCTGCACACGATCGCTGCGTGCCTGTGCGAGAGTCTGTCCTTGTGCGCTCGCCGCCTGGATTTCTTCCGGCGAGAGCGTTCCCAGGTAGCCGAGCCCGCGGACCATGTATTCGGTTTCGCTGATTTCCAGCAGTCGCCCGCCGACGTCGATGTTGGATCGCTGAATGGCGCGGCGTACCGTGGCGATGGGGATCTGATATGCGCGGAGTTTGACCGGATCGACAATGACCTGGTATTGGCGCACGAACCCGCCGATGGTCGCCACTTCGCTGACGCCCTTGACGCCGGTCAGTTCGTACTTGAGGTACCAGTCCTGGAGCGAGCGCAGCTCGGCCAGATCGACGGTGGGGCGCTGCAGAGGCGTGCCATCAATCGGACAGGTTGCATAGCCGCTGGTCAACTCGA
>RFGK01000215.1 GCA_003697045.1 Planctomycetota bacterium
GTCCACTCCGTTGCCAAGACTCTTGGACATCTTCCGACCTTCGCCGTCCTGGATCATCGCGTGGATGAACACATCGCGAAACGGCACCCTGCCCCCGCCGGCGGAAGCGCTTTGTTCCGATGCTCCTCGTTCCTCCACATCGGCGGCTGTATCTGACAGGAAAAACCGATTGAACATCACCATCCGGCTCACCCACAGCGTGATGATCTCGCGCGCCGTGCACAAGACATCCGTCGGATTGAACGCATCAAGCAGCGACGGAAAATCCTCGATGCCCGTGTCCTTGGCTGCGGCCTCTGGATCGGGCCAGCCCATCGTCGACAACGGCCACAACGCCGAACTGAACCACGTGTCGAGCACATCCGGGTCTTGAACGAACCCCGCCTCGGACAAAACTTCAAGCGAGTGCTCCGCAGGCTCATCGCGCAGACACAGGAAAATGCTGTCCAGACTTTCCGGGCAACGCAGATCTTCACGCCTGACGGGCTGGCCATCATGACCCCGCGCAACCAGACGATCCGCATCGAGCTGCTCTGCAAACCAGGTCAAGAAGCGATCCAGTCTGCCCGCATCCAGAGGCTGCTCCCCGGCGGTGCGAGACCACACGGGAATGCGATGTCCCCACCACAACTGCCGGCTGATGCACCAGTCGCGCAGGTTGTCGTGCCACGTCTCATAGGTCCTGGCATACCGGGCAGGGTGGAAGGTCAATGAGGAGTCATGCCCATTCGACGAGTTCGGTCGACTCTCAGGCCATGCCCGCAGGCTTTCGTCACTTCGCTGCTCGATGACCAGTGCCCGCTGTGCCTCGCCGCGCAAATGGTCGTCGGTGACCTTCACATACCACTGGTCGCTCAGGTAGGGCTCGATCGCCGCGTGGCTGCGGTAGCTATGCCCGACTGAATGCCGATAAGGTCGAATCTGTTCGAGCAATCCCCTGGCCTTGAACTCTTTGACCACCAGCTCTCGCGCCTCTTCACGCGACTTGCCGAAGAAGATGTGTCCTTCTTCTCCCCGCTCACTTGCGTGCCATCCATAATCGTCGCTGATAGACGCATCCGGCGCCATGACGTTGATCGCTTCGAGCCCGTGACGTCGGCCGATCTCCCAGTCGTTCGGATCATGCGCCGGCGTCACTTTCAGGAATCCCGTGGCAAACTCCGCCTTGGGGTCGATCGGCCCATCGTCGTCACGCCGCATCTCCGCCTGTTCTTCTGTCTCCCAGGGATATCGCGCCGGCAACACCACATACTCATCTTCGATGATCGGGATGATGCGCCCCACGATCGGAAGCTGCACCTTCAGGCCGCTCAGCGACCGCGCACGCGGGTCCTTTGGATTGACCGCAACGGCGGTATCGCCCAGATACGTCTCCGGCCTTGTCGTTGCCACGGTGACCCACGCGACATCTTCATCGGGCATGGATTCGGCCCCGGGATACCCCCTCGCCGCCAGCTCCGACCAGGTCACTTCCTGCGCGTCCATCGGGTCGTCAGAGTTCTCCCCGGGATGAACGAGCGGATAGCGCATGTAGTAAAACGCGCCTTCGATCTCCTTGCTTTCAACCTCGTCGTCGGCCAGCGCCGTCTGTGTCACCGGATCCCAGTTCACCAGACGCTTGCCACGCTCGATCAGCCCTGCCTTGAACAACTGAAAAAACGCCTCACGCACGGCTCGCGCACACACGGGATCCATCGTGAACCGCTGTCGCTTCCAGTCGCACGAACATCCCATCGCCTTGAGCTGATCGGTGATGCGCTGTTCGTATTCGTCCTTGAAGGCCTGCACGATCTCGATGAACTGCTCGCGTCCGCCCGGCTGGTTGCGAAGCTGGGCGATCCCCGGCTTGCCTTCTTCCTGCAATCGCTTGTCCACCACGGTTTGCGTGGCAATCCCGGCATGATCCGTCCCGGGCATCCACAGCGTCTCAAACCCCATCATCCGGTGCGCCCGCACCAGCACATCTTGCAGGCTGTTGTTCAGCGCGTGCCCCAGGTGCAGCGCAGCGGTAACGTTGGGCGGCGGAATCAGGATGCAGTACGGCTCGGCCTGACCCGACAACACCCGCGCAGGTTCGGCGCAAAACGCTTCCGCGTCGATCCAGCGCCGCCAGATCTGCTTTTCGGTTTCCTCGGGTCGGTACGCCTTGCTCAGCGCTTCACTTGGCATCTGTTTGCACTTTCCTCACTGCTCCAGGGTCACCATCCGCATCGAAAGAATCGGGCGCGCTTGTTCCACAACTCGGCGCGCGCCCGCGGCTGGAGTTTACGCGAGCCGATACAGTCTGGGCATGTTGGGTCATGTTCGCCAGCCCGCGACGGTCCGCGGCTCGGCTTTGCCGCGCGTCCCCGTTCTCGTCGGTGCAATCATTGTGCTTGCAGCAGCGTATGCGCTCGTCGCAGTTCGGCTTGCCCCTCGCCTGTTTCCAAACATACTCGGGCCCTCATCGCCCGATGACACCCCTTCGGCCGAGACGGCCGAGCTGGCCAGTCTTCAGGCGATTGAAGCCATTCTCGCGTCCGTTCAGCAAGCCGTTCGAGATTCCGAGTTCGACAAAGCACAGACAATCTTGTCGGCCGCAATCGAGCAGTTTCCCCGCGATCAGACTCTGCGGCTTGCCCAGGCGGACCTGCTCATCCGCCTCGCTCAGCCCGGACAGAACCCCGAAGCCAGCGAGGCAGATCGCCTTGCATACCAGCAGAGCGCTTACGACGCATATCTGGCTGCGCTTGAGATCGGCCCGCGCACGCCGGAGATGGAGTTCGCCGCCGGTTCCCTGGCTCGCTCGCTCGGCAACTCCGAGGCGGCGATTGCCCACTTTTCGGCCGCCGCTGCAGCCGATCGGACCAACGCCGACTACCCGCTTCACCTCGCGCAGGTCTACTTTTCGCGTGAGGAGTTTGATCAGGCCGAGGCCCAGCTGGCCGTTGCCGTTTCCATCGATCCTGCCAAGGCCAAGGCTTGGGGGATGCTTGCCGAGATTGCATTGCGGCAGAACGAGCCGCGGCTGGCAGCCCAGCATCTCGAACGGGCCGTGGCGATTGAGCCGTCCGAACCGGCATGGCGCATCATGCAGGCACGGGCCTACAACCGGCTGACCGAGCCCGATAAGGCGCTTGAAGCACTCGCAGCCCTGCCCGACGAAAGTCGATTCGACAAGGCAGCCCTCCGGCTTGCCGGGCAAGCCTGTGGCCTTTCCAGGCAGCCCGACCAGGCTCTGGCAATCTATGAACAGGCGTTGGCATCCGGCGTGAGCGATCCTGAGATCATGCTCGACGCGGCCGGCTGGGCCGAACGGGCGGGAAACATCGAGCGCGCCCTTGAGCTGGCCCGTCAGGCACGCATGGCCGGGTTCGAACAGGCAGAGAACATGATCCGACGTCTCCAACAACCCAACCCCTGAGAACGCCCCCCGGATTGGGCACGATCCGGTCGTGATCTGGCGCGGCTTGGCTGGTCTGCGTACCGTCGGCGCGTACACTTGTGCCCATCGTCGCTGCGGGTCGGGGGCGCGTCCTGGCGCAGCGACAAACAACGCGCGGAGAAGGCAATGCCGGAAGATACCATCCAGACCAACGTCACGATCGAAGATGCGGGCCCCAGCCGAAAGAAGCTTCACATCGAGATTCCCGCCGAAGCGGTCTCAGAGAAGTTGTCTGACTCTCTGGACATGATCGCCGTCGAAGCCGCCATCCCGGGCTTTCGCAAGGGACGGGCGCCGCGCCGGCTCGTTGAAAAACGATTCGGCTCGGCCGTGCGCAGCGAAGCAAAGAGCCAGCTCGTCGCGGCCGCCTTTCAGCAAGCAGTCGAACAGCACGAGCTCAAAGTGATCGGCGAACCAATCTCCGATGAGCTCGCCGATATTGAAGTGGAAGAGGGCAAGCCGCTGATCTTCGACATCGAAGTCGAAGTCATGCCTGAGTTTGAGCTTCCTCCGCTCGAAGGGCTGAAGATCCGCAAGCCCATCCCCGAAGTGACCGACGAAATGGTCAACGGCGAGATCGAGAAGATCCTCATCAACGAAGGAGAGCTCGAAGAACGCGACGAGCCCGAACCCGGCGACTACCTGACCGGCCACGGCATCATGATGGCCGGCGACAAGGAGATCCACAACATCGAAGGCGCTGTCATCCAGGTCCCCACCAAGGACAGGGAGGGCAAGGGCATGATCCTCGGCGTGCTCGTTGAAGACTTTGAAAAGCAGCTCGGACTGCCCAAGCCCGGTCAGACCGTCACCATCCGGACCAAGGGCCCGGAAAACCATGAGATCGAAGATGTGCGCGGCGCCGACCTGGTCATCACCTTCAAGGTCGATCGTGTCGATCGCATCATTCCTGCAGCCTTGGGCGATGTCGTCGCCCGGTTCGGGCTCGGCTCAGAAGAACAACTCCGGGAGATGGTCCGCTCACGCCTCAACGAGCGCGCCCTCGTCGAGCAGAAGACAGTCATGCGACAGCAGGTTGCAAAGCACCTGCTCGACACGGTCGAGCTCGAGCTGCCTGAGCGCCTCTCCGCACAGCAATCGGCCCGACTTCTGCACCGCCGTCGCATGGAGCTGATGTATCGCGGCGTCGATCCGCAGAAGATCGAAGAACACATTGCCGAGCTCCGCGCTTCGTCCAGCGAAGCCGCCGCTCGCGAGCTCAAGCTGTTCTTCATCCTCTCCAAGGCCGCCGATCAGCTGGAAATCAAGGTCGAAGAGGCGGAGATCAACGGCCGCATCGCACAGATCGCAGCCGAACGCGGCGAACGCCCCGAGAAGCTGCGTCAGGAGCTGATCGAAAGCCGTCAGGTCCAGCAAATCTACCAGCAGATCCGCGAGCACAAGACGCTCGACGCCATTCTTGCCAAGGCTGAGATCGAAGAAATGTCGCCCGAGGAGTTCAACAAGGCGATGCAGGAACAGGCCGGCAGCTGACCGATCAGACCACGCGCTCCTACCGTCTGCCATGAATCCCACGGTTGATCTGTTGTGCGCGCACCGGTCGATCCGACGGTTTACGGACGAGCCGATTCCTGATGAACACGTGCGTACTGCCGTCGCGGCCGGCCAGATGGCGTCGACCAGCTCGGCAGTCCAGGCGTATTGCTGCATTCGCGTGCGCGATCCCGAATCGCGTGCCCAACTGGCAGAGCTCGCCGGACCACAGGAGAAGGTCGCACGTGCTCCGGCGTTCTTCCTCATCTGCGGCGACACCCGCCGACATCGGCTCATCTGCGATCGGGCAGGGCAAACCTATGACCAGAAGCTCGAGGCTTTTCTCGTCAGCGTCATCGACGCCAGCCTGTTCGCTCAGAACATGGTCGTCGCGTTTGAGTCAATGGGCTATGGCATCTGCTACATCGGCGGAATCCGAAACAATCTGCCCGCCGTCAAACGCATTCTCGAGATCCCCGAAGGCGTGTATCCGCTCTTTGGCTTGTGTGTGGGCAAACCGGCCGAAACACCGGTGCGACGCCCGCGCCTGCCAATCGACGCCGTGCTGTTTGAAGAACGCTATTGCGACGATGACGCCGTGACATCCATCGACGCCTACGACGCGCAATACCGCGACTATCTCGCATCGCGCGGCGCCGAACCGCGCTCATGGAGCGAGTCCATCGCTCATCGAATGACGCACGCCTCGCGCCTGAATCTGGGCGATTTTTACCGATCCCAGGGAGCCGTGCTCGATTGACGAGCTGCTGAAATCGTTGAGTCTCGACACGGGACCGACTTGCCCGTTCTTGTGCGTTGCCGCAAGATGAAGTATCTTGAATGCCGTCCACCGTCAAGGATCATCCAAACCTCAGGGAAGCTTGTCATGACGCGCATCTTTCGGCCGGGATTCCTCATCATCGCTTGCATGGCGCTCGCTGCATGCAACGCAACACAGAAGCGCACCGGCTCGGCCGAGCGCGACCTCGACATGCTCGGCGGGATCAAGGCCCTCGAAGGCACATGGACCATGCTCGATGAGAACGGGGCCGAGATCGTGGGCACCGTCTACAAGACGACCGCAGCTGGCAGCGCCGTTCAGGAGGTCATGTTTCCGGGTACCGAACACGAAATGGTCAACCTCTACCATATGGACGGCTCCGACCTCGTCGTGACCCACTATTGCGCCGCGGGCAACCAGCCCCGCATGGTCGCTTCCGAGGCCCGGACCGGACCCCAGGGCGAACGCATCTACCGCTTCGACTTCGACCGCGTGTCCAACCTTCGCCCTGAACACCAGTATTACATGGGAAACCTCACGCTCACCATCAAGGGCGACCACCTCACGCAGACTTGGACGAGCCTTGACCGCAAAGGCGGATCGGCCGGCACCGTCGAGTTTGAAATGACGCGCCGCTGAGGCGTTCTGCTCCCGCCCGGACGGCTGCCGCCGAGCAGCCTGCTTGCCCACTTTGACGCGGGAGGCAATTCACGTCAAGATGGTGCCCAGCGGGCTGCTCGCCCGGGACCGGAGCGCTGCCGACGTGATTTGTCCATTCTGCAACGCCAACGAGGACAAGGTGATCGATTCCCGTTCGACCGAAGGCGGGGCGGTCATTCGCCGACGACGCCAGTGCCTCAAGTGCAACAAGCGATTCACCACCTACGAGCGCGTCGAGCACGCCTCACGCCTGATCGTCGTCAAGAAGGACGGCACGCGCGTCCCCTTCAGTCCGGAGAACATCCTGCAAGGAATCAAGGCCGCCTGCGGCAAGCGCCCCATCAGCGAAGAAACCAAGCAAAGACTCGTCGATGAAATCGAAGAAGAACTCCACTCCGAGTTCGAGCGCGAGGTCCGCTCACACGTCATCGGTGAACGCGTCATGGCCAAACTGCGGTCGATCGACGTGGTCAGCTACATCCGCTTTGCCACCGAACATCTGCAGCTGAGCACGCTGGAGGAGATTCGCCGGGAGCTGGACGAGCTGCGTGAGCGGCCGCCGGAAGTGCCCGACCAGCAGCCGCTGTTCAATACCAAGCCCTCATGAGACAAGGCAAACCAGAACCGCACGCCGCACAGACTGTTTCTGCGCGGAATACGAGTCACACTCCCTTGTCGCGATTGTCCATCGTACAATGCCCGCATGAGGCAAAAACAGTTTGACTCCGCCGCTGCTGCGCTTGCTGATCTTGTCGACTCGGGCATCATCCACGACGGCATGACCGTCATGGTCGGAGGCTTCGGGCTTTGCGGCATTCCCGAACAGCTCATCATCGCGCTGCGCGACACCGGCGTCAAAGACATCACCTGCATTTCCAACAATGCCGGCGTCGACGACTGGGGGCTCGGCCTGCTCTTGCAGACCCGCCAAATCCGCAAAATGATCTCCAGCTACGTCGGCGAAAACGCCATCTTCGAAAAGCAGTTCATCGACGGCGACCTCGAGGTCGAGTTCAACCCGCAGGGGACACTGGCCGAACGCATCCGCGCGGGCGGCGCGGGTATCCCGGCGTTTTACACCGCCACGGGGTACGGCACCATCGTGGCCGAAGGAAAGACCGTCCGCGATTTCCTCCGTCCCTGCGACGACACAAAAAACTTCAACCGACCGCCTCGCGGCCCGGCCCATTCTCTGGGAGACATGGACCGGGCTGTCGAAGCCGGCCACCACGCGCGCCCACGCCCCTATGTCCTCGAAACAGCGCTCTTTGCCGATCTGGCTCTGGTCAAGGCCCACACTGCCGACGGGTTCGGAAACCTCATCTACCGAAAGACAGCGCGCAACTTCAACCCGATGATGGCTTGTGCTGCCAACTTCGTCGTCGCCGAAGTCGAGCGCGTCGTCGCAACCGGCCAGCTCGACCCGGACACGATCCATACGCCGGGAAACTACATCGATCGATTCGTCCAGACCCATGCCGAGAAGCGCATCGAGCAACGCACGACGCGGCCCGGGTGATCGGTTGATCGACCGGCGATCGGGGGATTGACATGACCACGCCTCGCCGCTGCCGACATCGCTACACGCTCGCAGCCCTGTTCATCGTGGCCCTCGCTGCCGCTCCGGGACCCCAGGCATTGGATCCTCCACCGACTGAGCCGGCACCAATGCCACTCGTCGATGTCATGGAAGGACTCAAGGCACACCTCAAGTTCATCGCCCAGCACCTGTCCGACCCGGCCGAGCGACCCGCGGTCCTCGAGCACGTACACGACATGCAACGCCTGGCGTGGCTTGCCAAGACCATGACGCCGGAAACCGTCGCCGCGCTGCCAGAGCCCGATCGATCGGCCCGCCAGCTCGAGTTTCGACGAACGATGAACGAAGTGTTGATCCAATGCTGCCGCCTGGAGATGCACCTCATCGACGGCAGCCCGGCCCAGGCATGGGGCATCATCAAAGGCCCACTGCTCAAACTGCGCGAAAAAGGCCATGAACAATTCCAGGAAGATGACGACGGTTGACCACCCCCTGCTCGTCCGTAGCGCGTGTGCGAACGGACAA
>RFGK01000216.1 GCA_003697045.1 Planctomycetota bacterium
CAACCACCTTGTCGGACAATGCGTGTGCGATCCCATCGACGCGCGCCACAAGCAGATCATCCCCGAGCGCCTGTGGAAAGACGGCGATCCCGAAGCTGTTCGCCAGCGCTGTGCCCAGGAAATGATCGACACCGCACAGGCGGCCGCCAAGCTCGGCGTCAACGTCGTCAACGGCTTTACCGGATCAAGCATCTGGCACAAGCTCTACTTCTTTCCGCCAACGTCCCAGGCCGACGTCGACGCCGGCTTCAAGGACTTTGCCGACCGCTGGAACCCGATTCTCGACGGCTTCGACGCCGCCGGCGTCCGCTTCGGACTTGAGGTCCATCCCACCGAAATCGCCTACGACATCCACACAACCCGCCGCGCCCTCGAAGCAATCAACAACCGACCGGCCTTCGGATTCAACTTCGACCCGAGCCACCTCATCTGGCAGGGCATCGACCCCGTCAAGTTCATCAACGCCTTTGCCGATCGCATCTACCACGTGCACGTGAAAGACGCCATCCGTCTCCTCGACGGCGAATCCAGCATCCTCGCAAGCCACCTCGCCTTCGGCGACCACCGACGCGGCTGGGACTTCCGAAGCCCCGGCCGAGGCGAAGTCGACTTCGAAGAAATCATCCGGGCGCTCAACCGCATCGGTTACCAGGGACCCCTGAGCGTCGAATGGGAAGACTGTGGCATGGATCGCGTTCACGGCGGAACCGAAGCTGCCGCCTTCGTCCGAAGCATGGACTTCGAGCCCAGCAACGTCGCATTCGATGCCGCGTTTGAGGAATAACACCAACCCACACAGCCCCACACCGATCAACGGAGCACATCATGGTCTCAGGCAAAGATTCCGGTCCTCACACGCGGCTCCGCTACGGAATGGTCGGCGGCGGACGCGATGCGTTCATCGGAGCCGTCCACCGCATGGCTGCCGCACTCGACGGCCAGGCCGAGCTCGTCGCCGGCGCACTCTCGTCCACCCCCGAAAAGTCCATCGCCTCCGGGCGTGACCTCGGCCTTGCCGACGATCGAAACTACGGCTCATGGCAGGACATGCTCGCCGGCGAACTCGCTCGAAAGCCGGGCGACCGCATCGACTTCGTATCAATCGTCACCCCAAACCACGTGCACTTTCCCGTCGCCCAGGCCTTTGCCAAAGCGGGCATCCACGTCGTGCTCGACAAGCCCATGGTGCTCTCAAGCGACCAGGCCAACGCGCTTGTCCAAGCTGTCGAAGAATCCGGCGTCGTCTTTGCAGTCACCTACAACTACACCGGCTACCCCATGGTCAAACAGGCAGCGCAACTCGTCCGCTCGGGCGCCATCGGCAACGTCCGCAAGGTCTTCGTTGAATACCACCAGGGGTGGCTCTCAGACAAGCTTGAAGACACCGGACAAAAACAGGCTGCGTGGCGCACCGATCCGAAGCGCTCCGGAATTGCCGGCTGCGTCGGCGATATCGGAACGCACGCAGAGAATCTTGTTCACACCATCACCGGACTCGAAATCTCCGAGTTGTGCGCTGATGTGACAACCTTTGTCCAAGGCCGCGCCCTCGACGACGATGCCGCCGTCCTGCTCCGCTTCTCAAATGGCGCCAGGGGCACGCTGACCTGCTCACAGGTCTGCTACGGCGAGGAAAACGGGCTTTCGATCCGCGTCTATGGAACCAAAGGCGCACTGGCCTGGAAACAGGAAGAACCAAACTTCCTCATCTACACCCCGACGGATGGCGCCAAACGTATTCTCAAGCCCGGCGGGCCCGAATCCGCCGCCAGCGCCCACGCCACGCGCTTGCCCCCGGGGCACCCCGAAGCCTTCATCGAAGCCTTTGCCAACATCTACCGCGGCGCCATCGAAGCCATTCGCGCCTTGCAGGCAGGCGAAGCGCCCCACGGGCTCGCCGCTGAGTTTCCCACCGTCTACGACGGGGCCCGCGGCGTTCGATTCATCGAGCGCGTGATTGAAAGCGGCCGGGCCGGCGGGTCATGGATCCAGTTCTAGAGGATGATCGTGCCAAAACGCTCGTCGCGTTGCGCCTCACCTAGCCGTCCGACTTCGACTCGCCCGACAGCGGGCAGGTCCGCAGACCAAGAATCGCGTACGCCGGGCAGAACCCGACCATGCCCGTGATGAGGCTCACCGCGCCCAAAACGCCCAGGACAATCCCGACCGGCTTGCCGTCCAGCAGCCCCGCACCAAAAAACGCCACGATCAGAAAAGCAATCCCCGCAAACACCCGAACCGCACGGTCTGCGCTGCCTTCATTCGGCTTCATCTTCGCTCCCTTCGACTCGCTTGTGCATGACCAGGCTCATCCTTCGAGCGAAACCTTCGCATCGTCGAGCACCCGCTCGGCATACGAGTTCATCGCATCGCGCAGCTGCTCGAACGAATCCAGCACATACAGAATTGGTTGATAGTGATCAATCTCAAATGATGTGTTGATCACCCGGTCCAGATCAAAGGCTCGACGATCAACCTTGCCCTCGCCCACACCGTCTGGTGCGTGCAGCGCGTGGTGACTTTCCCCGTGACTTGAGATCAGCCCCGAGCCATAAATCTTCAGCCGCCCGTCTTCGTGAATCAGCCCGAACTCGACCGTAAACCAGAACAGGCGCGCCAGCGCCTCGGTGTGCTCTTCGCCGGCGTGCAGCGCCGCCTTGCCATACGTCTGCAAAAACTCCGCAAACACCGGATCGGCGTGCAAGGGAACATGCCCGAACACGTCGTGAATGATGTCCGGCTCGGGAAGATAGTCCATCTTCTCACGCGGCCGAACCACGATCGTCGTCGGAAACTCACGCCGACTCAGGCATGAGAAAAACGCCTTGGCAGGCAGATACCCAGGAACCCCACGGCTCTGCCAGCCTGTGAGCGGCCTGAGGTACTCATTGATCCCCTTCACCGTCCGCGTCGGATCAAACGGATCCGGCGCCTCACCAAACAGCAACGGCACACGATCAGGCACCAGATTGATCGCCCGAAGCCCGGCCAGGAACGTGTTCGACGCCTGCTCCTCGAGCACCGCCCAGCGCTTTTCATACATCTCACGCCAGACCGCGTGATCCTCCTCCGTATACCGCTCGTAATGCTGCGTCACATAAAACCGCTCGACGTCGATCTGTTCGGCCGGAAGCCCCGCAGCCGCATCGGCAGCCGCCTGCGCCCGCTCAAACTCCTCGCCGTCAATCACGTTGTTGTAACCGATGTCATCGCGCATGTTCGGATCCCTCCGCCAGCCTGACACTTCATCGACACGCATGAGCATAGCCCGGCGTGAGCCCGCCCGACCCGACTCACACCCCAACCGTACTCCGAAAACACTCCCACGCCTGCTCCCTGCTGATCGCTTGCGACGGTGCAATTGGAGGCGGCCCCGGCCCGTCCCCCCGCCGGCGCTCGACCGCCGCCAGCACACTGTCTTCAGGATCGGCACGCACGATCGGCACGTCCGAGCCGAAAATCAGACCCTCCCCCGGCTTGAGCCCCGATTCAATCAACTCTCTCAGGGGCAACACACGATCCAGACGATCCGGCACACCCCGCGCCAGCGCTTCCATGTCATACAACAAATGACACGGCTGCACACTCGCAATGACACCAAGCTCCGCAAGCCGGGGCACATCCGTCTCATCGACGAGCTCGCAATGCTCGATCCGAAACCCTGATCCCGAAGGACCGACACGCTCAATCGCGTCCAGCACCGCACGCACCGCCGCGTCGCCGATCGCATGTGCCGCGAGCGGCACGCCCGCTGCATCACAACGGCGCACCGCCTCTTCAATCTCCCGCGGCGTCATCATCGCAATCCCGCGCGGATGATCCTCCCGCCCGTCCGCATAGTCGTAGAGCATCCACGCCGTCCGACTGTTCAGCGTGCCATCAACGAATATCTTGGCACCACCCAGGCGAACATGCTCACTCTCCCACGTCCTCCGCGTCTCCAGCACTTCATCCAGATCCTCAAGCAACGGCCAGATCCGCACGTGAACAGCACCATCCAGCTCATTCACAACCGATCTGAGGACCCCCCCAAGCCAGCGCTGGGCCTTGAGATCGTGAATCTCGACAAAGCCGTGGTTCTCCACAAGCGCGCGCACACCTGCCTGAACACACCTTTGTCGCTCCGCCGCATCCGGTTCAGGCAGTGACTCCCAAACTCGCAACGCGGCCGATTCACAAACCACGCCGGTGAGCCTGCCCTGATCATCCCGTTCAATGATCCCTCCAGGCGGATCAGGCGTGCGCTCGTCAATGCCCGCAGCCCGAAGCGCCGCCCGACTGGCGATCAAGGCGTGATAATCAAAACACCACGCCACCAACACCCGCCCCCGCGCAACCGACTCGATTTCGTCTGCGCTGGGCCAACGTTGTTCAACCCAAGATTCGGGGCGCGCACCGTGTGCCAGAACGGCCCCCGATCGAGCCTCGCAGGCCCCAAGCGCCTCGAGCACTTCCTCGACGGATTCACACGCCGCCAGATCAACCATGTTCAGGGCGCGCCCAGCTTGATAAATATGCGCGTGCGCTTCACGAAGTGCAAAACCCGGGCTCATGCCCGTTCTCCGCGGAGCAATTGCTCGATTGCAGCCATCGCCGCTGCTTCCGAATCAGCTCGCCCGTCAAACTCAATCCGCCGCACATGCGAACCCACACGCACATCCAGCCCGAATGGATCAACCCCGACCACCGTCCCGCTCGCCCCAAATCTTTGATGACAGATTGTGGATAACTCGGCCGCCTTGCCGTTGCATGCCCGACACAGACGCGCCTCGCACTCCGCCAGTTCATTGACAAGCCGCAGGTCTTCTCCATCGAACAGCTCGTCTCCAAATCGGCCTGAGACGATCTCGCCACATACCCACACTCCACCCCGCATGTGCCCGTGATAGGCAAGATGCCGATCCCGCAGTTCTTCTGAAACGTGCGGCTCGTGCGAGAGCTCCACAATCAACTCCAGCGCCTCGTCCTGCCCGGGTAAACATTCATCAGGCACATACAGCGTGTGTTCATCAAGCTCAAGCAACACCCGCGTCACCGCCATCACCAGGCGTCCCGACGTTCCATCAATAATGAAATGGGCGCCTTCAGCCCGCGTCTCGATCCGGTCAGCATGTGCCGCCACCAGTCGACCGAGCCGATACCTGCGAAGCATGGATCGAGCTTGCTCGAGAGCGCCCATGCCCGCATTGTCTGCGCAGCAACGAGAAAAACAAGCGGACCGGCCCAGTGAGCCGGTCCACAGTTCCAGTTCATGCACCAAAGACACTCAGGCCAAGGCGGGCGTGGCCGTCTGAGCCGCTTCGCCAGTTGACTTCTTCCGTGTGGCCTTCCTGCGAGTTGCCTTCTTCCGGGTTGCCTTCTTGGCGGTCTTGCGCTTGGCGGTCTTCTTCGCAGCCTTCTTGCGGGTCGCCTTCTTGGCGGTCTTGCGCTTGGCGGTCTTCTTCGCAGCCTTCTTGCG
>RFGK01000217.1 GCA_003697045.1 Planctomycetota bacterium
GCTGGGCTTTGCCATCAGCCCGCGCATGCCCGCGAGCTGCTGCATCTGGCTCACGTTTCCGCGAGCACCCGAATCGCTCATCAGATACACGGGGTTGAGATAGGGCTTGCCCTCCTTCTTCTCGATCGAGGCGTAGTTGCCCTCATCATCGCGGCGATCGTTCTTGAGCGTCTCGATCAACTTCTTGGTCAGCTCCTCACGACAATGGCTCCAGATGTCGAGCAGCTGGTTGTAGCGCTCGCGCTCCGTGATGACGCCATTCTCATAGCTCTTCTCGACCCGGTCGGCCTGCTTCTGCGCCTCTTCGAGCAGCTTGGGCTTCTCCTCGGGAATGCGCAGATCCGTGATGCCGAACGAAAGACCGGCCGTCGTCGAACACTTGAAGCCGATTTCCTTCATGTCGTCCAGCAGGTCAATCGTGGCCGGCTTGCCCGAGTAGGTGTAGGTGTCGTCGATGACACGGGCACAGCCCTTCTTGCCGAGCGCACAGTTGTAGAACGGCATCCCATCGGCCAGAATGTCGCTGAACAGCACCTGCCCGACGGTCGTCAACACACGCCCGTGCTCGGGCAGCGGCTCAACAGGCCCGGCCTGACTGTTGACCACGCGCTCAAAGCCATCCAGCCGAACGCTGATCAACTGCTGAAGACCGATCTTGCCCTGTTCGTAGGCAAGAATCGCCTCGGTGCGGTCCTTGAAGCGAGGCACATCCTGCTCGCTCTTTGGTTCCTCATTGGTCGTCGTGATGAAGTACACCCCCATCACGATGTCCTGCGATGCCGAGATGATCGGGCTGCCGTTGGCCGGGCTGAAAATGTTGTTGGTGCTGAGCATCAACACATGCGCTTCGGCCTGGGCCTCGATCGAAAGTGGCAGGTGCACCGCCATCTGGTCGCCGTCGAAGTCGGCGTTGAACCCGCCGCAGACCAGCGGATGAAGGCGAATCGCGTTCCCCTCCACCAACACCGGCTCAAAGGCCTGAATGCCCATGCGGTGAAGCGTCGGGGCACGGTTGAGCAGGACCGGATGCTGGTAAATGACTTCCTCGAGAATGTCCCACACTTCCGCGTCGCGCCGCTCGAGCATGCGCTTGGCGCTCTTGATCGTGTCGGCCAGCCCGTGCTCCTTGAGCTTGCGGATGATGAACGGCTGATACAGCTCCAGCGCAATCTTCTTGGGCAGACCACACTGCCACAGCTTCAACTCCGGCCCGACCACGATCACGGACCGCGCCGAGTAGTCCACTCGCTTGCCCAGCAGGTTCTCACGGAAACGCCCCTGCTTGCCCTTGATCATGTCCGTCAGGCTCTTGAGCGGGCGATTGCTCGATCCCAGCACCGGGCGGCGACAGCGGTTGTTGTCAAACAACGCATCGACAGCCTGCTGGAGCATCCGCTTCTCGTTGCGGATGATCACTTCCGGCGCATTCAAATCCATCAGCTTCTTGAGCCGATTGTTGCGGTTGATGATCCGTCGATACAGATCATTGAGATCGCTGGTGGCAAAGTTACCGCTCTCCAGCAGCACCAGTGGCCGCAGGTCCGGCGGAATCACCGGAATCACATCCATCACAAGCCACGCCGGATCGTTCTCGCTGCCGCGCACCTGCTCGACCAGCTTGAGACGCTTGGCCAGATCCTTGATCTTCTGCTTGCTGCGCGTGGCGCGCAGTTCCTTGCGGATCTCCTCGGCTTCAGCACTCAGGTCCAGCCGATCGATCAGCTCGCGGATCGCGTCGGCGCCCATGTAGGCCTTGAACGCATTGCCGTACTTCTCGACCGCGCTTCGATACTCGTCCTCGGTCAACACCTGCTTGTACTTGAGCTCGGTGTCGCCCGGATCGATGACCACGTAGTCCTGATAGTAGATGATCTTTTCAAGGTCACTGGTCTTCATCGCAAGCAGCGTGCCCAGACGGCTGGGCATGCTCTTGAAAAACCAGATGTGCACCACAGGAGCAGCCAGGTTGATGTGACCCATGCGCTTGCGCCGCACGCGGGAGTGGGTCACCTTCACGCCACAGCGGTCGCAGATGATGCCCTTGTACTTGGTGCCGCGGAACTTGCCGCAGGCGCACTCATAATCACGCTCAGGCCCGAAAATCCGCTCGCAGAACAACCCGTCCTTTTCAGGTCGGTAGGTGCGGTAGTTGATCGTCTCGGGCTTTTTCACTTCACCGTATGACCACGCACGGATGTCGTTGGGCGACGCAAGAGTCACCTTCACAGACGAGTAGTCATTGACACGCTCGTATACGCTCTCAGCCATGAGCTACGACCTCTCTGTCGACGAGCCTTTCAGGACTCGATGATTCTCTTTGAATGCACTTTGCCTTCAGTGCCGGACTCGAACACGCCCGCGGCGGCAACGCGCGCCCCGGATCGGCGCGTGCCGACGAGGGCTCGCCCGGCTCGCGCACGACTGGGTTTCCCAGGATCAACTCGCACGCGACACATCCCTCAAAGCAAACTTCCACCTTCGATTCTCTTCTTCTCCAGCGTGATGTTCATTCCGAGCCCCTTGAGCTCGTTGCACAGCACGTCAAACGCCACGGGCATGCCGGCCTCGAGCTTGTTGGTGCCCTTGACCATGCTCTCGTAGATCTTGGTGCGCCCTTCGACGTCATCGCTCTTGACCGTCAGCAGTTCCTGCAGGATGTACGCTGCGCCGTAGGCTTCAAGCGCCCACACTTCCATTTCTCCGAACCGCTGCCCACCCGTGCGTGCCTTGCCGCCGAGCGGCTGCTGCGTAATGAGGCTGTAAGGCCCGGTCGCACGGGCGTGGATCTTGTCATCCACCAGGTGGTGCAGCTTGAGCAGGTACATGAACCCGACAGTCGTCTTCTGATTGAAAGGCTCACCCGTGCGCCCGTCGTAGAGCTGGATCTTGCCGCCGCGAGGCATGTGGGCAAGCAACTCCCGCGGGCGCGCCGGGATACCGGTTTGCTCGATTTCCTTGAGCCGATTCTCAACGTGCCGATTGGCCTCGTCGATGGCTGCGTGGATCTCCTGCTCGGTGGCGCCGTCGAAGACGGGAGTCACTGCCTGGAAGCCCAGCACCTGGGCCGCCCAGCCCAGGTGTGTTTCGAGAATCTGGCCCACGTTCATGCGGCTGGGCACCCCGAGCGGATTGAGCAGGACATCCACCGGCGTGCCGTCTTCCATGAACGGCATGTCCTCTTCCGGCACAATGCGGGCGATGACACCCTTGTTGCCGTGACGACCGGCAAACTTGTCGCCGACCGAGAGTTGACGTTTGGTGGCAAGGTAGACCTTGACCATCTCGAGCACGCCGTTGGGCAGCTCATCCCCGCGCTTCATGTGCGCAACCTTGCGCTGCTTTTCGGATTCGATTGCCTGAATGCGAGGCCAGAACTGGTTGTAAACCACCTCGGCCTGCTCTCGTGCTTCCTTGCTTCCCTTGGCCCACTTGATGTCAAAGGTCTGAATCTGTTCAAGAATGACCTCGGGGATGTCGCTGGCACCGACCTTCTGCCGCGTCATCGGGTCGACCATTTCCGTCCCGACGATCTCATTGATCGCCTGCGTCATCTGCTTGAACAGGGCGATCGCCTGCTGGTCCATTTCGGCCTCGTAGGCCTCAATTTCCTTCTTGAGCTGCTTCTTCTGCGCGTCGGTCATGTGCACGCGCCGGCTGAACTTCTTGGCGCCGATCACGATGCCTTCAACACCCGCCGGCACCTCCAGTGAGTCGTTCTTCACGTCTTCGCCGGCCCGGCCGAAGATCGCGTGCAGCAGCTTCTCCTCAGGCGTCAGCTCAGTCTTGCTCTTCGGACTGACCTTGCCCACCAGAATATCGCCCGGCCGCACGCGGGCACCGATGCGAATGATGCCGTTTTCGTCGAGATTGCGCAGCATCTTCTCCGACACGTTGGGAATGTCGCGTGTGAACTCCTCGCGCCCCAGCTTGGTGTCGCGGATCTCGACATCGAACGAATCAATGTGAATCGACGTGAACGTGTCGTCCTTGAGCAGACGCTCGCTCATCACGATCGCGTCTTCGAAGTTATACCCGTCGAAGGTATTGAACGCGACGAGCACGTTCTTCCCGATAGACAGCTCGCCCATATGCGTGCTGGCGCCGTCGGCAATGACCTGGCCGGCCTCGACGCGCTCGCCCGGCTGGACCACGGGCCTCTGGTTCAGGCACGTGCGTTCATTGAGCCCGACAAACTTGCGCAGGACGTATTCATCGGCATTGTCGATGATCACACGCTCGGCGTCGACGTACGTCACTTCGCCGCCACGCCTGGCCTTGACCACCATGCCCGAGTTGGGCCCGATCGCCTTTTCCAGCCCGGTGGCCACGCACGGCGGATCAACACGCACCAGAGGCACCGCCTGCCGCTGCATGTTGGAACCCATCAACGCCCGGTTGGCGTCGTCATGCTCGAGGAAGGGAATCAGACCCGCCGAGATGCCCACGATCTGCTTGGGGGAAATATCGACGTAATCAACCTCTGACGAATCGACTTCCGTCAACTCCCCGTCGACACGGGCCAGCACAGAGCCCTCCTTGAGCTTGCCCTCAGGTGTGATTGCATCGGCCGGCGCGAGCACCGCGCGAAGCTCCTCATCAGCGCGCAGGTGCACAATGTCGCCCGTCGGCTTGCCGTTCTTGACCTTCCGGTAGGGTGTGAGCAGGAAGCCGTACGGATCGACCGAGGCGAAAATCCCCAGTGAACAAATCAAGCCGATGTTTGTGCCTTCGGGAGTCTCAATCGGGCACACACGCCCGTAGTGCGAAATGTGTACGTCGCGCACTTCAAAGCCCGCCCGCTTGCGATTGAGCCCTCCCGGACCCAGCGCCGACAATCGACGCTCATGCACGAGCGAACTGAGCGGGTTGGTCTGGTCCACGACCTGCGAGAGCTCGCTGCGGCCGAAGAAGAAATCAATCGCACTCGAGATGCTCTTCGAGTTGACCAGATCGGCAATCTTCGTGACATCCTCGGGGTCCTTGACGCTCATGCGCTCCTGCACGGTGCGACGCAGCTTGAGAAAGCCCTTGCGCAGCTCTTCAACAGCCAGCTCGTCGAGCGTGCGCAGACGCCGATTGCCCAGGTGATCGATGTCATCGACCTGCGCGATCGGACGCCCGGTTTCCGGGTCCTGACGATTCGAGCGCAGGTCGAGAAGGTACTGAATCACCCGCAGGAAGTCCTCCGAACGGAGGAACATCTGGTCTTCAGGCACATCCAGCCCGAACTTGCGGTTGATGCGGAAGCGCCCCACCTTGCCCAGGCGATAGCGATTGTCATCAAAGAACTTCTCGTCGAAAAGCTGCTTTGCCTTCTCGATCTGTGGCGGGTTGCCCGGGCGAAGCTTGGTGTAGACTCGCAGAAGCGCCCGCTCAAACTCCGTGTCCGCCACTTCGGTGAACAAGTCAAGCTTCTCTTCCGCAATGGTGTTCAGGATCAGAGAATCGGACGGATTCTGCACCACGCGAACGGTCTTGAGCGAGCTGTTGAGGATCGCCTCGGCTGCATCGCCGATCTGTCGACCCACATGCACGAGCTCTTCGCCGGTTTCCGTGTCGATGATCGACTGGGCAGCCCAGTGCTCCGGGAGCACCTGTTCTGCCTTGATCTCGTTGACCTCGTAGAAGAGGCTGATGATCGCGTCCGTGGTCGCAACACTCTCATCGAGACAGCGCAGGAACGTCGTGGCAGCCAACTTGGTCGACTGGTCGATGCGCATCGCCAGGACGTCCTTCTTCGTCACTTCGAGCTCGATCCACGACCCCCGCTCGGGGATGATCCTGGCCGAGTGCAGCGGGCGGTCCCCCTCACTCGAAACGATGGAGAAATCGACGCCGGGCGAGCGATGGAGCTGGCTGACGATCACGCGTTCGGCGCCGTTGACGATGAACTCGCCGCCACCGATCATGATCGGGAACTCGCCGAGGTAGATGTCCTCCTCAGGCAGATCGGGGTGCGTCTCTCGCTGCAGGCGCAAGCGAATCCGGAATGGACGCCCGTAGGTCAGTCGCAGCTCCCGGCACTCGTCGGCGGTGTATCGCGGCTCATCAAGCGAATACGAGATGTATTCGAGCCGCATCGTCCCGTCGTAACTCTCGATCGGAAAAACCTCGTGAAGCAGCGCCTCGAGCCCGTACGCGGGATCGCGCGCCTCACAAGGCTTGTCAAGCTGGAGAAACCGCTCGTAGGCGACGGACTGGACCTCGGTCAGGTCCGGCACGCCCATGGCATCTCCCCGTTTCGTGAAAAGGCGAACCGCCCGTTCACCCGACTCATTGCCGCGTCGAGAACTGGAAACCATCAACTACCTCGCGCAAGAGATCGCGCGGCGCAAGCCTGGCTGGCATGCACACCATCGTCGCCGATGTGTCGGTCCATATGGCAGAACAACACCCGTCGTCGCGCCGCAGCTGCTTCAACTCAAACTGGTCCTGGCTGGCCCCGCACCGTGCCGAACCCGGGAGTATAACCAAGCCCGGGACCCGGGACCAGCCCAAATCCGGAGAAATTTTTCTTCAACCCACAATGATCGAATTGCAGAAGGCACCCCCACAATAAGGGGTGCCTTCTGAATGATTCGGAGTCCAGGATTATGCCAGCTCCACCTCGGCGCCGGCTTCCTTGAGCTTCTCGGCCAAGGCTTCGGCCTCGTCCTTGGAGATCCCTTCCTTGACCTTGCAAGGCAGGTTGTCCACCATCTCCTTGGCTTCCTTGAGCCCGAGCCCGGTCACTTCGCGCACGACCTTGATCACCTGGATCTTCTTGCCGCCATCACTCTTGATGACCACGTCGAACGCGCTCTTCTCTTCCTCGGCAGCGCCGCCGCCGTCACCGGCCGGACCGGCCACCATCACCGCGCCGCCGGCAGCTGCTTCGATCCCGTAGGTCTCCTTCATGTAGTCCCCGAGCTCCACAGCCTCCTTGAGCGTCAGACCGGCAAGCTGATCGCCCAGGTCAGAAATCTTCTTGTCAAATGTCTTGGTCGCGCCTTCGTCGCTCATCATTCACCAACCTTCACATCTGCCGGTCACCCGGCATACCACTCGCGCCCGAGAGGGGACGGCCCGTTGCCGCCTCTTTAACCCAGACGCTTCGCGTCCAAGGGCCAGTCGGAACGTCAAATGTCTGTTCATTCCAGTCAGGGACATGGATACACGGGCGATTCCCCCGTGCCCATTCCCACAACTTACACCTTTGCGATTGATTCTCCCTTTTCCAGCTTCTCCTCGATGGCCTTGATGACACCGAGCAGACGGCTGCCCGGGCCCTTGACCGCACCCATGAGATTGCGGGCCGGGCTGAGAATCAGCGTCACATCCTCCGCGATCGCCTCTTCACGCGTCGGGAACTTGCTCAAGCGTGTGACGCCTTCTTCCCCAGCGTAGAGCTCGCCGTCGAGCACCGCCCCGCGCAGCTCGATGCCGGGGAAAGTCTTGGCAAGCTCGACAATCTCACGGGCCACTTCCACGACCGACTCGGCGCCATACGCAAGCGCATTGGAACCAGTCAGCAGCGGACTCAGCTCGGCCAGCTTTGAATCACCAAACGCCTTCATGAACAAGGCATTGCGGATCACAGTGACCCGGATTTCCTTCTTGGCCAGCGTCTGGCGGATTTCGTTGGTGTCATTGGCGCTGATGCCACGCAGGCTGATCAGCATCGCATCTTCCAGGTCGCCTACGCGGTTCTTGTAGTCGCGGACGATCATTTCCTTGACGGGCTTGGACATCGCGTTTCTCCTTCGATCGCTCGATCAACTCCCGGTCATCAGGCCCGTCAGGTGCCGGATGCTGCCGTTTCGTACTTGAGCTGCACACCCGGCGTCATCGTGCCACTGATCGATATCTTCTTGATGTAGGTCCCTCGCACGGATGAGGGCTTGAGCTTCTCGATCGTCTGAATGAAGAACATGAGATTCTCAACCAGGTCCGCCTCGGGAAAGCTCATCTTCCCGATGACGGCGTGGATGTTGCCGGCCTTGTCCGTGCGATACTCGACCTTGCCGGCTGCAAACTCGCGCACCGCCTCGGGCACATTGGGCGTCACCGTCCCGTTCTTCGGGCTGGGCATCAGACCCTTGGGGCCGAGCACACGACCCAGCTTTGATATGACGCGCATCATGTCGGGCGAAGCGACCGCAACGTCGAAGTCCTGGAACCCGTTTTCGATCTCCGCGACGAGTTCTTCGCCACCGGCCTTGATCGCGCCGGCTTCCAGAGCCTTGGGCGCCACGTCCGACGGGCAAAACGCCACCACACGCTTGCTCTTGCCGATACCCTTTGGCAGGCTCACCGAGCCTCGGAGCATCTGGTCGGCCTGCTTGGTGTCCAGCCCGAGATGCATGCACACTTCGACGGTCTGGTCAAACTTCGGTCCCTTGAACTTCTTGAGGATCGACACCGCCGACTCTGGCTCCAGCGGGCCGTTGGGGGCGATGGAGAGATTGTGCTTTGCACGCTTGCTGATCTTCGGCATCGCTTAGCCCTCCACCGTCACGCCCATCTGCCGGGCTGTGCCTTCAATCACCCGCATCGCCGAGTCGATCGAGTTTGTGTTCAGGTCGGCAAGCTTCTCTTCAGCAATCTTGCGGACCTGCTCGCGCGTGATCGTCCCGACCTTCTCCTTGTTGGGCACGCCCGAGCCCTTTTCGATGCCGGCCGCTTCCTTGATCAGCACCGACGCCGGCGAGCTCTTGATCTCCAACTCAAACGAACGGTCGTTGAACACCGTGACGACACACCCGACCAGCTTGCCGTTGAACTGGGCGGTCGCCGCGTTGAACTGCTGGATGAACTGACCCGGGTTGACGCCGTTGGCGCCAAGCACCGGTCCCAGCGGCGGCGCCGGCGTTGCCGACCCACCCGGGGCCATGATCTTGAACGTCTTGACAACTTCTTTTTTGGCCATCGATCTCCACCTCCCGCACATCGGATGCATCTGTCGGGGCCAAGCCGACAGCCGAACGGCGGTCCTGACGGTTCACGTTGTATGCGCAGACACTCCGCGCAAGGGCCAAGAGTATAGACCCCTTCCTCTTTCAGACAAGCGATGCGCCTGCCACGCCTAACGATTCAGTGCCGTGCGGAGCGACCGGACGATCGGCTCATCGAGCCCCTTCGCCTCGGCCTTGTCGAGCATTCGATTCGCAGCGCGGGTCTTGCCCTGGGACTGCAGAAGGGATGCCAGCGTCAGCCACCCCGACGCGGTCTCAATCTCGTTGGCAACCGGAGAGACTCGCCCCATCAGCCGACGCACCCGCGCCCCGTCGAAACCAAGGCTTCGAAGATCAAGCGGCACGTCGGCCAGCTCAGGCTTGTCGCGATAGGCCTTACGCATTGCAGCAAACCCCTCGTCCACACGCTCGGCCTCGAGCATGACAAGCCCGTACTCGCGCAGGGCTTCCGAATCATCCGGATGTGCCGTCAGGTGTGCGCGGTACTGCGCTTCGGCCGCATCGAGGTCACCGATCATCAATCCGATTCGCGCCAGATCCAAAGGCTCAGGAGGAGGCAGCTGCTCAGCTGGCTCGTCGCGTCGGGTCGCCGGTGCCCCGAGGCGCCCCCAGTCGGCCGTCTCGTTCACATACATGCGGCCATCACGATAGGTATACCCTGACGGATACCATCCATACCCGTACCCCACTGGCACGTACACCCACCCGTTCGAGGTCCACCGCGGGACACACAAGATGTCGTAATCCCACCCATAGTCGGCCCCACGCAGGACGTGTACGTCGTCGCGCACATTCTCGGGAAGGCTGGAGAGAAACTCATCGGCATCGGGGACGATGATGCACGCATTCGTGCTCCACCCGCTTCGATGCCCGAAGCCGTATCGGTTGCCATACCACGAGGACCAGCCGAGCTGATTGGCAAGACCGCCGTTGACCGAGATATCCCACCCGTCGCCGTGGATATTGATGCTGGTGCCGGTCGTGTAGTAGGCGGGCAGGTAAAACCCCCCGCGCGTCAGGCCGGTGCCGGGCACCACACGCGACAAATCACCCGCACTTGTGCGCAGATTGCCGGACATGCCCGTCCGAATCGGCGTGCCGGTATGGGTGCGGATCGTGCCCGGACGCTCTGAAATGCCCTGGGCCGAAGCGAGGACCGCAAGGCCGGTCACGACTCCCACAGCCCAATGAATCATGCCTCGCACGGGTCACCTCCTTGCGTCGCAATCAGGCCCATCCCACAATTACATACTCCCAGAGTCCGCATCGGATTCAAGCATTTTGCCCCCCGAAGGACTGGAAATGCGTTGGGACGCTCGCAGCCGACATCGGTGCTGCGGAGAGGCTATCTTGACGTTGCCCATGCGATACCTATCCAAAGCCCGCGCTGTCGTCGTGCTGTTTGCCACCATGCTGCTTGCAGCCTGTTCGGTGGTTCCCCCCGCATTCACGGGCTCACGCAGCTCCGTAGAAGTCGACTCACAGGTTTCCGACACGGGACTTCGCCCCCAACTGCCGATCCGACTCTACCGATTCATTGACAAGAACTCGGCTGATGTCATATTGACCGACATTCCGCTCGAACGCCTGACAGACAAATCGAAAGCCCCCCCGACCGGACACATCGTGCATGTGCAGCTCTTCCTCAATCCGCGCCCGGGGCGCACGCCGATCGAGCAGACGGCCTGTTCGGCGACGGTGCAGCATCTCATTCTCGCACGCGGACAGGTCGGGGTGTATACGGGCGCGGGGTTTCTCATTCCGGACGGCCCCCCGGGAGACCGCTATTTCGGGGGGTCCATCAGTTCGGCACACTTGAGGCTGACCAAGGCGACGGAGCAGTTTGTCGATCGGCTCGGTCCGAGCCGCGGGTACTTCTCATTCGTTGCACAGCGTGACGACGAGGCCGTCGAGCAGATGCTGTCGATCATCGAGCGGCTGGCCGAGGCGGCCGCGCCTGCCGACCCGACGAACACAAGCGAGAA
>RFGK01000007.1 GCA_003697045.1 Planctomycetota bacterium
AAGAGCTCCGCGCCCTTCGCGCAAAGCAGATCGAAACACGAAAGGCTCTGCGCCAGGTGCAGCTTGAGCTCAATCGCGAAATCAAGCGGCTTGGAGCGTGGATCAAGTTCATCAACATCGGCCTCGTCCCGGCGGTCGTCGCGCTCTTTGCCATTGGATTGGGTGCATACCGAGTTTCGCGTCGAGGTGCTGATCGTCGACGCGTCCGTGATGCGGAGGGCAAGCGATCATGAATGCTCGAGCCGTACTTGTTCTGCTCCTGGTCACCGGCGTGCTCGCAGTCGCAGCCGCTCTGGTTTACACGCGATCGAATCCAGGATCGACCAGTAGTGCACGGGATCGTTTTCTCCCGGATCTGATGGATCGAATCAATGAAGTGGCGCAGGTCGAAATCGTCGATGCGAGCCGTCGCACACACATCGTCCGGGAAGATGATCGCTGGGTCCTTCCCGAGAAGACCGGGATCGCAGCGCTTGACAACAAGGTGCGCCCGCTCTTGATCAAGCTCGCCGAAGCCGAGATTGTCGAGCCCAAGACCTCGAATCCCGACCTCTACGAACGCATCGGCGTGGAAGATGTGGGTGAGGCGAGCACTTCGACGCAGCTCACCTGTTCAGACGCCGACGGCAACACCATCGCCTCGGTTATTCTCGGAAACTCCGAACGCCGGGGGACAACCCAGCTTCGTTATGCACGCCGGGTCGGCCAGCCCCAGTCATACCTGATCGACTTCTCGGGTGATGCTTCGAGCGATCCGCTCAACTGGATCGACAAGACGCTGGTCAAGGTTGACGGGTCGCGCGTGCAGAGCGTCATGATTACCCATCCAACCGGCGAAGAGATGGGGCTGTCCAAGGCAACCCCCGAACAGGAGCACTTCGACGTGGCTCCCATTCCCGAAGGACGCGAGCTTCGATCACCCGGCGTTGCCGATCCGATCTCGCGGGCGTTGACCCAGCTCAACTTTGAAGATGTGCGCCCATCGACGGGAACCAGTGAGGGCATCGAGACGGTCGTTGTCTACCAGACCTTTGACGGGCTGGTGATCACCCTTCGCATCGCAGACGAAGCCGGGGAGAAGTGGGCGATTCTCACCGCCGAAAGTGCCGGCCAGGTCGAAGACCCCGACGAGCTGGCGCGCTTGCAGGAGCGCTTTGCCGGCCGAGCGTTCAAGCTCCCCGCCTGGGCAGCCAACAACATGTCCAAGCGTGTTACCGATGTGCTGGCTCCGCTCGAAGAGCCCAGGGAAATCCCGGCACTGGAAGATCCTCCCCTGGGTCCGGTGCTTGATCCGGGCGGATAATTGCGCACATTCCCGGTATCTGTCGCGGTTTTTGGCTCGAAAGGTTGCACAACCGGCAGTGCCACCGGACCGGTGGCTTGCGGGCCTTAGAATCTCCGAACGGAGGACCTGTCATGGCCAAGGCCGTCGTCGATCCGGAAGAGCTGCGTCGGTTTGCCCAGTCGCTCAAGCGATTCAACACAAACCTGTCGCAGCAGATGAATGCGCTCAACGGGCAGATGCAGGCGTTGAGTCAAACCTGGCGCGATCAGGAGCACGCCAAGTTCGTTGCCGAGTTTGAGCACACGCTGCGCACGCTCACGCGGTTCACCCAGGCTGCCGAACAGCACATTCCGTTTTTGCTGCGAAAGGCCGATCGTGTCGAAGAGTACCTGCGACAGAGGTAATCGATGAGCCAGGGGGCGCGGGTCACATCAATCGCAGCACTGCGGGAGTTTCGCCCGGCGTTGATCAAGTTCGTGGAAGAAGCGCGCGCTGCACTTCTTGCTGCCGAGTCCGACGCCGTCCGCACGATCGAGTGGCTTCGCCGAGACATGGCGCCCTTCTGGAAAAGAGAAATCCGCCGCCGACAGGACGACGTTGTGCGCGCCAAGACGGATCTGATCAACAAGCAGCGCTCCGCGACCGGTGACCCGCGCTCGGCGGTGGAAGAACGCAAGGCGCTCGAACGGGCCCAGCGCCGGCTCGAAGAAGCCCACGCCAAAGTCGAGCACACCAGGCATTGGATCCGTCAGCTCGAAAAAGAGCACATGGCGTACAAGGGTGCAGCGCAGGGGCTCGCAGGCCAGCTCGTGACTTTGGAAGAAAGGGCCTTGCATGATCTCGATCGCATGGCCGAGGCGCTCGAGCAGTACGTCGCCCTCAGCGTGCCGAGAAGTGAGGAGTTGGGTTCGGCCCCCTCCCCGAAGGGCTATGCCCAGGCGACGGGCGAAAGCTATGCCCACGCAGCCGAAGTGGGTGAATCAGAACCCTCCCCGCACGCATCTTATCGGCAGGCAACGCCGGGCCCCGGACGCCGACGACGGGCCGAGAGGGTCGAGTCCGTCGGTGAACTGCCGCGCTTTGAGCTCGGTCGCGTGGCGCGTCTCCGTCAGGCCGAGGCAATCGCGGAGCTTCACCTGTCCGCCGGCGTGGAGCCAGATCAGTGGGTCAGCACAGCACCGGGGGCGCTCGCAGCCGAGCGGATCTATCTGGAGCGTTGCGAGCCGACAGACGAGAATGACTCGGGTTGGTATCTTGGTCCTGCGCCCGCATCCGGACCAACGCCCGAGCGGCGGGAGTTGGACCGGGTGCGTGTGCGTGATGTGCTCGAGTTTCGCCCGGACCTGGGGCCGGTGTTCGAGCTCGACCGGGGCGTGCTTGTTGTCGTGTGCGGAGCTAGGGTGGAAAGCGTGACACTGCCCAATGACACGATCGGATACTGCCGGCAGGAGGGTGAGCAATGAGCTCGGCCGTGGGGCGGGCCATGCTCGCCGATGCGCACAAGGAGTTGATGACGGCGTGGACGCGGGCGCGCGAGGTGTGGAACGACGCAGCGGCGCAGGGATTCGAGGAAAGGTATCTCCAGCCTCTGGCACCAAAGATTCGCTCGACGCTCGGGGCGATGGAGAAGCTGGCCGATGCAGCAGCGTCAGCACGACGCGCGTGCAGCGAATGATCGGAGACGCATGTCGACTCGGACGCAGGCAGAAGCCGTAACAACGCAGGATGTGATGGAAGGCGCGTTCTTCGACCGCGAACGCGCCCTGGTGACACTGCTCCAGCAGACAGTCCGGGAGCTTGCCGAGCGCCTGAATACTCTCGAAACGCAGTCGGCTGAACAGATTGAACAGGCCGAGCGGGAACATCGACACGCCGTCCACAAGGAAGCCGAAGAATATCAGGCCAAGCGCACCGAGCTGGAAGAGAAGCGAGCTCGCACCATTGCGAAGCTGACTGCCCAGTTTGAAGAGGCATTTGAACGCGCTCGCCGGGAATATGAGCAGGAGCGGCTGGCCGTCATCGAGCGGCTCAACAAGGAAGAACGCGCAGCCGAGGAGAAGCTCAAGGAAAAGGCATGGCTCGCCGAGACGGTCTACGACGCCGAAGAAGCAAAGCCAAGGCTCATGTTCGAGCGCGTCAAGCGACAGGCCGACAATGCCCGAAAGCAGGCCAGTGAAATCGACACCGCCGCCCGGCACATCGCAAGGGCGGCGCTGCGCACCTCGAGTGCGCACAACACACCCGAAATCCCGGCATTGCCTTCCAATGACGCCGAGGAATGCCTGAATCTCGTGCGTCAGGTGCTTGAAGAGGCCGGACGTCGGCTTGTCGGGCTTCGCCGGGCCAAGGTTCTCAAGATCTTCCAGGTGTTGCTTTTTTGCACACCCCTGGTGGCGATCGGCGGCGGCATCGTCGGTGGGGTCTGGACTTCGTGGTCAGGATGGACCATTCCGCTGCTCGCCGGACTTGGAAGTTGCATCGCGTTCAGTATTCTGCTCGTGCCCTTGCGCATGTGGGGGATGGCCCAGCTCCGCCGGGCATATTGGCCCGTCGTTGACCAGACGGCCATCGTGCGTGCACTTGCCGACGCGTGCGAAGAGCTTGCCGCGTCGAATCGTGACGCTGCCGGGCGGGCGCTCATTGAGAAGAAGGAGGCCGATCAGCGCCGGGCGCAGGCTCAACATGCCAAACGCCGCGAGATCATCGAGCAGCGCCGCATTGATGATGTCCAGGCCGTCGACCAGCGACACAAGCCCAGGCTCGAAGCCATGAAATCCCGCCACGAAGCGGAGCTTGCCAAGATCACGGCAACGGCTGATGCCAAACTCGCCGAGTTGGACGAGTTGCACGCGGAGCGATCGGCAAGGATCGAAGCCGAGTACGCCGCCAGGATCAGCGAAATCAAGCAAAATACCCGCGCCGAGCGCGATCGCATTGAGCGCAGCTGGTTCGAGCGGATGTCTCTTGTGCAGCGTGCTGGCGTCGACATGGAGGATCGTGCTTCGGCGTTGTTTCCTGCGTGGGACGATCCCCGTTGGAGAGAATATCACGCCCCCGCAGCTGCACCTGCAGCGATCAAGTTCGGCTCAATCACCGCCGACGCCGCAACTTTCGAGGGGGGTCTGCCTGACGATCCGGGGCTGCTCGAAAACGTGCGTACTTCCTATCAACTGCCCGCGATGATGGACTTTCCCGGGCACTGTTCGCTCCTGCTCGAGAGTGGCCCGAAGTGTCGCGGTCAGGCAATCGCAACGCTGCAGAACGTCATGCTGAGGCTGCTCACGTCGATTCCGCCCGGCAAGCTGCGCTTCACCATCATCGACCCGGTCGGACTCGGACAGAGCTTTGCCGGATACATGCATCTGGCCGATTACGAAGAAGCGCTTGTGACCAGCCGCATCTGGACCGATCCCAAACACGTCGAGATGCGGCTGACTGACCTGACCGAGCACATGGAAAAGGTCATCCAGAAGTATCTGCGCAACGAGTTTGAGAGCATCGAGTCATACAACATCTCAGCCGGCGAGATTGCCGAGCCATATCGCTTTCTCGTCATCGCGGATTTTCCCACTTCGTTCACCGATGCAGCCGCCCAGAAGCTCAAGAGCATTCTCGAATCCGGTGCACGGTGCGGCGTCTATACCCTCATGCTGCTCGACCCGGCTGCCAAGCTCCCGGCGTCGCTGACGCTCGAGGACCTCGAACGCCACGCCGTCACGGTGGTCGAGACCGAAGATGGCTTGCGTCTTGCGGGAGAGCCCTTGCAGTCTCTCCCTCTTGCGCTCGAGTCGCCGCCGGATGATGAGTTTCTGTCTCGCCTTGTGCGTCGGGTTGGGGAGCTGTCCAGGGACGCGGGGCGTGTGGAAGTGCCGTTTCGCAAGATCGCCCCGCCGGAAGGCAAGCTCTGGAGCGAACAGTGCTCCCGGCAGCTTCGGGTGCCACTCGGCAGAGCCGGTGCAACCAAGCTTCAGTACCTGGAACTTGGGCGCGGCACCAGCCAGCACGTGCTGATCGCCGGCAAGACCGGCTCGGGCAAGTCCACTCTGCTCCATGTGCTCGTTTCGTCGCTGGCGATGTGGTACTCTCCGCGCGAGGTCGAGTTTTACCTGGTCGACTTCAAGAAGGGCGTCGAGTTCAAGACCTACGCCACGCACAAGCTCGCGCACGCCCGGGCGGTGGCTGTTGAATCCGACCGGGAGTTCGGGCTCAGCGTGCTCCACAAGCTCGACGAGGAGCTCAAACGCCGCGGCGATTTGTTTCGCGAAACCGGTGCTGCCGACATTGCCTCGTTTCGTGAGAAGCGCCCGGACGTGCACATGCCCCGCACACTGCTCATCATCGACGAGTTCCAGGAGTTCTTCGTCGAGGATGACAAGATTGCTCAGGACGCATCGCTGCTTCTGGATCGGCTCGTCCGACAGGGGCGGGCCTTTGGCATGCATGTCCTGCTCGGTTCACAAACGCTCAGTGGCGCCTATTCGCTGGCCCGCAGCACCATGGGACAGATGGCCGTCCGCATCGCGCTGCAATGTTCGGAGACAGATTCCTACCTCATTCTCAGCGAGGACAACGCCGCTGCGCGTCTGCTCGCTCGGCCTGGCGAAGCAATCTACAACGATGCCAACGGCATGATCGAGGGCAACAGCCCCTTCCAGATCGCCTGGCTGCCCGACAAGGTGCGCGACGAAGCGCTTGCCCAGGTGCGCCGGCGCGTCGAGCGCGAAGGGTACGAGCCGCCCGAGCCTCAGATTGTCTTCGAAGGCAATGTGCCGGCCCGCATCGAAGACAACCACGAGCTCGCGCGATGCGTGCGCGAGCCCACACGCATCATGCCCGCAAGCGCCAAGGCCTGGCTCGGTGATCCGGTCGCGATCAAAGACCCGACCGCAGCCGTGTTCCGGCGTCACACCGGCTCCAACTGCATCATCGTCGGCCAGCAGGACGACCCCGCGCTCGCGCTGATCACGGCGTCCCTGGTCGGGCTTGCAGCACAGTATCCGCGCAATGCCGCCCGATTCGTCGTGCTCGATGGCACCGCCGCTGATGATCCACGCTTCGGCGTACTCAAAAGCGTGTGCGATGCACTGCCCCACGAGACATGGTTTGGTACGTGGCGCGATGCGGACGAGCTGATCGGCAAGGTCGCTGGGGATGTTCAAAAGCGTGAGGACGAGAATCTGACCGACGAGCTCAGCGTCTACGTGTTGTTACACGGGCTCCATCGTTTCCGTTCGCTTCGGCGCAAGGAAGACGACTTCTCGTTTTCGACCGATCCGGATGCGGCTGCGGGCCCGGACAAACAGCTCGCCTCGATCATCCGCGAAGGGCCGGGCCTTGGGGTCCACGTGCTGTGCTGGTCGGATACAGTCGGCAATCTCGAGCGGGCCTTCGATCGCCAGACTGTTGCCGAGTTTGACACGCGCGTGCTGTTCCAGATGAACGCAGCCGATTCGACCACGCTGATTGATTCTCCAGCGGCAGGCAAGCTGGGCATGCAGCGAGCGCTTCTCTACAACGAAGAATCGGGCGCGATCGAAAAGTTTCGCCCGTATTCCCTGCCCGACATCGAGTGGGTCCGAAAGGTTGGCCAAGCCTTGCGGGGCTGATCGACGGAGGATCCGCGCATGCTGGAAATGCTGATTCTCGCCGACTCGGTTTCGTCATCCCTTTCCGGCGAAGTCGCGTTCTTCAGCGCTTCCGGGCTGGCCGCACTGATCGCGCTGGCTGCCCTTGAAATCGTCCTCGGCATCGACAACGTCATCTTTATCGCCGTGCTCACGGGCAAACTCCCCGAACACCAGCAAGCCCGCGTGCGCACCATCGGCCTGCTGCTGGCCATGGTGATGCGACTGATCCTCCTCGCGCTGGCATGGCTGGTCATGCGCCTCCAGGAACCCCTCTTTGAGCTTCCAATGCTCACCGAACGCATCGAAGGCGACGCCGGCCAGATGATCGAAGTCCCCGTCGGGATCAGCGGCAAGGACCTGGTCCTCCTGCTCGGCGGGTTCTTCCTCATCGCGAAGGCTACATTCGAGATTCATCATCTCGTCGAGGGCAGCGATCGCAAGGCGCCCCATCGCGATGTCGCGAAGGTGAGCGCGGCCGGCATCCTCACGCAGATCCTCCTGCTCGACCTTGTCTTCAGCCTCGACAGCGTCATCACCGCGGTGGGCATGACCACCAACTACTGGATCATGGCGACAGCCGTAGTTCTGGCAGTCAGTGTGATGCTGTTCTTCGCCGGCCCGATCGGCAGGTTTGTCAACCGCCATCCGTCGATGAAAACACTTGCCCTGGCATTCCTCGTGCTCATCGGCGTGCTGCTGGTCGCCGACGGGCTGCACCATCACCTCGGTCGCGGCTATGTCTACTTCGCCATGGCATTTGCCCTGGCTGTCGAGCTGATCAACCTCAGAGTCGGCGCCCGCCGTGCGCACAGCGATTGATCCGCAGCCTTTTTCATTCGGCCATCCGGGCGCGTCAGTTTCCGGGGTCCGACCACACGCCATCAACGGGCAGCAGCCGGATCGAGCTGGGACCAACCGATTCGCGCTTTCGACACCCAAGGCGGATGCCTATGGTGTTCTGCGGATGATGAGGGCATTGCTTGGCCCCCGCGCCCGCAGGAGATCACGATGCCCGACTACGCCCGCATGATCGAATCGGCCCGCGAAGCGGTCACCCTTGCCAGCTCCGTGTGTCGTCAGGTGCAACGATCGCTCGACCAGGTGCGTGCGATCACCAAGGATGACAAGAGCCCGGTCACCGTTGCCGACTTTGCCAGTCAGGCCATCGTCGCGTGGGTACTCCGGGAGCGACTTGGCGAAGTGATTCTCGTAGCCGAGGAAGCCAGTGCATTTTTGCGTGAGGATGAACACGCAGCCCACCTCGAAGCCACGCTGGCCGCCGTGCAGGAAGTCTGGACCGATGCCACCGCCGACGACATGCTCGAAGCAATCGACATCGGCGCCGGCGACATCAGGCACCACGCCTTCTGGACACTCGATCCGATTGATGGCACCAAGGGCTTTCTGCGCAACCAGCAGTACGCCATTGCCCTCGGATACATCGAAGCGGGCATACCCACCATGGGCGTGATGGGCTGTCCGAATCTCCCGGTCGATATGTCGGCCCCGCTCGATGAACCGGACCCGGCCGGCTGCCTCTACTACGGCATTCGCGGCCAGGGCGTCTACGAAGCGCCGTGCGACGATGCCCGGGCCTCACCCACACGCATCACCCGCCTCGACCACGTGCCGGGTGATCCGATTCTCGTCTGTGCATCGGTCGAAAAGGCCCATACCAACATCAGCGATACCGACCGGATCCTCGAGCACATCGGCGAAGAGCACGATGTTGTGAGGCTGGACAGCCAGGCAAAGTATGCCGTCGTCGCACGCGGACAAGCCGACGCATACCTGCGCATGCCCACGCGCAAGGGATACATCGAACGCATCTGGGATCATGCTGCCGGCGCCATGATCGCAGCCGAGGCAGGTGCAGCCGTCACGGACATCTTCGGACATGAACTCGATTTCAGCCACGGCCGCGGGCTTGAGAAGAACCGGGGCGTGGTGTGCGCTCCGCCGCGCGTCCATGGCCTGGTCATCGGCGCGATCCGCGAGCTCGGCATCGGACAGGACGAGCAACGCTGAGCTGTTCGTCGCAGCATTGACGTACATGGCCGGGGAGCAAAGGGTCTGGGCTTCTGCCTCGACCAGCGTGACCCGCGCATCGCCCGGGCGGGCGGCTTTGCGTCTGTCTTAGTCTGATTCGTCTTTGGGCGACGAACGATCCGACTCCTGCGCTTTGCGGATTTGCTCGAGTCGGCCGAAGTATGCGCGCACCGCGTCCTGGTACTTCTTCGGAACTGCCTTCTGTTCCAGAGCATTGGCAGCTTCGGCCTTTCCCGAACGAACAGCCGACTCAAACTCCGCACGCGACTGGCCGCGCACCTGTGCGCCATACACGATCGTCTCGCTGATGATCGGCCCACCCTGATTGACAACCTGCTGCTTGATCTTCTCAAGCGCAAAGTCGGTTTGCTCCGAGTCCATCGCACCGCCCGAGCCCTGGCCCGGGCCACCCATGCCGTTGCCCGGATTCGGGTTGGATCCTTTTGCCCACGGGCCCTGGGTTCCCGCACCCTGCCCGAAGCACTGGCCCGGAGTTCCACCCTCACACATGCTCTGCCCGAGCTTGTTGATCTGGCCGCGGCACTCCGACGCTGCCGCCTGCAGGTTGTTCAACTCCTGCTGGATCGCCTCAAACTGTCCGAGCTGGTCGGACAGGCCGTTGGCTCCCTCGGTCGCCTGCTGGCCCATGCCTTCCGAGCTCATGCCCTTGGCCATCTGACCCAGTGCGCCTGCCATGCCGTTGCATGACTCGGCAGCCTGCGATTGAGCGCACGCCATCTGCTGGAGCTGCTGCTTCTGCTCCTCGCTGAGCCCTTCCATCTTGTCGAGCGCTTGCTGCATCGCTTCCGGATCGCTCAACGCCTGGGCAAGCTGCGCAGCCTGCTCTCTCGACAGGCCGGCTTCCTTGAGCGCTTCTTCGAGCTGATTCCTGTTCTCTGCGAGCTGTTCCAGTTGTTCTTTCAGGTTCTCCAGCTGCTCTTGCGCTCGCTCGCGGTCTGACTCGCTCATCGAGCCTTCCGCGATCTGCTCGGCCAGCTTCTCCAGGCTGTCCTTCGCCTCGGCGAAGTTCCCCCTGGCCAAGCTGCGCGCAAACTCACTCAACGGACCATCGCCGGGCGTCTTGAGATTGCGAAGCTGGTTTTGCAACGCCTCGAGTTGCCTGGCCTGCTCGCTCTGCTGCTTTGATTCGATCAGCTCGTTGACCTTGGTCAGCTTGCGCAGTGCCTCGCGGCGGATGTCCTCGACGTGCTGCGGAGTCAACTCCTCAGGGTCCGCCTCG
>RFGK01000033.1 GCA_003697045.1 Planctomycetota bacterium
CCGGGATCGTCGTGCGGCGCACAAGCCGAGAGGGTCGTCTGCGTGTACGAGCTGGAAATCAGCTCGTCGGTCGGGAAGATCACCGTCCCGAGTTCCTCGACCGCTTGCCGCGTGCCGTGGTTATCGCAAGTTGGAGCATCGAAATAGATCCCATCGACGGGATTGGCAAGGCCCACGGAAGCGGCAAGTGCAAACAGGGTCATGGCTGGTGTCGTGCGAGTCATTGCTTGAATCTCCTGACGAAAAGTGGTTCTGTGTTTCATTGCGTCATCCGCGACGCGTTGTGTTCACCACTTCTCTGCGCCGGCACCGGCGATCTCTCAGCATGTTCGAAAAAAAAGCGACCCCACTGGGGCCGCTCATGCAAACTGCCGGTCTGAGTCGTGCGCTCAGGCAAGATCCGGGAACATGCGCTTGACCACACCGACCAGCTCTTCGACGTGGCTGGCAGAAGCGTCAAAGAGTTCCTGTTCCTCCGGCGTGAGCTTGAACTCGACCACCTTCTCGACGCCTCCGGCGCCAAGCAGTGCCGGCACACCCACGAACAACCCCTTGTGCCCGAACTGCCCGTCCAGGTATGCAGCCGATGGAATGATCCGCTTCTTGTCCTTGATGATCGCCTCGGCCATCTGCACCGAACCCGACGCCGGTGCGTAGAACGCACTGGTCCCCATGAGTTTGACGATCTCTCCGCCGCCAACCTTGGCGCGCTCCACACACGCCTGAATCTTCTCAGCCGGGAGCAGCTCGCTCACCGGGATGCCGTGCACGCTGGTCAGCCGGGGTAACGGCACCATGTCGTCACCGTGCCCCCCCAGCAGAAGCGCCTGCACGTCTTCGATGGAACAGCCAATCTCCCACGCGATAAACGTACGGAACCGCGCCACATCCAGGGCTCCGGCCTGTCCCATGATCCGGTTGGTGGGAAACCCCGTCGTCTTCCACGCGGTATACACCATCGCGTCCAGCGGGTTGGACACGACGATCACGCACGATTCCGGCGCAAACTCGGCCACTTTTTCCGAGACCGAACGAACAATCTTCACGTTGGTTTCGATCAGGTCGTCACGGCTCATGCCGGGCTTGCGAGGAAGACCCGCCGTGATGATCACCACATCCGACCCGGCAATGTCCTTGTAGTCGGCCGTCCCCACGATCCTGCTGTCAAATCGCTCGATCGGGCCACAACAGGCCAGATCAATCATCTTGCCCTTTGCGACCCCCTCCTTTTCGGGGATATCGAGCACAACAATGTCGCCCAGTTCCTTTGCTGCAGCCCAGTGAGCACACGTCGCACCCACGTTTCCTGCCCCAATGATGCTGATCTTCGCGCGTCGCACGGCAAACTCCTTCCCTAGGGAAATCAGTCGGTCTCCTCCGGGCACTCCCGGGCCCAAACTATAGGTTCCATCGATCGATACGACCCTGCCAGCCCAGGCGCGCGATCCTCCAGGTCCAGCTGGGCGGCGGCCCATGGAATGCAAAAAAAACCCGTACGATCGCCACGAGAAAAAACTACCCTTTTTCACATGCGGAAGGTAGAATGATTCCTGAAGCGGCGGGAAATGGAGGGGACGAGAGGTTCGTTCCCGCTTGACCGCTGGCAAAGTTGACACACACGGAGAGCTGAGGAGAAAGCCAAAATGAAATCACTCTGTCTTGGACTTGCACTTGCGCTGACTGCCGGATCGACAGCAATGGCTGGCGATACATTCCTGGTCACACGCGGAGATACCCTCTACCGCTACGACGGGAACGCGGTGACCACGTTCACCCTGTCCGATACCTTCCACTCGCTGTCATTGACCGAGCATGGAATCATCGGCGTGAGCAATCTGCAGGAAAACGTCGGCAACCCTCCGCCTGACTTTGAAATCTGGCGAATGGACAACCCACTGGGGACGCCGTCGCTCACACGCATCGGAACCTTTACCGACCAGAGATTCCCCACGCTGACGCAAGTGGGAAACACGCTCTATGGCATCGGCGAAGGCGAGATCTACACCATTGACAACACGTTCAACCTCACGTTTGTCGCGAACGTGAATCCCGGCGAGGCCATCGGTGGCTCCGGCTACGACGCAGCCACCGGCACCTTCTACACCACCGGCCAGACCAGCGATGCGCTGTTCACCATGGACCTCACCACCGGCACGCTGACGCAAGTCGGCTCGGGCGTCGGGTTCGACTTCCGCAATCAGGGCGGCGAATGGTGGAACGGGCAATACTGGGCAGCGCTTGAAGATGTCACCAATGACCAGCTCGTGCTCGGCACCATCGACACAACCACGGGGCTGTTCAATCTCGAGGTTGTCCTCCAGTCCGGACTTGGCAACCTCGCTGCCAACCAGACGATCGGGCTGGCGGTCATCCCGTCCCCGAGTTCGATCGCGCTGCTGGGGATCGGTGCATTGGCTGTGACCCGCCGTCGTCGCTGATTCTGACACGTGCATCCACTTCCACCACGCCCGGGAACAATCCCGGGCGTTTTTCATGCGCTCCCCACCATCGCTCGCCCCACATTGCAAGATTGATCATCGGCCACGCAAGGCGCCAGTGCTCTGCCGGTCTGACCGACACCGTTCCAATCGCCGCTGCGCTGAACAGCTCACCGAGGAACTCCGACGTGGCCAGCATCGGTCCAAACGGCTCGAGCCACGCCTGAAATGGCAGGGGAAAGCTCGCTTTCGCACGCTGGATCGCCATGGGCGGCACAACATCTGCAAAGGCACGCCGAAGCGACAACTTCGTCTCTGCTTGCGCTGATTCCCACCTGATCATCGCTTCGGTTTGCAAAGACTCGGCCAAGGCCTGGACGGCTCGGTCAGCAAACGGCGTGCGACCCTCGATCGCAGCCAACATCGTTGCCGAGTCCAGTCGGCCCAGAAGCCCCACCAGGTTGACCCGGCGCTGGTAGCCGAGCATAGCGCGCACCGCCCGATCCTCCGGCGGCATCGATGGACTCTGGTCGAGCGCTTCTTCAAACGATGCCCGCGTCGTATCGAACAGCCACTCGTCTTCCTCAATCTCTTCGGCAATGGCCGGGTTGAACAATGCTCCCTTGAGCTCCGGCGCCACCCATGAGTGATGCGCTAGCTCGAACTGCGCCAGTTGTTCTGCCGTCACCGTCGCCGATCCGGCAAACGCTGTCCGCACTGCCCCCAGCGGCTGGTCGTACCCCGCAAACAGCTCATCCGCTCCTTCACCTGAAAGCGTGACCACACGTCCATCTGCGCGCATTCGCCGCGCCACCGCATTGATCGCCACTTCGTTCGGCGTGCTGAGCGGAACACCCAGCGCATCGACCATCCGCGGCCACTGCTGGACAAATACGCTCAACGGAACATCAACACAATGATGCGCCACGCCCAGTTCTCTTGCCACCTGAGGCGAGACATGCAGATCGTCATCGGCGTCTGCCGACGGCGCACCGGCACAGTAGGTCTGCAAGCCGTGCACATGATGCCGAGCCACGCTGACTATGATCGAGCTGTCCAGCCCGCCACTGAGCAGGCAACAAAGGGGGACATCGGTCCGCATGTGTCGCCGCACCGCGTCCTCGATCACGTCGCGCACACTGGTTGAGATGGGCTCAAACGTCGCATCGTGCTGATGTGACGACTGAGCAATCGCAGGGTCCGCCAGATCAAACTCGACCCGCTGGCCCGGCCTTACTGCCCGCACACCCTCGAACATGGTGCGCTCACTGAGCACCGTTCGAATCGTCGACAGGTATGCGCTGATGCCAAGCGGATCGGGACGGATCGGCACATGCGGATGATCGAGGATCGCGTGAATCTCGCTGGCAAAGACGAGCTCGAGCCCGACTCCGGTCGTTCCGACCCAGTAGTAGAGGGGCTTGATTCCAAACGGATCGCGGGTTAGCACGAGTCGCTGTCGTATCCGGTCATGCCACGCAAACGCGAACATGCCCCGCAGCCGGTCAATGGCACGCTCGCCCCACGTGGCCAGCGCCCAAAGCAACGTCTCCGCATCGCATGTCGAAGCGAACCGGACTCCTGACGCACGAAGCTGCGCACGCAGCTCGGCGTCGTTGTAGAGCTCGCCGTTGTAGACGATCGCATGGGCCCCGTCAGGGGTGACCATCGGCTGTTGCCCGGCGGCTGAAGGATCAATCACCGCAAGCCGACGATGTCCCAAGCCGACGTTTCGTTCCAACAGCAGCCCGGCGCCGTCCGGCCCGCGATGCGCGAGCCGATCACGCAGCCGGCCGAGCACCCTGGCGTCAATACTCGGGCATTTCCCTTCAGCGCATGCAACTCCGATGATTCCACACACGCTTCACGCATCGGGCATCCGGGCTTTCGAACGGCAAAACTACCCCCCGCGTTACAGCCCACCCAGCCACTGCACCAGATTCAGCGCCACGCTGATGACAAACATCCCAATGAGAATCAGGAACAGCGGCTCCATCATCAGCTCTTGAAGCCCCGGGCGTGATTCAGGCTGCGATTTGTCGGTGGCAAGCTCGGTTTGGGCCTCGGCTTCCAGCGCTGCCAGCTGCGCCAAGTCATCCTGAGCCACAATCTCCTTGTGTGCAATCGGTGGGTTTTCGCCCTTGATCACAGCACGCAGATCCACGAGCAAATCCGTGCACGTCTGATAACGATTCTCGGGCTTCTTCGCCATCATCATCTCGATGATTTCGCTGATGCCCGCGCTGAGCTTGGGGTTGACATGATCGGGAGGCACCAGTTCGGCCTTGAGATGCTTGTGCATCACGGCCGAGGGGTTTTTGCCCTCAAACGGCACCGTCCCGGTCACCATGTGATACATCGTCGCGCCCAGAGAGTAGATATCCGCCGGCGGACCGATATTCATTTCGCCTCGAATCTGCTCCGGGCTGATGTAATACGGCGTCCCGAACGCCTTGCCCTTCTCCGCCTCGGCTGCTTCCTTGTCGCTGATCGCACGAGCCAGGCCCATGTCTGCGACTTTGACGACGCCTTCTTTCGAGATCATCAGGTTCTTCGGCTTGATGTCTCGATGCACAAGCCCCCGCTTGTGCGCATGTTCAAGTCCCTCGGCAACTTGAATGATGATCTCCAACGCCTCTTTTTCGGAGTATCGCTTGTGCTCGACGATGTCATCGTGCACGGTTCGCCCGTCCACATACTCCATCACGAAGTAGTACGTGTCGCGGTGCTGACCCACGTCGAACGCCTGCACGATGTTGGGGTGGTTCAACTGCCCGGCAGCACGACCTTCTGCATAGAACCGCTCGATGAACTGCGGGTTGTTGCTGTACTTCTTCGGCAGGATCTTGATCGCCACGATTCGGTCCAGGCTGAGCTGCTTGGCCTTGAAGACCGTGGCCATCGCACCGGCGCCAAGCTTTTTCAAAATCTGGTAGCCCGGAATTGCCTGTCCGGAACGCTCGGCCTCGATCCGTTCCTTGAGCCTGGCGAGCTGACGCTTGGTGATGTACTGATTGTCCACGAGCGCCTGGGCGAGTGACTGGTTTCTCGCGTCGTCGCCTGCGCTTTCCCTGGCTGCGAGACATTGCTGGACGTCCGCGGCCGTTGCCAGCCCCTGCTCGATCACCAGGCGGCCGACCAGCGTGTCGATGTTGGTGCTGCCCTTGGCTGCTTTTTGGAGAGCTTCCTCGGCTGCCTCGACGGTCAACTGCTCGACGGTGCGCTCATCGAGCGGCGCCGTATCGTCGCCTCGCTGCATGGGGGCAGTCTTGTTCGGATCAGGTTCTGGAGGAAGCTGGCTCATTGCAACTCACGTCGAACTCTCAGCCCGGAACGTACGTTCCCCGTCTGGGGCTGTCAAACTCGTCCACTCCTTCCTCACCCTGCCCATACGCACCACCTGACCCGGTGGATCGCCCCGGCGGGCGCCTGGCGACCAGACGCGTGCTTTCGATCCCTTCGGGCAGGGACGCAGGCTCGCTTGACATCCAGTGCCGGCGCCCATGAATAAGGGCCCGTATACTCCCCACTTTCACACTGCGAAGCACCCGACATGCTCGTTACCGAAAGTCGTCCTCGCAATCTCAAGTGGATCCACGCCGGCCCGCTGCTTTACGGCGACTGGGGCACGAGCCGTCTCTATGTGCTCGGGCTTGCGTTCCTCTACACCGCGCACGCCTCGGTGCTCTATCTGGCTGCGATCGGGCTGCTCATGCTTGCCGTGAGCTGGGCCTACACGATCATCTGTCGATGCTTCCCTGATGGAGGGGGGGTGTATACCGCAGCCCGGCAGATCAACCCCACGCTTGCCGTGGTTGGGTCGACGCTGCTGCTCAGCGGGTACATCATGACCGCTGCCATCAGTGTCGTGGAAGCATTCCACTACTTCGGGGTTCCCGGGAACTGGACCCTTCCCGCTTCGATCTTCACCCTTGTGGTCATCGGGTTCGTCAACTGGCTCGGCGCACGCTCGGCCGGCCGATTTGCCATGTTCATTGCCCTGGTCGCGCTCGGCGTCTCGGGAGTCATGGCCCTGCTGAGCATCCCGTTCTTCCTCCGGGGCGTGCAGACCGTCTCGTTCGACTACTTCACGCAGACACCCCCCGGTTCGGCGTGGGTCAGTTTCACCAAGATCTGCCTGGCGCTTGCCGGTGTCGAGGCCGTCGCAAACATGACCGGGCTCATGAAGAAGCCCGTCGCGCGACAGGCCAAGCGCACCATCTGGCCGGTGGCGATCGAAGTTGTGGCGCTCAACATGGTGTTCGGGCTTGCGCTCGCGGGGTTGAGCTTTCAGTCCGGAGGCACGCCACTTGCGCAGATGCACGAACCGGACGATCTGCGTTTGCGCGAAGCGCGTGC
>RFGK01000218.1 GCA_003697045.1 Planctomycetota bacterium
GACGTTCTGGCGTTTTCGCGAGAGACGCAGGTGTGTCTGAGGGAAGTCGTCGCAACCGAGGTGGTAGAGGATGCCTTGCTCCGGGTTGCGGACCTGCTTTCGAGCGAGACGGCTCCGCAGGTGATCCGGGGGCCGGGGTTGGCCGATCGCGTGACTCTGCAGGCAGATCGTGCCCAGCTCGTGCAGGCGTTGGTGAACGTGATTCGGAACGGAATTGAGGCATGTCTCGAACAGAGCCCGACCGGAGGGGGAACGATCGCGCTGGACGTGCGCACAAGCGCGGGAATTGCGGGTTCCGGACGGCGCATGCCGATGGTGGTGTTCCGTGTGCAGGACTCCGGACCGGGTGTCAGCGAGCAGGTGGTGCAGAGGATGTTCAATCCGTTTTTCACAACCAGGGCTGCGGGCACCGGACTGGGGCTTCCCATTGTGCACCGGATCATCGAGGCACACGGAGGTCGTGTGGTCGTATCGAACAACGCAGGGCCGGGAAAGTCCGATCGAGGGGCATGCGTCGAGCTTCACGTTCCTCAAGAGAGGAGCGCAGCGGGTGAAGGCTCTCAGATCGAGGCCAAGCCGGAACATGCGCATTGTGTGATGGAGCGAGCAGGATGAGCACGATTCTTGTGGTGGACGACAAGGAAATGATGCGGGACAGCGTGGCGGGTACGTTGCGCCGGGCCGGGTTTGACGTGCAAGTGGCGGACAATGCCCAAGCCGCGCTCGAACAGGTTCGACAGGCACGTCCCGACGCTGTTGTCAGCGACCTGAAGATGCCCGGAATGACGGGCATCGACCTGCTCGAGCAGATTCGCAAGATTGATGAAGACCTGCCGGTGGTGCTGATGACGGCGTTCGGGTCGATCGAAACGGCAGTCGATGCGATGCGCCACGGGGCGTTTGACTATCTGACCAAACCATTTGAGGGCGATGAGCTGATCATCACCATCAAGCGCGCGCTCAATCATGGGCGGATCGTGCGTGAGAACGCATTGCTCAAGTCGGCAGCCACCTCCACGTCGAGATCAGGAGTTCGCACCGGACTCGGGCGGATCATCGGAAGTTCGCCGGCGATGCGTCGGGTCAAGGCCCAGATCGAGGCCGTGGCCGATTCGCAGGGCACCGTGCTCATCACCGGTGAATCCGGCTCTGGCAAGGAAGTGGTCGCGCAGGCGGTGCATGACCTGAGCTCGCGAGCGGGGCGCCCGTTCCTGGCGGTCAACTGCGCTGCGCTGAGTGAATCACTGCTTGAGAGTGAGCTGTTCGGGCACGAGCGCGGTGCGTTTACGGGCGCGGATCGGCTTCGCAAGGGGCGTTTCGAGCTGGCCGACGGAGGAACGCTGCTGCTCGATGAAGTCTCGGAGATCTCGCCGCAGATTCAGGCCAAGCTGTTGCGCGTGTTGCAGGAGCGTGCATTTGAGCGTGTCGGGTCGAGTATGACGATCGGCGTCGATGTGCGTGTGATCGCGACGAGCAACCGGGACTTGCCGCGTGCAGCAGCGCGGGGTGACTTCCGTCAGGACCTGTTTTTCAGGCTCAATGTGCTTCCGATTCACCTTCCGCCGCTGCGCGATCGGCTGGAAGATGTGCCGGCACTTGCCGAGCACTTTATCAGAGAGATCTGCACGCGCGAGGGGATCAACCCGGTCGAGCTGGAGCCGGAGGCCATCAAGCTGCTGACGAGCTATCAGTGGCCGGGCAACGTGCGCGAGCTTCAGAACATCTGCGAGCGTGCGGTGGTGTTGTGTGGCGTGCGTCGCTCGTCGGGCGCGAAGAGCAAGACGATTTCGCGGGACTTGATCGAGCCGTGGCTGATTCCGGCGCGCGTGCTTGCCAGGCCGGCCCCATCGGCCAGCGCCGTGGAGGTGACCTCCAACGGGGCGGAGAACGTCTCGGAATCGAAGCTGGTGATCGGTCCCGGGCGGACGCTTGCCGATATCGAGCGCGAGGCGATCGTCCAGGCGCTCCAGCGACACAACGGGCATCGGCAGAAGACGGCCGATGCACTCGGAATCGGCGTGCGCACGCTTGGACTCAAGCTGAAGAAGTGGAAGGAAGAGAACCTGGTCGCCCAGTCGCTGTGACGGGTGGCCCGTCGATTGCGAGGAGCTTTGCATCGTGTTCATCGATCACCTGTCCAATGCGGGTTCGCTCCCGACGCTTCGGGCGATGATGACGTTTGCCTCGCAACGTCAGAAGTTGATCGCCCACAACATTGCCAATCTTGAGACGCCGAACTTTCAGCCGGTGGATGTCTCTCCGCGAACGTTTCAGGCGGCACTTGCCGAGGCGGTCAAGGAGCGGCGGGCGCAGACCGGAGGCTCACACGGCACATTGAAACTGGCTCGGCACCGCGAGTTCGAGCAGGGGCCGAACGAGGCGATCGTGTTGCGTCCTCGCACGCCGGGGTCCGGGGTGCTCGCGCACGATCGGAATAACAGTGACCTGGAATCCACCATGCAGTCGCTGGTGGAAAACGCAGCGATGTTTCGCGTGACGGCAGATCTGTATCGGGCGCGTTCGGGGCTTGTCAAGCGGGCCATCAGCGAACGGGTCGCCTGAGTAAGGGGATTGGTGCGTGTACGGCAGCCTGGATATCTCAACGAGCGGCATGATCGCGCAGCGCATTCGCATGGCGGCGATTTCGGCCAATATTGCCAATGCCAACACCATTCTCGATGCCAACGGACAGCTCAATCCGTTCCGCAAGCGCATGGTGTTTTTCTCGCCCGGGAATCCGTCGGCCCAAACGGCGGCGGGAAGAAGGCTCGGCGTGCACGTGGCGTCGATCGAGGCCGACGAGTCGGCGGTCAAGCCGCGATACATGCCTTCAAGCCCCTATGCCGACGAGAACGGGTATGTGCCTTATCCGGACATCAGCGCCGAGCTGGAGCAGATCAACGCCATGCAGGCGGCTCGGTCATATGAAGCCAACGTCGTTGCAGCGGAAACGACCAAGCAAATGATGGCACAGGCTTTGCGGTTACTGGCGTAGATGGGCGGAGCCCGCAAGATCAGCGCGGAGAGTGTGGCGCAGTAACAACCAGCGCGGAGACGAGGCATGAGTGATCCCATCGGACTGGTTGGAGCGAGTGGTTCGGGGCCGATCAAGCCCAGGCCGAACGTCCACTCTACCCCTCATCAGCAGGGTCCCAACTTCAAGGAAGCCCTTCTCAAGAGTCTGGAAGAGGTCAACGCCGCCCAGCAGGATGCAGACCGCGCGGTGGAGGACCTGGTCACCGGGAAGAGGCAGGACGTCGAAGGCGTGGTGCTGGCGACCGAGAAGGCGGATATGGCATTCCAGATGCTCCAGTCCGTGCGCAACAAGGTGATGGGCGCCTACGAGGAGATCAAGCAGATCCGCGTGTGAACGTGCAGACCGGATCGGCATAACCTGCGCTGCGCGTTTTGCGCCGTTCGGCAGTTTTCGCACGACCCCCCGAGCTTTGCAGTCCGGACGAGCCGGGTTCCGAACTTGACGACAGTGCCCTGCAGGAGCGGGGTCGTCGGTTTGGGGCAGGGAGGCCCGGCATGGAAAGGCTCAGAGTCGTCCTCGCGCAGATCCGCACTTATCTGGGGCAGCTCACGCCCTCGCAGAAGATGCTCATTGGAAGCCTCAGCGTCATCGTGGTCATGACGCTTTTCCTGGTCATGCAGTATTCGGCCCGGCCCGACATGGTCGAGCTGATCAGTGAAGATCCGCAAGCCCAGGTCGCTGCGAGCCTGCGGGCGGCCGGCTTCAACGTGGAAACCCGCGATGGCAAGGTGATGATTCCGCCCTCGCAGCGCACCGCTGCGATTGCTCAGCTCAGCGAAAGCGGAAACCTGCCGACCAACCCGGCGCTGCTCTTTGATACGCTGGGAGGTGCGCAGGACTGGCGCAACAGCGCCGAGAAGGACCGTCAGCAGTACATCTTCGCGCTTCAGAATGAGCTTGGGCGAGTTATCGCGCAGTTTCGTGATGTCAAGAGTGCCAAGGTCATTATTCATGCGCCCGAGCAGATGGGACTTGGACGCGCCTCGCTTGAGCCGACGGCTTCGGTGACGATCTTCACGGCCAGCGGCGCACCGCTTTCACAGGGAACCGTTGACGCCGCGGCACGACTTGTTGCAGGCGCTCGTGCCGGTCTTGAAGTTCACAATGTCGAGGTGATCGACGGGTCAACGGGTCGCCCGCGCAAGCCAACCGATGACGGAGATCTTGTTTCCTCCAGCTATCTTGAGCACCAGGCGATTGTCGAACGTGAGACGCGCGAGAAGATTGAAGGTCTGCTTTCGTATATCCCCGGTGTGATCGTGGCCGTCACGGCCGAAGTTGACATCACCAAGGTGAACTCACAGATACAGAAGAACCTGCCCAAGGGCGAGGGGACGATTTCACTGCCTCGGCGGAGTCAGGCGTCATCATCAACGCAGGCCGAAAGTTCCGGGGCTGCCGAGCCGGGCATCCGCTCAAACGCCACGATGGATGTGAACCAGAGCGCCTCGAGCCAGGGGTCAAAGTTTGAGCAGGAAGAAACGACCGACGAGTTTGAGAACGCCATAGGGACTGAAATCACGCAGAAGGTTGATCCGCGCGGCATGGCAACGGCCCTGGCGGCGTCCATCAATGTGCCCGAGGGTTACGTCGAGAGCCTTGTGCGCAAGGAAAAGGGAGCCGATCAGGCAGATGCGCCCATCGACCGGCAGGAACTGCTTGATCGGTTTGCGGAGATTCGCCAGCAGATTGCCGCGTCGGTGCAGCCGCACCTGCGCACGCGTGGTCCTGACGGAACGTCGGTCGCCGGTGAGGTGGAAGTGTCGATGGTGCCCGTTGCGTTTGACGCCGTTTCGAGCGGGATCAGCGAGGCGGGGCTGCTCGGTGGGCTCGTCGGCGGGTTCGGATCAACGAGCGGGCTGATCGACAAGATTGTCCTTGGGGCGTTGTCCGTCGTCGCGCTGGGCATGATGTTGATGATGGTCAAGCGATCGGCAAAGAAGATTGATCTGCCCAGCCCGGAAGAGCTGGTCGGCGTTCCCCCGGCGTTGGCAATCGAAGGCGACATCGTCGGCGAGGCGGAAGAAGGCGATGCACCAATGGAAGGCATCGAGGTCGGCGATGAAGAGTTGAAGATGCAGAAGATGCTCGAACAGGTCAGCGAGCTTGTCACGCAAAACCCCGAAGGCGCCGCCAGCCTGCTGGGCCGGTGGATTCAGGGAGAGGAGTAGTTCCCGGTGGCACGCAGGCAGCAAGACCCGTCCGAACGGACGATCAACGACATCAGTTCTCTTACCAAGGCGGCGATCCTGTTGCTCGCCCTGGGCAACGAGGCTGCGGCAAGCGTCCTCAAGGCATTGCCGGCCGAGTCGGTCGAGGAGGTGACGCGCGAGCTTGCAGGCCTGGGGCGTGTTTCGAGAGAACTCAAGGCTGCCGTGGTCGAGGAGTTTTACCACACCGTCATCGCGACGGGTCTTGCTCAGGAAGGCAACCTCGAATACGCCAAGTCGCTGTTGAAGGAATCGCTCGATCCCAAGGTCGCCGAGCGGGTACTCTCGCAAATTCAGACGCAGGTACAGAAGACCCCGTTCAGTTTTCTGCAGCGCGCCGAGAGCGAGAATCTGCTTACGTTCATCCAGGATGAGCACCCACAGACAATTGCGTTGATTATCTGTCACCTCTCGCACCACAAGGCCGCGGAGATCCTCGTCGGCCTGCCGATGCAGAAGCAGATCGAGGTGATCAAGCGGATCGCAAACATGGAGCAGACGAACCCGGAAGTGATTCGCGAGGTGGAACGCGGGCTGGAGTCGCGTCTGTCCAACATGTTGATGCAGAGCATGGAAAAGGCCGGCGGCGTCCCGACCGTCGCCGAGATCCTCAACCTCGCTGATCGAGCGACGGAGAAGTCGATCATGGAGGGGCTTGAAGCCGACGACCCCGACCTGGTCGAGCAGATCCGTCGGCTGATGTTCGTCTTCGAGGACATCATGCTGGTCAATGACAAGGGCATCCAGGCGGTGCTCAAGGAGATCGAGAACGACGAGCTGGCGCTTGCGCTCAAGACGGCCAGTCCGGAGTTGCAGGAGAAGATTCTCTCCAATATGTCCGAGCGAGCCAGCGCCTTGATCAAGGAGGACATGGAGTTCATGGGCCCGGTGCGCGTCAGCGACGTGGAGGCGGCCCAGCAGCGCATCGTCGATGTGGTTCGACGACTCGAAGAGGCCGGCGAGGTCATCATCCAGGGTCGCGGTGGCGATAACGACCTGATCGTGTAAGGAGACCCGGACGATGGCGCTCATTCGTCGAGCGGATGCGGAGAAAATGGCTCGCGATGCAATCGTGCTCGATCTTGGTCGGCTCGAGCAACAGCGTGATGCGCTGGTTGAGTCGGCCAAGAGCCGGGCCGAGGCGATCCTGACCGAGGCTCGTGCCGAGCGGGCCCGCATCCTTGAGGGTGCAGCCGAGCAAGGCCGTCAGGCTGGATTCGACGAGGGAAAGCGTGCGGGATTGGAACAGGGGCGTGAGCAGGGCCGGGCCGAGGCCATCGAGGAGTTCCGCGAAAAACTCGACCTGCTCGTGCGCACCTGGACCGAAGCGCTCGAGCAGTTCATCGACCAGCGTGAACGCATGTTGGACGAGGCGCGGAGCGACGTGGTCAAACTGGCCTGCGAAATTGCGTCGCGTGCAACGGCCTGTGTGATCGAGACCGACCCGCACCTGATCGAACGGCTGATGGGCGAGGTGCTTGCGCTGATCAGTGTTCCCACGCGCCTTCGCGTGCGTGTGTCTCCCGTCGATGAACCGACACTGCGAGAGGCGCTTCCGGCACTTCTTGCTCGCATCGAGAGCGAGGCGGAGGTCGAGCTGGTCGTTGATGACGCATCGCCGCCCGGCACCTGCATCGCTGTGACCGAGCGGCAGGGAGTGGTCGATACGTCGGTCCAAGTCAAGCTCGATCGCATCGTCGGCGCAATTCTCGGTGAGTCGGAGTCTGAGCAATGAGCCTGCTTGCCGGAGAGATCGAGACTGTCCGCCGTGCCCAGGCAGCGCGCGTCGTGGGGAAGGTGAGCGAACTGCGCGGGCTCAGCGTGCTTGTTGATGAGCTTCCCGCGCCGGTCGGTTCTCTTGTGTCGATCCGCTCGGCCGGGCTGCGGCCGATTGCAGGAGAGGTCGTCGGTTTTACCGGCTCTCGCTCGATTGTCATGCCTCTCTCACAGGCGATCGGCATTTGTCCAAGTGATCGCGTGCTCGTTGAGGAGCGCGAGCAGTTTGTGCGAGTCAGCGACGGCATGCTCGGCCGCGTGCTGGACGGGCTTGCGCAGCCGATTGACGGTCTGGGGGCGATCCGGGGGGGGACGCCGCGACTGCTCAACCCGGAGCCTCGGCAAGCCATGCGCCGCGCCCGGGTCGATCACCCGATCAGGACCGGCGTGCGCGCGATTGACCTGATGACCCCGCTCGGGCGTGGGCAGCGGATGGGGATTTTTGCCGGCCCCGGCGTGGGCAAGTCGACATTGCTGGCCGAAATCGCGCGAGGCACCGACGCCGAGGTCAATGTCATCGCGCTCATCGGAGAGCGTGGACGCGAGGTGCGCGAGTTCATCGAAGACGCGCTCGGGCCGAAAGGTCTCGAGCGATCGATCGTGGTTGTCGCGACCAGTGATCAGTCGCCTCCCTTGCGTTTGCGCGCCGCCCGGCTTGCCTGTTCGATTGCCGAGCACTTCCGCGATCAGGGACGCCACGTCATGCTCATGATGGATTCGGTCACACGATTTGCTCATGCGCAGCGGCAGGTCGGACTTTCAGCCGGCGAGCCGCCCGCGACACGCGGCTACACGCCCAGCGTCTTTGCCAATCTCGCTCACATGCTCGAACGCGCCGGAGGCTGCACCGAATGCGGTGGCTCCATCACCGGGCTTTACACGATTCTCGTCGAGGGTGACGACATGACCGAACCGGTCGCGGACGCGGCGCGCGGCATCCTCGACGGACACCTCGTGCTGAGCCGAAAGCTCGCACATCGTGCTCACTACCCGGCGATTGATGTGCTCGATTCGGTCAGCCGCGTCGCCGATTCGGTCATCGACAACGCTCATCTGAATGCAAGGCGTCAACTTCTTCGGCTCGAAGCCAAGTATCGCCAGATCGAAGATCTTGTGCAGATTGGCGCCTATGCCCGCGGGGCAGACCCGGAAGCAGATGTCGCAGTGGCCATGCACGAGGCGATCGAGCGACTCTTGCGTCAGGGCGTCGATCAGCGTGTGCGCTTCGAGGATGCACGGGCAAGCCTGATCAGGCTGGCGGAAGAAGCGACCCAGCTGTACGAACAGCTTGCCCAGTCGGGGACGCCGAATCAGGGGCAGGGGGGCGGAGGATAAGCCGTGGCCAAGTTTCGATTCAAGCTGGACCCTGTGCTCGAACAACGTCGCCGGGCCGAGGAAGACGAGCAGCGAGCGGTCGCGCAGATCGAGCGAGAGCGCATTGCGCTGGAAGAGCGCATCCGGGCGTATGCGCGAGCGATTGAGCAGGAACGGGAAGATCTGCGTGCCCAGCTTTCGCGGGGGGGCGACCTCTCAGCCGCGCGCCTGCAGGCCAATGCCTCGCTTGACCTGACGAACAAGGCCAATCGCGCCGTGCTGGAGTTGGCAGGAGTGCACAAGCGTCTGGACGCGGCGCGACTCCGTCTGCTGGAGGCAGTGACCAGGCGCAAGGCACTGGAGGTTCTCAGAGACAACGCCGAGCAGCGCCACCGGGCCGAAGAAAACCGCCGGGAATCGGCAACGCTTGATGAACTGGCGGTCATGCGTCACGGACGCAGAGAGTTCGGGATCGCGGAGAACCAGTCATGAAGCGGATCGGAACGATCATTTCGGTGCTCGCGATTGCCAACGTGCTGGCTTTCGGGGGCTTCGTGGGCTGGCTTGGACAAACCGGCCGGCTGAGCATGGAGCGGCTCGCGGCGGTGCGCGAGATCTTCCGCGAGACGGTGGCGATGGAAAAGGCCAGGCTGGAAGCGCAGGCAAAGCAGGAGCAGGCCGAGAAGGAAGCCGCCAAGGCCGAACCTTCCGGACCTGCACGGACGTCTTCCGAACTTGTGGCCATGCGACTGAACGCGACGGACGTTGACATGCAGCGCATCGAGCGGTTGCGCCGCGAAGTTGAAGATCTGCAGCGCAAGCTTCGCCGGGACCAGGCGATGCTCGATGAGCGGGCGGCCGAGTTTGCGCAGGAGCGCGACGCGTTCAATGCGATGCGTGAACGGCTCAAGCAGATCGAAGGGGCCGATCAGTTCCGCAAGTCGGTCGAGCTTCTCGAAACCATCAAGTCTGCCGACGCAAAGCAGATGCTTGACGAGCTGCTCCAACAGGGATCACAGGAACAGGTAGTGTCTTATCTCAATGCCATGGACGGGCGGGCGAGCTCAAAGATCATTGCCGAGTTCGTCAAGGATGGGCAGTCTGATGTGGCAGCCCAGTTGCTGGAAGCACTCCGGACGCGCGGGCTCGAACCCGCCGGCTCCGGAGAGCAGACCGAATGAACGAACGCGTTGTACCCTCTTCTCAGAGCGCCAGTCCCAGACTGCAGCCCACAACGGGCGTCTTGCGGGAAGTTGCCGAGGCGGCCTTTGCGGACATTCTCGCCGGGCTTCGAGCGCATGAACAGAGCGCAGGTCCGGCCGGGCTCACGCAGGTCGTGCGCAAAGAACTGAAGAACGCTGCGGACGTCAATCTCGGACAGATCGCATCGGATGAGCTGAAAAGCCCGGCTGGCACATCCGCGAACCTCGCTGCGAAAAAGCCGGCTCAACGCGAACGAGCACCCGCCCGGTCGGGCACGACGGCAACCTCACGCCCCTCCGTCCAGAGTGGCCAATCGCGGCATGCCGGCGGTCCATCTGCTCCTTCCGGAGAGCAGCCGGGCGCGACTCTCAAGTCTGACCCATCGCAGGCGCC
>RFGK01000219.1 GCA_003697045.1 Planctomycetota bacterium
GACCCCGGGACCCATGCCCCTGGCGTACTGGGACACGATCTCATTCTTCTTTGCCAGAGCGATCGTTGGATTCTCGCGCTCGTCGAAGCTCAGGCACACAACGTTGAACTGCTCGCCGATTGTGTAGTCGAGCCCGTTGAATGATTCGACCATCTGCTCGAGGATCATCGTGCAGATCACGGGGCAGCGGTAATACACGAGCGCCAGAACCACAGGACGTCCATCATCGAAGTACTGCGCAAGCGAGACGGTGCGTCCCTGTGAATCCTTGAAACTCAGGTGCAGCGGAATGGGAGCACCGAGCTTTTCTTCCAATCCGACCTCGTCGAGAAATGCCGGCCGCTCGTTCACCTGAGCCCGGGCACACGGCACCAGCAGCACAAGGGCCAACATCACCCCCGCGCCTCTGCGCATCCACTGCAACACGATGTGTGCCGCCCGGTTCAAACGCTCAGCCCCCGTTCCCTCGCTCTGCGACCACTCTTTCCATTGCCCGCTCGATCGGAATCCGCACCGTGTCGTGATCCACCCAGCCGACGGAGTTGAGCCGTTCCATCGCTGCAGCCTTGGCAGCCCGGGCCTGCTGGCCCAAAGCCGTGGTTTCCTCCCGGCTCGCCTTGAATGTCGACGTGTAGCTGTTGAAGAACGCGATCAAAATGATAAGCACGAACGCAACGCCGAAAATCAGCGCGATGAGCGTCATCACCAGCACCTTCGGGTTTGCGTGCGATCCGTGTTCCGGCTGGATCGGCCCCTCATCCGGTGTATGCCGGTGCCAGCTGTCCGGCTCTTCGTGCTCGTGCTTGAGAATCTCATGACTCATGTGGTTCTACCTCGTCCAGGCGGGTTGCTCACCGCTGCTGCGTCTTCGCTTTCATTTACACGTAGTTGACGTGATGGAGTGCATGTTCGAGCCTGGGGTCCTTCATCGGGATCAATGCGACCGAGCTCACCTTTTTCAGCATGAAAAAGCCCAGCACCCCATACACCCCCAGAACCGCCGCCACGTCGACCCACCAGCTCATGGGATTGACCTGCCGACCTTCGCCTGCGCTGATCATCGGCTTGATGATCCAGGTGATGTCGATGATGTGCGCCACAACCAGGATCGCCGCCAGTGCGCCGAGCAGCTTGGGCGCGCGCTTCGGCACGCGCGAAATCAACAGGAAGAAGGGGATGATGAAATGCACGGCAATAAGCACCGTGCCCAGCGTCATCCACCCGCCCTGGCGCCGGAACACGAAGTATGCCGTCTCTTCGGGAATGTTCCCGTACCAGATCAGGAAGTACTGTCCAAATGCGATGTACGCCCAGAACACGGTAAATGCGAACATCAGTTTGCCGTGATCGTGGAGGTGTTCGGGCATGACCAGCTCATCGAGCTTGCCGCGAATCTTCAGCCAGCTGAACAACATCGCCAAAACCGCCAGCGAGCTGAATGCCGCCCCTGCAAAGTAGTACACCCCCCACATCGTGCTGTAGAAGCGAAAGTCCATGCTCATGAGGAAATCGAACGCGAAGAAGGCCGTCGTCAGCGCAAAGGCGAGCAGCCCCCAGCCTGAGTTGAACCGACATCGCTGGGTGAGCCATCGGTCCCCGCTGCGGTCCTGTTCGACGCTCCATGCTCGCAACCGGACTGCGAGAAATGTCCACACGCCGAAGTAGATCAGGAACCGGATGATCAGAAAGGCCTTGTTCAGGTATCCACTCTTGTGTTCGAGCAGGTGATCGGAGTGCGGATCCATTCCGATCCACTGCAGGAGGACGCCGCCGGAGAAGATTTCAAACGCCAGTGCCACCGCGACGAACGCCATGCAGATCGGGACCATCGAGGCAAGATTCTCATACTGGCGCCGTATTGTGGTCGACCAGGCGGCGTTGGTCATGTGGTAGACCATCACGAAGAACAACGCGCCCAGCGCCATCGCGGTCGATGAAAACACCGCGATCTCAAACGATGCCAGCGCGTGCTGAAGGTCATAGACAAAACCGCCCGCGACGGTCGCTGCCAGACCCACAGCCCCGAGTCCGAGCAGAATGTGCTGCACCCCCGATGCCTCGCTCGGCTTGAGCTGAACATTCTCCTCGGCCAAGGCCGGGTGATTGGCCAGCCGATCGAGCCTGGCCTGGTATTCCTGATCGCTGATTGCCGCCGGGTGCGGCGTGCGAATGTGCGCCTGGGTCATTGCCCACCTCCCGATGTCGCAGCATCACCTTCCAATGGCGTGGGCGATTCGGCCGGAGCCTGCTCGACCGGTTCCGGACGCTCCATGCCTTCCAGCGCGTCGCGATCGGCCTGCGACAACTCGTCCAGCGACGTGACGCGCGACGCCTGGAGCGCCCGAACATACATCACGATATTCCACGCGTCCTGCACATTGATCGAGTGCGCATACCCCGGCATGTTGCGCACACCATTGCGGATGACTTCAAAGATGTACCCATCCCGTGCCGTTCTCTGGATGGGGTCGGTGTACAGGTCTGCGTGCAGGTCGGCCGGCGGCGCGATGAAGTTGGAAGCAACCATCCCCTTGCCGTCACCTTCATATCCGTGACAGACAGCACAGAAGATGTTGAATCTCTCCTGCCCGCGCCGGATGCGCTCGGCCGTCACCGGCACCGGAATGTAGTCAACATAGTCCTCGCCGTTCTTCCCGAGATACACCGCATCGTCTTCTGCCAGCAGGTCCTTGCGCTGCGCGAGAAACGAAGCCGCCCAGGGCCTGTCGGCATACTCATTCGGATCGAACCGGGCGCGTCCGAATGCAACTGCGTTCGGATCGGGCACGCGAGCCGTTGAACCATCCTCAAAAAACCCCGTGTCCGCCTGAAAATTCCAGCGGGGCTGATAGTCCATGTCGGGGAAGAACCGGCGCGGTGGCTCGCTGGAGCGATCGCCCCGGCACCCTCCCGCTGCAACCGACCACGCCGCCAATGCGATGGCCCCGGCACGCAACGCCCTATATCTCATCGTGCCTTTCGACGTGTTCACGCGTCGTCCTCCACCAGATCCACCGATTCGGCGCCCGCACTTTCGAGCAGCGACCTGATCCGCTCGGCATCAAACGCCGGGTCCTCCGCCTCGATGCAGATGAAAAACCGGTCGTCGCTCGACCGCAAGAACTGCTCGCGGCTCAACAACGGATGGTGGTAGCGCGGCAGCCCGTTCAACATCAACATCCCGAACAACGCTGCAAAGGCCGAAGGAAGCACGCCCAGCTCGAACATGATCGGAACGAACGGCTCCCACGCGCCAAAGGGCTTGCCCTGCACCACCAGCGGATACGCCGACGCGCTCACCCAGTATTGAAAGAGCAGCCCAAGCCCCGCGCCACAGAATCCAATCGCCGCCACGAAAATCGGCAATGACGTCCGCTTGAAGCCCATCGCCTCTTCCACGCCGTGGATCGGAAACGGGCTGTACAGGTCCCATCGTTTAAATCCGGCGTCTCGCACCTTCTCGGCTGCGTGATAGACCTTCACCACGTTGTCAAACTCGGCCACGATCCCGTGGACCGGCTTTCCCTGTTCAGTCACGAATCGCGCCGGCGGACGCGCAAAGCCGGGAATATATGTCCCAAGCACCATCGCAATGTCGCGCGCCCACGATCCAGCCTTGGGTTGACGCTCAGCCATGGTCATCCCCCTTCTTCTCCGCATGTCCACCGGGATGAATCCCGCCCGGCCCGCCAGGCCCTCCTTCCACCGCGTAGACCGGATCATGTCCGTGAGACGGACCGGCATCGCCGTGTGGGTCGGCCTCGGGCATCACCGCCTTGACCTCGGCCATGGCAAACATCGGAAGGAACTTGGCAAACAACAGGAACAACGTCAGGAAGATCCCGCACGAGCCAACGAACGTGAGGATGTCCACCCACGTCGGCCAGAACATATGCCACTCGCCCGGAAGCCACGCTCGGTGCAGCGAAGTCACGATGATCACGAATCGTTCAAACCACATGCCCACCGTCACCGCCAGCGACACCAGCCAGATCACCCACGGGTTCTGCCGCAACGCCCGGAACCAGAACAGCTGCGGGCTGAGCACGTTGCACGTGATCATCGTCCAGTACGCCCACCAGTACGGCGCCTTGGCCGGGTTGGCCCGGTTGTTGATGAACACCTTCCATTCAAACTCGTTGCCCCCGTACCAGGCGATGAAAAACTCCATCCCGTAGGCAAAGCCCACCATCATGCCCGTGACCAGCAGAATCTTGGCCATGTTCTCAAGATGTCGCAGCGTCAGCAGGTCGCTGAAGTTGGGCAGCAGCGCCCGGAACGGAATCAACAGCAACAGCACCATCGCAAAGCCGCCGAAGATCGCGCCCGCGACGAAGTAGGGCGGGAAGATCGTCGTGTGCCAGCCCGGCAGCACCGACGTGGCAAAGTCGAACGACACGATCGAGTGCACGCTGAGCACCAGAGGCGTCGAAATGCCCGCCAGAATCAGATACGCCGCCTCATAGCGGTGCCAGTGCCGGCTGCTGAAGCGCCAACCAAGAGCCAGCAGCCCGTACACGAACGCACGAATCTTGTCGATGTTGATCCACTTGATGTGCAGCGTGTGCCCCGTCGGAAGCAGCAGCAGGAACGGCATCTGCTTGCCCGAAAGCAGCCGGCGCTGCGCCCGATCGCGCAACGTCGCCAGGTCGGGGATCATGCCCATGTACCAGAACAGCAGCGAGACCGTCGCATAGGTTGACACCGCGAACACGTCCCACAACAGCGGACTTCGAAAGTTCGGCCAGATGGCGTTGGAGTTTGGAATCGGAAAGAGCATCCACGCAAACCACACGCGCCCGACGTGAATGCCCGGAAAGATGCCGGCACAGATCACCGCGAAGATCGTCATCGCCTCGGCCGAGCGGTTGACCGCCGTGCGCCACTTCTGCTTGAGCAGGCAGAGAATCGCAGAGATCAGCGTTCCGGCGTGGCCGATACCGATCCAGAACACGAAGTTGGTGATATCCCACGCCCAGTCCACCTGGTTGTTCAGACCCCACACCCCCACGCCCGTGATGATCAGGTAGGGAATGAATATGGCTGCCATCAACGCTGCCAGACTCGAGACGGTGATCGCCGCGTACCACCACATCGGCGCCGGCTGTTCGGCATAACCGCACACCGTTTCTGTTACGTCCGAGATCTTGCGATCGTTGATGACCAGTGGCGCGTAGACCGCCGGGTCTTCGATGAGCGTGCCGTCACCGTGCACCACGGCTGCGGCACTCACTTGCCCCGCCAGTCGCTCGGCACTGATCTGGTCTGGTGCTTTCCTCGTCATGCGTGCGCTCCACCGAGTACGCGCAGGCTCATCGCATAGCCGCGATCCTGCACGCTGCGCTTCCTGTCCTTGAAGATGGCCGAGCCGTGCTGCTCACCATCGTGCCCATCTGAATCGTGCGGCGGCGCTTCGTGCGATTCGCCGTCATGGTGACCGTCCCCTTCTCCGTGGCCGCCGCCGTGAGAAAGAGGGTCTGTGTGGTCATACACGCCGATCTTCTCATTCGGATTGCGCACCCGCATCGCATAGCTCGTGCGCGGGCGCGTGTTGAGGTACCCAAGCAGCAGGTAAGTCCGATCGCTGTCCTTGGCTTCGACGACAGCGCTGCTCGGATCAAGCGTATCGCCGAACACGATCGACTCGGTCGGACAGGCCGCCTGGCATGCCGTCTGGAAGAACCCGTCGGGAATCGGCCCGACCTGATCGGGGCTGGTCCAGATCTTGCGTACCTTCACTTCCTGCCGGGCCCGATTGATCCGCTGGATGCAGTACGTGCATTTTTCCATCACACCCCTCGGCCGCACGGTCACGTTGGGGTTGTGCTGCATCTTCGAGATCTCGTCCACCTTGGCGCGAAGACGCGGGGGGATGAAGTTGTCGTTGAACTTGATCTCCTCTGCGCTGCCCTCTGCCAGCGTCTTGCCGACGTACTTCGGATCAAGCCCGCCCTTGAACTTGGCCTGACCCCAGTCGAAGAAGTTGAAACGGCGCACCTTGTACGGGCAGTTGTTGGCGCAATACCGAGTGCCGATGCACCGGTTGTACGCCATGTTGTTCGTACCCTCCGGGCCGTGGATCGTCGCCGTCACCGGGCACACCGTCTCGCACGGCGCATTTTCGCAGTGCACGCACGCGACCGGCTGCATGAACATTTCCGTCGGATTGTTCAGATCATCGCCGGTGAAATAGCGATCGACGCGAATCCAGTGCATCTCGCGTCCCTTGGCCACTTCACGCAAACCCACAATGGGGATGTTGTTTTCGCTCTGACATGCGATCGTGCACACGCCGCAACCCGTGCAGCTGGCCAGGTCGATCGACATGCCCCACTGCGGCCCCTTCGCATACACCGACTCGGGATGCGGCGCATCCGTCGACGCATTGAGCGGATTCCGATAGATCGACACATCCTCAGGCGTATGGCTGAGTTCTCCGAGCTGCTCGGCCAGATTCAGCCCACCGTCCCGACGCGGCGTGCCGTAGATCGCATCGGGCTTGTTCAACGGAGCCGCACCCGCGTGCTTGTCCCAATACTTGCGGTCGATGGCGCGCACGATGCTCGTGCGGCTTTCCATCGACCAGTGGTTCTGCGTGCTCGCGACCGGCTCGGTACCCCGCCCGCGCTCCAGCCTGGCCCCGTGCGCCGTCGCCGCACCCGCCCTTCGCACGGAATACGTGTTGTGACCCACACCGTTGCCCACCTGACCGGCTCGCGTGCGCCCATATCCGAGCGCCAGGCGAATCGTGTTGTCGGGCATGCCCGGCTGAATCCACACCGGCAGATCCATCGACACGCCATCGACTGTGACTCGTGCGATGCGCGCCTCGGGAATCTGCTGCTTGGTATATGGGTCTTCTCCGCCCACCGGAAGCAAGCGCAACGCCTTGGCCGTCGCCGGGCTCACATACGCGGGGTTCTGCCATACAACCTTCGACGCTGGATCCGGCAGCTCCTGCAACCACCCGTTGTTGGCATGACGACCATCCCACGTGTGACCCGGTGTAAAGACCACTTCCATCGATTCCAGCGTCGGGGCCGGGGCGATCTCAAATGTGCGAACCGCATCGGCAATCGCGTCAAGCTGCATGCGAGGCCCGCCGGTCGCGCGGGGCGGAGAAGCCAGCAGACCATCGTGCAGCGCCCGGCGCCACGTCTTGTTGAAGACCGACGAGTCCCGGGCCTGTCCGATCCGATCCGCCCACACCCCCGTGACCAGCTCGTATCCATCCGGGTTCTCTTCCCCGGCAATCAGCGCCAGGAACTCGATCTCGCTCAGCGCCGGTTCATAGAGCGGCGCGATCATCGGCTGAATCGCCGACAGCGTGCCATCCCACGCCTCCACATCACCCCATGATTCCAGCCAATGCGCGCCATTGACCGACCACGTCGATTCGGCTGCCGTTTCCGACGCCCCCACCGACCAGCAAATCGTCGTATCGACACGGGCAAACTTCTCGGCAAAGTTCATCCCCGCCGGTGCGTCGTACACCGGATTGGTCCCCACGCACACAAGGGTGTGAATCTCGCCCCGGTCCATTCGCTCTGCCAACGCGGCCAGCTCGGCCCCGCTGTCCGATGCAAGCTCACGATCCATCGCACTCGTCCACACGATCGGATCGCGGTCTCGCACAGCACCAAGCGAAACATTGATCGCCCA
>RFGK01000220.1 GCA_003697045.1 Planctomycetota bacterium
ACGTCCCACGAGGGATACGGCCTGCCGAACAACCCCGCAAGCGCAGAGATCGACTCGGCCGCCAGAATCCTGCGCTCAACACGACGGCTTGCCCGTGGGTGCCGATCGGCGTTCTTCCCGAGCGTCATTCCGTGCCAGACCTGGTCGGGCGTGTACTGGCGCACGGGCAGATTCGACGCAAGTGAGGGAGGGGAAGACGCTTGAGTTTGAAGGTCCGAGCTCGCCTGTGCAGTCTTGTGGGCTTCGAGGAGCTCGGCAATGAGTTGTGCGCACGTGCGAGGCCGCACGTCGAAACGCTCGTCGCCCATCAGCGCCTTGAGCCGCGGCAACAACACCTCGCTTCGACACATCCAGTCCCTGCTCGGCATCAGCTCAAGCCATTGGACGATCGCGGGGTGATCGAGCTCATTGATCAACCCCTGCTCGAGCAGGCCGTCGAAGTCTTCGGGCCATTGGTGGACGTTGAGCGTGTTGCGAGGCAGCGCCGGCAGACGCGAGCCGTCGATGCCCTCCCACAGGATCAGACTGGCTTGCTCCCCGGGCAGCTCGGGCGTGTGCCAGGTCCATTGAAAAAAGAGACTGGCGCCCTTGTACCCGCAGCGGCGGAGCACCTGCGGAAGCTGCGGGAAGAAATAGAACTCCTCTTCCCAGAACGTCTGCGGGCGCACGCCGAGCAGGCGGCGCGCAGTTCGCACGCCGTAGTTGAACTGGCGTATGTTGCTCTCGCCCGGCTGGAACAGCCCGTAGGGCTGCCCGTAGGAACACCCGACCGGCTCGACGTGCCCGGCTTCGATCATGGCGCGAAGCTCGGCCAGCGCTTCGGGACACTCGCCTGCCATTTTTTCGTAGCCGACCGCGTCGAAGTTGACGCACCCTCGCGCGCCCGTTTCATCCACCAGTGTGCGCATATCCGCGACGCATCCGGGGAGCACGTCGTAGCCCCAGAGCCATTGCATGTCGACCCAGTGCATGTGGTTGCCGAAGGTGTAGTAGAGAGGCTTGCCCGGCATGGTGTGAACCCCTGCGAATCGCATTGAGCCTAGCACGCCCGAACACACGAGCGCCGGGCACGAGCGCACGGGCGGTCCCCTCACCGCTGCCGGGATCGACGATTGCGTAGATTCCTATACTGAGGACATGAACCACACCATCGCCTGCGGACTTGCCCTCCTGGCCGGCGGAGCGTCGTCGGCGTGCGCCCAGAATCTGCCGATTGTCCGAGTGGATGCAGACAACACGCAGATCACCGAGTCGTGCATCATCGAGATCGCGCCGGGTGCAGTGATCCCGGACGCAGACGGCAACGGCGTGATCCACATCGCTGCGGACGGCATCACCGTTGATTTCGCAGACTCCGTGCTGCGCGGCGCACCGGAAGGGACACGCTGGGATTCGCTGACCGGCATCGGCGTCCGGCTGTCCGGGCACACAGGCGTGACGATTCGCAACGCAAAGGTCCACGGCTTCAAGGTCGGAGTCTTTGCAACACGCGCCGATGGGCTCGTGTTTGAACAGGCCGACCTTTCCGACAACTACCGCGCCCACCTCGGCTCGACGCCACAGCGGGAGGATACCTCAGACTGGCTCTCACCCCACCACAACGACGACAACGAGTGGATGTCGCGCTATGGGGCGGCGCTCTATGTCGAAGACTCGCAAGGCGTCACCATTCGCGATGTTCGCGTGCGCCGAACGCAAAACGGCATCCTGCTTGACAACGTAACCGATTCAAGGGTCTACGACAACGATTGCTCATTCCTTTCGGGGTGGGGGCTCGGGATGTGGCGATCGAGCCGCAACACCATCACCCGCAACGCATTCGACTTCTGTGTGCGGGGGCACGTGGAAGGCGTCTACAACCGCGGCCAGGACTCGGCGGGCATCCTCATCTTCGAGCAGTGCAACGAAAACATCATCGCCCAGAACTCGGCAACCCACGGCGGCGACGGGATCTTCGGCTTTGCCGGGCTCGATGCGCTCGGCGAACAGGCCCGCAACCATGCACGCGAACAACTCCAGCGAGACACCGGCACGCAAAGCGTCGATGAGAAGATCACCTACCCCGCCCGCATACTCGAAGAACACACGCGGAAGGGGTGCAATGCCAACATCATCGCCGAGAACGATCTGTCCTACGCCCCAGCCCACGGGCTGGAGATGACGTTCAGCTTCGACAATGTCATCTATCGCAACCGATTGGTCGAGAACGCCATTTGCGGCATCTGGGGCGGATTCAGCCAGGATTCGCTCATCTACGAAAACTACTTCGACGGCAACGGAGGCATGGCCTACGGGCTCGAACGCGGCGGCGTCAATATCGAACACAGTGCCGGCAACATGATCATCGGCAATACCTTTGTGAACAATCGTGCGGCCGTCCATATCTGGTGGGATGCCCTGGGCGACTTCGACACGCTTCCGTGGGCCAAGGCCAACTATCGCGGCGTCACGAGCAATGTCATCGCGGACAACACGTTCGTGGTCAATGATGAGCCGCGCCCGTTCCATCATCTCGGGGAAGACGAAAAGCGACTGGTCTTCCACTTCCGAAACGACGGCGGCACATTCAAGAACACCGTCATCACCAACAACCGATACGAGATTGACGAATCGGTCGGGAAGAAAATGGAAATCGCAGGGGAAGTCGAGATCTCCGAGAACAACGCCATCCCCGGATTCGTGCATCCGTCCTATGAGGTGCTCGGCAAGACCGAACCGGTCACGTTGGTCAACGGCGTGCCGTTCTCTGCGCGGGCCGAACTGCGCGGACGCGACAAGATCATCATGGACGAATGGGGGCCATGGGATTACGAAAGCCCGCTCGTGCGTCTGCTTGAGCGTCGCGGCGGGCAGGACGTGTACGAAATATTCGGTGCCGGCAACGACCTGACCGCCGAGACCGACCAGGATGGATGCTCGGTGAGTATTGTCAACGGCGAACTGCCCGGATCCAAGCGGCTCACGATCACAGCGGGCGAGGGCGTCGTGCCCTATGCCGTGCATGTCACCGGCGACAGGATCGACCAGACGCTCACCGGCACGCTCATCAAGGCCCGCTGGCTTGGTCGCGTTTTTTCCTGGAAAGACCAGATCGACCCGCGCGAGGATTTTGAATCGTGGAGTCGCCTGCCCCGGCTCGCAGGCTCGCGCCCGTTCAGTTGCGAATCGCTCGACTTCAAGTTTGGCTGGGGCGGTCCCCAAGACCTGGTGCGCAGCGGCGAGATGGAAGACACTTCGGGCAAACTCGTCGAAACAGAGATCGGGTCCGATTACTTCGGGCTTGAAGCCATCGGACGCCTGCGCATGCCGCGCGGCACATGGCGCGTCAAGACCGTCAGCGATGACGGGATCAGGGTCTACGTCATGACTGGTTCGGGTGGGAACGAGCTCATCATCGACAATTGGACCTGGCACGGCCCAACGCCCAATGAAGGTACATTCACCGTCACGAAAGAAAACGATCTCGTGGTCATGCGTGTGTTCTACTTCGAGATCGACGGATACTCCACGCTGACGCTGGACTTGGAGCGCGTGGGAGAGTGATTGCCCGCGCGATCGCTTGAGCTGCGATTCTTCCGCGCCCCGGGAAAACAACTCAAAGCAGGCGTGATCTCACGTGTCATTGGAGACTTGTTTCTCTTCTGATCTCCTTGAATGCAACGACGCGTTGCAATAAGATGTCGTTGGCTTGTGCCGGGGGGAGGAACGGGTGCAAGACCCATTCCTGGCAAGTGAGTGAACAGGCGTGCGCGGCAAACGTTCGGCCGCGAGGGCACACATCAGGGCCTTGTCACGAGGGAGATCCACATGTTGAAGGAAACGTTTGCATTCGCTGCAGTCGCAGGTCTGGCCGGAACGGTCGCTGGACAAGTCGATCCGGGCGCATTCTGGCCGGGGTACAAGAACGGCAATGACCGACAGGCATCGGCCACTGTCGCAAGCGGACCTGCCGTCAATCTCGAGTGGACGGCCACGACCGATCAGCCCGCGTCCGTCGGCGGACTGGCGATCGGATCGGACGGCATGATCTACTTCAAGACCCGCACCGGCGACGGAACACTTCCCAAGGTCTACAAGATGGACCCGGCAACGGGCAATATCCTCGCAACCTCACCGGACCTGCCCGGCGACGGCGGCGCGTACGCGGGAGTTTCGCTCGGCGTCAACTATGTCTGGACCGCCGTTTCGACGGCTGCCTCCGGCACCCGCGTCAGTCAGATCATCAAACTCAACTACTCCGATCTGTCCATCGCCGGCGTGATCACCAACCCTGCCTTCGATACCCCGGGTGACTCGGCTGGCCTGCGCGGAGAGCCACTGATCGGCTCGGTCCCCAATCAGCGCGGCAATGTCAACCTCTACGTGCACATGCGAGGCGACGGCAGCGGCTCGACACCTTCCGGGCTCATCCACTGCGTCGACTCGGTCACCGGCGATCTCGACTGGTCTTACGACCCGCTGATGGGCAACACCACGTTCTTCGGGCGGATCGGTCCGGGCTGGGTCCATGATGGCAAGATGCACATCGGATACTTCGGAAACCAGGCCGTCGCTGCCGGCGTGTGTGTTCGTGACAACGCCGACGGCACATACACGGAAGTCTGGTTCGGCGGGCCCGACAACTTCAACTGGCTCGGCACCGGTGCGCTCAACGACGCACAGGACACCATCTATGTCACGACGTTCAACGACGGAGACACGCCCTCGATGTGGTCGATCGATGCGCTGACCGGCGCACAGAACTGGTCGGTCCCGGGGCGTCGCGGCACCATCCATGAACTCAACTTCTTCGGACGCCCGGCCGTCATCGGCGACCGGGTCTACGCATGCGGCGGATTCGGCGTCATCACCTGCTTCGAGCCTGATGGCTCCGGCGGCTATGTGCAGCCCTGGGAGCTTCGCCCCGAAGCCGTGCCCGATCCGAACAACCCCGACCTGTTCTTCGACGTGCCCTGGCATCGCGATGCATGGGCGACTGAGGAGGACTTCTTCAACGCCGGGGAGATCACGGCCTACACCGCCGTCCAGACCGACGAAGGCGAAACCTACATCTACGCCGTCATGCAGCAGCAAAATCAGGACCCCGATCTGGGCACTGACCCGCTGACCGCTCAGTTCATCGTCGTCCGGGACGACGGGAACTCGGCTACCGAGGTCTATCGCACGAATCTTGGTGAAACCATGCTGCCCACGCGCTGGGGCGCCGGCTCACCCACGCCCGATCCGGCGGGCAATGTGTATGTCGTCGGCGGGAATCCATCGGTGACCGGCAGCGACCCGGGCGAAATCTACAAGTTCAGCGTGTCAACTCCCTGCCGCGCTGACACGACCGGAGATGGCATGCTCGACTTCTTTGACGTGCTGACCTTCCTCGGATGGTTCGACTCGGGCGACCTTCGGGCCGACTTTGTTGATGACGGCATCCTGGACTTCTTCGACGTGCTGACCTTCCTCGGCGAGTTTGACGCCGGGTGTCCGTAACGCGGCTGAGAAGGCCGCTCTGCTGAGCCGGGTCAACATGATCAGACGCAGGCTCAGTTGATGAACATGCCCCGGGCGGGGTCCAACCCGGCCCTGCCCGGCTTTCCAGACAGATCCTCGCTTCTCCGCTTCTGGCGCGGATCTGTTAGGATGAACTGAGCGCCCTTCGCCCGGGTCGTCGCGCTCCGCGCCGGGCGAGAGGGCAGAATCGCGCGGAGCGCCCACGAGGAAGGGGCGATGACGCCCGCCTGCCACGCGATCCTCGCAAGGGGCCTGTCATGAAGACGGACCGTTCGACTCGTGCTTTTACGCTCATTGAACTGCTGGTCGTGATTGCGATTATTGCGCTGCTGATCGGCATCCTGCTCCCGGCGCTCAGCTCGGCCCGCGAGGCGGCCCGGGGCGTGCGGTGCATGGCAAGCATGGACCAGAGCACCAAGATGATGATGACTTTCATGGCCGACAATGAGGGGCAAGCCCCGGTTGCCGGCCAGCTCTGGGCATTGACCTCGGCTTCGGCCCACCGCGACTATGTCGTGCCGGACGGACCCAACAAGGGGAAGATCGAAAAAACCAGAAGGGCCATCGCCAAGATGCCCCACTGGTTCAGCCCGCGCGCCGGTCGACGCTGGTATCCCATGCCCTTCTTCCTCACGCTTGCATGGACGAGTGGGACGCAGTGGAATCACATGACACGTGACGGCATGCGCACCGCGGCCGGCACCAACCCTGACACCCCGTGGTACACCCCCCCGGCCGAGTTCTACGCATGCCCTTCGGACGAAACCTTTGAGCCCGGGAATATGGACTACGCCGGTTCAACGCTTGTCTTCGGCGGCAATACCGCAGGTTGGCGCAATGACCAGGCACTCGTCCCGGTGATGATCTCCTACGCCTTCAGCGAATACCTGCTCGGGCAAAGCCCCAACTACGGCGGCGACTGGAGCGTCAACTCCGCCCTGCTCGGGAAGATCGAAAAAGCCCTGTTCCCGTCGCAATACATGCTCTTCCTTGATTCCGAGCCGAGACACGCATGGAACGACGAGCTCTACACCGTCTGGCATGATCCCAACGAAGAAGTGTTCAAGCTCAGCGAATACTGGGGCGCCATGCAGACCGTCGGTTCGACCCAGTTCATCATGAATCGACACAACAACACCATCAACGTCGCTCACGCCGATGGTCACGTCGCCAGCGTGCCCGGCACCGAAACTGGTATGGACGAAGTCGTCATTTTCCGTCGCTCACGCGGCGGCCGCGACTTCTATCCCGAAGGCGACGACCGTCGCCCCTGATTCTCCGCCCGATCACTCGACGCGATGTGACACCCGGAACCCCCGGAACCCCCGGGAGCGTGCTGCCAGAACATCCAGGGTCTCGCGTCGTGCAGCACCTCATCGGGCACAAGTCGCTGGCGCAAGAGCCGGGCAAACTCGGCAAGCCCTTCACCTGTGTGCGCGGAGACCGACACGTCGGTCCTCCATCCCGCCCGGCCCACGTCGGCGCGCAGGGCGACCCGCAGGTGCGGCCCGTCCACAGCCGGAGGCTCCTGCACCCCATCGCTGCAACACAACACCAGATCCGCACTGGATACAAACGACCTGGCAAGCTCCACCGCCTCGGCCACGACGGCATCGCTCTCGTCAGCCGCCACCCCCGGCGCGTCGATCATGCGCACCATCAGCCCATCCACGACGACGCACGCGCCGACCGCATCGCGTGTCGTCCCGGGCATGTCCGAAGCCAGCCCCACCGTCTCGCAGGCCAGCGTGTTGAGCAGAGTTGATTTTCCCACATTCGGCGGGCCCCAGATCACAACCAGCGCCGGGTCGAGCAGATGCCGAAGCGTGCTTCCGTCGGCGAGCCCGTCCTGCTTTCGGCCCTTGCGCCACCTTGCCGGCTGAGCGAGCAGCACCTCGACAGCCCGCGGGCTCGCCGCACGAGCAAGCGCGTCGAGCATGCGCGCCTCGATCTCGTCGGCCGCTTCGGGCCACGCATCACGAAGCCCGGGGTCCTGCTCGGCGATGCCAAAGCTCCGCAGGCGCGCGCACAATGTCGAGACGACGCCGCGCCCGCCGTGAACGCACAAATCCACCGCGTTCTCATTCCATCGAGCGATCACTCCGCGATCGACTCCCAGCAGATCGCGCAATCGCACCTCTCCCACGCCGACACTCCCGAGGCCCAATCGCTCAAGCTCGGCATCAAGATCCGCGCCCTTTATCCGCACGATGGCAATGGCGCCGGACGCCTGACGAGAAGTCTCGATGGAAAACGTCGCAGTCATCGTTCAGCGATCAATGATTCCCAGCCGTGATTGGCACGAGGATTTCCCTGTCGAATCATTCATCCGTCGATTCTGCATCTTCGCCGGCTGCGTGCATGACGCACACGTGCATGCCGATCAGCTGCAAGTCGGGTACGAAGTGCTCGATGAGTCCTTCCTCTTCGAGGATTGCCGCATCGCCTCCGGTGGCGATGATCTGCGGGTAGGCCCCATACAAGTGGGCGCATTGTTCGAGCTGGGTGCGCACGCCGCCGCGCACTGCGACAATGGCCCCGAGCATCATTGCATGGGCCGTGTCTTTGCCCAACGCCCCGCGTGAGCGATCGGGCATGGCAAATGTCAGCTCCGGCAGCGCTGCGGTGCCTTCGTGCAATGCGCGAAGCATCATGTTCAACCCGGGAAAGATGACGCCTCCGTGAAAGACTCCTTCGCCGTCGACGAAGTCGACGGTCACGGCCGTTCCCACATCGACGATCACACACGCTTGTCTTGTGCGCGAAAACGCGCCGATCGCATTGAGCCATCGGTCGTGTCCGACGGTGGATGGATCGTCCAGCGTGTGGCGGATGGGCATATCCAGATCGCGCCCGACGCGGGCAAGGCATGTATCCGGGAGAAGCTCGCGGACCAGGTCGCCGACCCGCTCGGCGACGGAATCATTGACCGAAGCAATGGCCGCCATCTCGGGGGCCTGCCCTTCCGTGATCAGCCGCTCGAGGCTCTGCCGCCCGTGGTTCGGATCCGAGCCTTGAAAGACGACCGATTCGAGCAGTTGTCCGCCGTCGAACAGACCCGCCCGGGTTCGGGTATTTCCAACAGCGATCGTGAGGATTCGTGGAGCGTGATTCATCTGATGACGGTAGCCTCACGATTCAATGTCTACACTCCGGTTTGGCCGATTGAGAGTGCCATGTACACCTGCCAGTTGGATCCGACGCTGGAGCGCGTGACCGCGGGATCGATGCGATTTCCGCTGGGGGTGTATCCCGTGGAACCAATCAGCCCGATTCAGGGCTATGCGGTGGAGTTTGAACCCGCAGACGGCGCGGAAGACGGGTCTGACCTGGAAGAATGGCCGGATCGGTACGTGTACGACATCATGGTTTCGATCGAACGGCTGCCTCTGCTGATCGTTCAACTGCTCTCCCTGATGCCGAGCCGGGTGTACCCGATCCTCGACTTCATCGGGCACGACGAGTTCAGGGAGATCGACCCGTACATTTCATATGAGCGCATCGGGACCGACCAGATCATCGACGCAACCCGCCAGTTCCGGGGATTCTTTTATGAGGATGGGATGTGTGGGTTCGGCGCGATGTGCGAGGAGCCGTTCTTTTATCTGTTCGTCGATGAACACAAGATTCTGACGGTGCGAGTCGAGCCGACGCTCAAGCCTCGTGTGGACAAGCTCCTGGAAGCGATGGACTTGCCAGAGACGACGGATCTGGCGGGAGTTGATACCGTCGCTCACGAGCATCGATCGGTCCTGGTTGTGCCCGCGGAGCCTTCCAATGTGCTCTCGGCCGAAGAAATCGTGGGCTTCCTGAGACAGGAATGGCGTCTGACGCTGAACATCGACCCCGAGTCCAATGTGGATGACGAGGGCAACGAGCTTGGGGTGACGGGCTGGCGGACGGTGTTCCGATGCGTGTCGGGCGAGGACGAAATCCCTCGTTATGGGGAGTCTTTTTTGTGGGCGGGGAATCTTCTGGAGGCAGAGGACATGGCGCTCAAGGCTGCCGAATCGCTGATGGGAGATCTCGGCGCCGGCGAGTGGCGCGATGTGGCCGTTCTCGCGTTGGATCGGGTGAGCGACGAGCGGCTTGGGGAGCTGCTCAAGGGTCGTCGCGCGGACGTGAGCGCGGAACTTCGGGAAAAGAGGCCGCGGGTGATCGAAGCCCATTGGCTCGACGCGACAAGCTAGGCAAATCGGTGGAACCGAAGGTCTGGCGGAAGCGAAGCGACAGGACACGGCAGGCTTGAGAGGAACGGCCCCGCATCCGTTCCGGAGATGAGCCGAAACCAATACGAGGCGATTTGCGGAAATGGCGCGCAGAGCGTATCTTCCGCACGGACGGGTACGGAGCCGGACCCGCGAGAACGGGGAATCAGAAAACCGAGGCGTGAGTTGCCGAAGACGGACTTCCCCTCGATAGAAAGTTGGCGCTACACTGCCCTCCTCTCCCCGAGACGGGGCGAGAGCAGGCGCGTCGGGCACGCTGGAAGACAGGTCTCGGGCGTCTTTTGGATGACGAGAACGAGCAACCCCATAGTCGACCATCTCAGTTGGAGAACGTGATGCGAAGCAAGGGAAATGGATCGGTTCGGTCGCTTCTTTTTGCAGCGGCTCTTTTTGCCGTGCCGTGTGTTTTGACCGATATTGCCTCGGCTTCGGAGCCTGAGACTGTGGCGGTATCGCCGGCGCGTGCGCTTGCGCGAGCTGAGGAGCTGGTCGAGGCTGGCAAGCTGATTCAGGCGCGGAACATGGCCGACACGGCGATGAAGGCCGGCGATCGGATGAGTGACGAGGAGTGGCAAAAGTGCGTGTCGCTGATGTCACGGATCGAAGCCGAGCTTCGCACGCTTCCCGATGTGCAGGTCAGGCTGCAGAAAGCCGAGGCCGCGATGATCGTCGGAGACCTTCGCTCGGCCGAGGCCCATGCGAACTGGGTGCTGATTTCAAAGACGGCCAGTGAGAGCGAACGGGCGTCTGCGCAGGCGGTGATCGACCTGGTCAAGCAGCGGCGTGAAGATCTGGCGCCGATGCTCAGGAAGGACCTGCACACTGCGGTGGATGACTATCTGGCCGGAGACTATGCCGCTGCGAAGAGCAAGCTCGATCGGGTGGCCATGTCGGGGATCGAGTTGAGCGTTGGTGAGCGGGCGTTGTTCGAGCAATATGCCGGCAAACTGCGCGACATGGCAGTGGCGACTGGTGACGTGAGTCTCGGCTTTGCGGGCGGGATGGACGACGAGAAGACGGACTGGCTGCTCCAGCCCGAGCAAGAGTCTGGGCAAGATCAGCCGGTCGATCCGATTCAGGAGTCGCAGCGGAACGAGGCGATGCGGATGCTGGCCGAGGCGGACGAGGCATACCGCCAGGGCAACTACCTGGAAGCACAGACCAAGTACAACCGGCTGATCTCGCAGTTTGCGGCATTCCTTTCGCAGGACGATTTGAATCACGCGCAGTCGCAAGCGGACCGGGCGGCGCTTCAGCTTCGAGGACAGCCCAGCGGCGGCGTGCTCGACGAGACGCGACAGGAACTGGAACAGCAGCGCAGCCGCGCCCGCAGCATGTTTGCTGCGCAACTCAACCAGGTGCGCGATGCACTGGCAACAGGCGATTTTGCCACGGCGATGGCGGCTGCGGCACAGGCCCAGTTGACGGCCAACCAGAATCGGAACGTGCTGCCCGAAGATGAGTACCAGAGCATGCTCGATCAGGCGGCCGAGGCCCTGTCGCGGGTGAACGAAGCCAGAACGGCAGCGGAGAACGCCGAGCGTGAGCGCATCGAAGCGGAACTTGAGCGTCTGACTCAGGAGCGTGATGCTGCCCAGCAGGCCGAGCGTGAGCGCAAGATCAATGAGATGATCGCCCGCATTCGCGCGTTGCAGCTTGATCTCAAGTATGACGAGGCGCTGCAGGTCGTCGACCAGATTCTGGTGCTCGATCCTCTGAACCCGGCAGGGCTTCTGTTGCGGGATGTGCTTGAAGACTCACGCATCTACTACCAGTACTACCACCTCCAGCGCGACAAGCACCTGAGCTACACCAAGCACACGATCGAGAATGAGCGGGCGCTGATTGCGCCCGAGTCGATCATCGGGTATCCGTCCGACTGGCCGACGATCAGCTTCAAGCGTGGCGAACCCATGCAGTTCTCCGAGTCGGCGCAGAACCGGGCCGTGCTGACGGCACTGCAGGAGAAGCGGATTCCGGTTTCGTTTCAGGACAACACGTTTGCCGACGTGATGAAGTTCTTTGAGCAGGTCTCGGGGCTGAACATCGATATCGACTGGGAATCGCTGGAGCTCATCGGTGTGGACCAGGAAAGCCCCGTGACGCTCAAGCTGACCAATGTCACGCTCGAGACCGTGCTCGACCGCGTGCTTGAGAAGGTGTCGGACCCGGACATTCCCGCCGGCTGGGCGGTGACCGACGGCATTCTGACGATTGCTTCAGACGAAGTGCTGCGGCGGAACACGGTGCTGGAGATCTACGACATTCGCGATCTGCTGATCGACGTGCCGGACTACACCGAAGCGCCGGACTTCGACTTGAACACGGTGTTGCAGAGCACCGGTCGCGGGGGCGGCGGCGGCCGCAGCCCCTTCCAGGGCGGCGGACAGCAGCAAGACGTCGAACGCCGCGATCGTCAGGAGATGATCGACGAGATCATCGACATCA
>RFGK01000221.1 GCA_003697045.1 Planctomycetota bacterium
CGCCGGCCTGCTCACCCGCAAACGCCGGAGGCACGGGCCGTGGACGGAGTGTCCCCGCTGCAACTACAGCCTCGAAGGGCTTGCGGCCGAGGCGCCATGTCCGGAGTGCGGGCTCGCCAACCCGCGCTACGACCTCAAGGAGAAGCATCGCTCAGCGTTCAAGCGGTTTGTCACTGTGTTTGCATGGCTGGGCGCGGCCGCTCTGGTCGCACTCACGGTGCTCGCGCTCGACGGAGCGTTTCAGGTGATGCTTGCGGAGATTTGGCACAGGTTCCGCCATTGGCATCCGGGCCGTGGGTTCGTTGCCTACCACGCCCTGTTGGCGCCGCCGAGCCTGACGCTTGCGTTCATTCTCGCCGTCGTAGTGCCGGTCTGGACGTTTTGCCTCACCAGGCGGAAGAGCCTGATTCGAGCGAGGATCCATGAGCTTGTGCTGCTGCTTCTGATCCCGCTCGTGCTCAGTGCGGCCGGCTTCATGATCGGCTTCTACGTCGCCTGGCTCGACAACGGGCACCATCACGGCCGCTTGCCGCTGTGGACCTATGGAGGGACACTGCTGGGGGCGTGCTTGGGAAGCATCCCCGTCAGAGTCTTTGTGAGACGACGCAGAGTCACGTCAGAGCACCCTGAGCCTCCGTTGGCCGGGATGCGGAACAATCCGGCGTGACTTCCGCCTGGCCTATCCTCGCCCATGCGTGTCCTGCTGACCAATGACGACGGTATCCGTGCTCCGGGGCTTCTGGCGATGTATCGGGCGCTTGAAGGGCTGGCGGATGAGATTCTCGTTGTCGCACCGCTGACGGTGCAATCGGCGACGAGTCACGGCGTGACGTTTCACCAGCCGCTCATGACCGAGCCGATCGAGGTCAACGGACAGATCGGAATCGCCGTGGATGGTCGGCCGGCGGACTGTGTGAAACTGGCGCTTGCCAATCTCTGGCCGGAGCGTATGGGAGGCCGGCCGGACCTGGTGATCTCAGGCATGAACGCAGGCGCCAATGTCGGCATCAACGTCATTTATTCAGGCACCGTGGCAGCAGCGATCGAAGCGGCGTTCCTCGGTGTGCCGTCGATTGCTGTCAGTTTGCACCTGGGCCGCGGACGCCCGCTTTTCGACGTGGGCGCCCGACACGCACGCCGGGCCATCGACCTGTTGCTGGCCGACGGTCTTCCCAGCCCGCACTCATGCCTGAGCATCAACATCCCCAAATGCGAAGATTCGCCGGCAGCAGCAGAGGATCCACAGGCATTGGCCCGGGAGCGGGCTGCCAGTGGCGCCACGTACCGGCCGGTCAGCAAACGGGAATCGGACGATGAACACGACCCGCAGGCACTGATGCCCGTGGTCGTGTGTCCGATGAATACCCACGGGATCGCCGACCGGTTCGAGCAGCGCAGCGCGCCCGACGGTCAGATCTACTACTGGTCGACGTCGGGAGGATTCGATTTTCACGAAACCGACGAAGGGTCTGATGTGGACCACCTGTTTGGGCGGTGTATCACGGTGACGCCCTTGTGCTATGACTTGACCGACCACGCCAGGCTTGGGGAATGGTCAAGGCGTGTGGAGAAAGGGCAGGCTCGGTCGGAATGAACCTGAAGTCGCGCCGAGCCTGAGCCGATCGAGCTTCCGAGAACCACGGAGGCCCGGCGATGACACCCGACAAGGCGAAGGAGAAGAACGAGATTTTGCTCGAAGCGGGAACCAACGAGCTTGAAGTGCTCGTGTTCACGCTTGCAGGTGGGTCCTACGGGGTCAACGTTGCGAAAGTACGGGAGGTGATTCGCGGGCTCAAGCCAACGACGACGCCGGGCATGCACGAATCTGTGCTGGGCATGTTCAACATGCGTGGGCAGTTGATTCCGCTGGTGGACCTTGGCAAGCACCTGGGGCTCGGATCGATCGACGAGTGCCAGCCGCTGGATCAGCAGCGCATTATCGTCATGGAGTTCAACGGACGCCAGACCGGGTTTGTGGTCGAGAGCGTCGAGCAGATTTATCGCATCAGCTGGCAATCGATGCGTCCGGCTCCGGAGCTGTCGAGCTTTGCCAACGAGGCCGATGACACGCCGAGCAGCTGTACCGGCGTGCTGGAGCTGGGCGACCGTCTGGTGATGATGATCGACTTTGAGTCGATTGCCGACGCGATCACCCTGGAAGAGAAGCTGCATGTGACCAGCGTCGAGAACCCGGAGAACGTCGATCGGGGCAGCTACCGGGTGCTGCTGGCCGACGACTCGACCTTTATCCGCACGACGATGCTGCGCGTGTTTCGTGAGTCGGGGTATACACAGATCGAGTCGTATTCGAACGGGCTCGAAGCATGGCAGGCGATTGAAGCGAATCTCAGGTCGGGGGGCAAGCCCTTTGATTGCATCGTGTCTGATATCGAGATGCCGCAGATGGACGGACTGGCGTTGACCAGGCGCGTTCGCGAGCAGCCGACGATGTCGAACACGCCGGTGATTCTGTTCAGTTCGCTGATCTATGGGGACAACCTGAACAAGGGTGAACAGGTCGGCGCCACAATGCAACTTGCCAAACCCGAGCTTGCCGAGGTTGTTCGCGTGGTTGACAAGGCGGTGACCGGCCAGTTGACGCAGAGCGAGCACAAGTCGGCCGCGTGAGCGCCAACTCGCTGTTTGGTCAAGCGCGTTCATTCCAATCAAAGGCCCACGGTCAGCAAGCGCTCCTCGACGGCACGCGAGGCGGGGGTGGGTCCTCACAGGCGTTGGGCGGCGAGGCTGGCCAGTTCGCTGCGTTCACTCCGTGCCAAAGTGACGTGCCCGACAAGTCCGAGCCCTTTCATCTTCTCGACGGTGTAGCTCAATCCGTTGGAGGCCGAGTCAAGGTATGGGTTGTCGATCTGCCCGATGTCTCCTGTCAGGACGATCTTGGTTCCCTCTCCGACACGGCTGATGATGGTCTTGACTTCGTGGGGAGTGAGGTTTTGTGCTTCGTCAACGATCATGAACTGATGGGGGATCGAGCGTCCACGGATGTATGTCAAAGGCTCGAGCACGAGTCGGCCATCGGCCATGAGCTTGGAGATGCGTTGTTCGGGTGAGTGGCTCTCGGCCTGCTGCATGTGCGAGCCTCGCGTGGAGAGCAGGTAGGTCAGGTTGTCGAAGATGGGCTGCATCCACGCGGTGAGCTTCTCATCCTTGTCGCCGGGCAGGTAGCCGATGTCGCGCCCCATCGGCATGATCGGACGCGCGACGAGCAGCTTGTCATATCGCTGTTCGTTGAAGACCTTGTGCATGCCCGCAGCCAGGGCGAGGAGTGTCTTGCCTGTGCCCGCCGAGCCGAGCAGGGTGACCAGCCTGACCTCGTCGTCAAGCAGCAGATCGAGCGCCATGGTCTGCTGCACGTTGCGTGCGATGATGCCGAAGGTCGCCTTGCGCTGAGCGGTGACCGGCTGGACATGATCGGTGTCGGCAAGACGGCGTCCAAGTCCGGAGTGCGCCTCGTCGGCGATGTCCTTCATCACGAGAAACTGGTTGGGGACCAGTTCGCGCACATGAGGCTCAGCACCCTCCTGTTCGACACGGAGAACATCGGCCAGGCGTTCGATGGAGATCATCCGCTCGCGGTACATCTCGTCGATCAACTCTCCGGGGGTCTCAGCGGTGATGTAGCCGGTGTAGAGTCGCTCGGCATCGACTTTCTGATTCTCGAAGTCTTCGGTGCGAATGCCGAGTGAATCGCTCTTGATCCGCGCTGAGAGATCTTTGGAAACAAAGACAGCTCGGACCCCCTCATTGAGCAGGTGCCACGCGACCGCGATGATGCGATTGTCGGGTGTGTCCTCAGCGATGACGGGCGGGCGTGCATATTCATGGACATCGATGCGAATGGTGCCCGTCTGCCCGTTGGCAGCAGCGGATGGCGCAGCCTCGGGCCCGAGATTGACCTGGCCCCACGCGATTCCTTCGGTGAGCTTGCCGGCTTCGCGCAATCGATCGAGGTGGCGTATGCAGGCACGAGCGTTGCGCCCGATGTCATCTTCACGCCTCTTGAGCTTATCGAGCTCCTCGATGACCGGATACGGGATCACCACGTTGTTCTCCTGAAACACGAACAGCGCGTTCGGGTTGTGCAGGAGCACGTTGGTGTCGAGGACGAAGTGTTTGACCTTGTCGTTGGCTTGCTTGATGGACGGCATTGTGCCTCTTGATCCTCCTTGGCAGCATAGCGGGAAGGGACGCGCTAGAAGAATGCAGCCACACTCAGGATGATTGCAATCGCAGCGGAGAATGCCGTTTTGATGACGGTGGAGAGCAATCGCCCAACAGCCGCTCCCTGCCCGATCTTCGCTGCTTCGCGCCACGGCTTGTTTGCAAAAACCATCTCGGCCCCCAGGGCGGCAACGCCCGCTCCGGCGACACCTCCGACGACCGTGCCGACAATGGGAATCGGCAGCATGATCGATCCGACAATCGCTCCAACAATTGCCCCGATGATGCTCCAGATGGCACCATGCTTGCTTCCCCCCGCTCTGGATGAGCCGGCAGCGGACGCGACCAGTTCGGCCACTTCGGCTAGCACTCCCAGCACCATCGCCACGATCAGGACGTTCCACGAGATGATCTCGGGCTGCCAGAGAACCTTGACAAGGATGGCTGCAGCGAGGGAAATCCAGATGCCCGGAAGCGTGAGGAGCGTCAGCCCAACGCCGAGGAAAGAGACGATTGCGATGATGGAAGCGGCGAAGTAGATCATGCCGCACGCTCACGAAGTCGTGGGCGCCTCCTCATCGGTATGATCGGACTGTTGATCATCGGGCTGTGCTTCGGGCGTTTGTGTCGTATCTTCTTCGGCTCCGAAGGCCTCACGTTCCATTTCGAGGATCCAGTCTTCGACACGTCCATGCCGGAAGGTATCGACGCGGATGCTGGCCCCCCCCACGCGATCGACGCCGGGCTTGATCTTGAGGAAAACGATGAACTTGTCCCACTTGCGCTTGTCCACTTCCTCGAGATCGGCCGGCGTGATGGATGCCCCGCCGGGGAGCGTGAGCGTCCTGGTCTGTGGATCCCATCGGTACTTGGTGGCATAGACACGAACGAGCAAAAAGGCGATGTAGAGGAACAGGCCGTATCCAACAAGCATCATCAGATATTGCGAAGGGATGTCATATCCCTTGAGCGGGGCAGGTTGTTTGCTGCTTTGCCACTTGCTGGTCAACTCTGCCAGGCGTTGCCTGGGCGCGATGTCGGCAAAGCTGGTGCGCTCGGGGGTGAGTTGTCCTATCAGCGCAAGCGCATTGAGCCACTCGTAGCGGGCAACTTCGCTGCGCCGATCGAGCCCGTTTCTTTCACGTCGGAGCCTTGCCAGCTCGGCCTGTGGATCGCTCACGGGTGCGTTGCGTGTGAGGATGCCGGGGTCAGCCATGGCGCGCGACTCATCGTCGAGGACCACGAGGTACTGCCACTCGGCCCACTCGGCAAACGCGGCTCCCCGTTTGGGATAGACCCAGAACGCATCCCACGTGGCCCAGATCCCGAGCCCGAGGAGAAGGACCGAGAAGATGATCATCCGCCGTGCCCACTTTGTGCCGACGGTTGAGGTCTGGATTGCCTGCTCTGATGCCATCCGGTTTCTCCGCGTGTTTCGCTCAGACGGGGTCTGTGCGGTCCAGGGCGAGCATCCACCACAAGTCGGCCCTGGCACGACCCTCGGGCCTGCTGGTCATCGGCGAAAAGCCGCCTTCGTCCCAGCGCCGGGTGGGAATACGCACGCAGGCCCGTCGGCCTTGCATGGCTGCCGTCAGCCAGCGCGAGTGCTCGGCCCGATAGCATCGTCCCCGGGCTGCCCACCTCTCACGTCCAAACAATCCCCAAAGCATGCGGACAGCATAGCCGACTTGAAGCCCGCCCCCAAGATCACCCGGCCCCGAGGTTCGGACTTTGTTCGAAATGCTCTCTGATCAAACCCGGGTCGAGCCGGCTTGCTGTTTGATCGGTCGGCTCTTCGGCCGTGCGGGTCACGGGTGGGTCTGTCGACGGTTGCCACAGCGAGCTTGCCAACGGAACGGCATGTGTGGCAGCCGAGACAAGCCCCAGCACCACCAGCCACGTTATCTGGGCAAGATTGACCTTGCCTCTGGCATTATTCCGGTCAAAGTTGATCACATGTGCACCCTGCTGCTGATTGGGAACTGGTGCTCTGGCGCTTCGCGCTAGACTGGCGTATGCAGAACAGCTGTTTCGAGGAGGTCCACGCATGAGCCGCACCCGTCCCTTTGAGATCCGCGCCGAAAAACTTCTGGCTTCGCTTTCTGATTCGGGTCAGTACAAGGTGCTGCAGATGATCCAGGGCCCGATGGGTCCGGTTGTGCGACTGCGTCAGGAGAATGGAACCAGCAAGGATGTTTTGTGTTTTTGCTCGAACAACTACCTCGGGCTCGCCAACGAGCCGCGCGTCGTGGAAGCCGGCATCGAGGGGCTTCGCACCTATGGCGCGGGCACGGCATCGGTGCGGTTCATCTGCGGGACCTTCGAGCCACACGAAAGGCTCGAACGCACGATCGCCGAATACATGGGTACCGAATCGAGCTACACGTTTGTGAGCTGCTGGACGGCAACCGAGGCGCTGTTCCCGACGGTGTGCGAGCCTGGCGACATCATCATCTCCGACGAACTCAACCATGCGTGCATCATCGACGCGATCCGCCTGACGCCGGTGATCAAGAAGGGTGTCAAGAAGAGCGTCTACAAGCACTCCGACATGGCCAGCCTGCGCGCAGCGCTCGAAGCGGCCGCCTCGGACGACGAAATCACCGGGCAGATATGGGTGGTCACCGACGGCGTATTCAGCATGGAAGGTGACATTGCCAAGCTTCCAGAGATCCGCCAGCTGTGCGACGAGTTCAACGCGATGCTTGTCGTCGATGACTCGCACGGGCACGGCGTGATGGGCCGAACCGGCCGGGGCACGCACGAGCATTTCGGCATGATCGGACGCAACGACTACGGCAACGTCGATTGCTTTACAGGAACACTGGGCAAGGCGCTCGGGGGCGGCGCAGGCGGCTTTGTTGCCGGGTCGAGCACACTGACCGATCTGCTCGTGCAGCGGGCCCGGCCGACGCTGTTCAGCAACGCGCTGCCCGTGACTGTGGCATGCAGCGCCGACCGGGCCATCCAGATCGTCATGGACGAGCCCGAACGCGTCACCAGGCTCAAGAACAACGTGGAGATCGCGCGGGAGAAGATCGCCCAGGCCGGCTTTGAAGTGATCGATTCGCCGACGGCGATTTGCCCGATCATCATCGGCGAGACCGCCGAGGCGATCCGCATGTCCAAGCGCCTGCTCGAACTTGGCGTGTTCGTCATCGGTTTCGGCTATCCCGTCGTGCCGGAGGGAACCGCCCGGCTGCGCATCCAGATGTCGGCTGCCCACACCGACGCGCACATCGAGCAACTCGTCGATGCGCTCAGGAAGCTGTAGAGACGTGCGCCGGGATCAGGGGTTTCCGTCCCCTGTGGGGCTTCCGGGAGAGCACCACAGTTTGCCCGGGCGGCGGTCAAGCTCCTGGTCCCACTGGCCGTGATCCATCCAGACGCACCCCCCATCGACAAGCGCGACGGTTGCACCGCGCCCGTGGCGCTTGGTCAGTCCTTCCCATGGAAAGCTTGAGCCGTCGTTCCAGTGCGAAGGCGTACCGGTGCTCTCATCAGTTTCCCAGAGGATCACGGAGGTCGGTCGAAAGTCATAGATGCGGTACGGCGTGGTTTCGCTGAAGTTGCAGACGGCGCCATTCATGAGATAGCTGGTCGTCTTCTCACTCGGAAACTCGAACGGCTCCCTGTGCGAGGGACAGCGATACGTCTGGGCAAGTTCAAGATCGAGCCCGTTGCGGATCCATGAGCCTTCGCCGATGTACGGCCAGAGTGTTCCGGTGGTCGGACCGAAGCGTCTGTCGGGCGCGTAGGTCTTCGGGATGTTGCGGTAGTAGAGCCACCCGTAATCGTCGTTGTTGCCCCAGTTGGGCTCGGGCATGCGATCGGCGTTGTCGTTGCAGTAGCCGTTGACCGCTGTAATCAACGTGCGCAGATTGCTGGTGCACTTGGCCTGTCGCGCAGACTCCCTGGCCTTTCCAAGTGCAGGAAGCAGGATTCCGATGAGCAGCGCAATAATCGCGATGACAACGAGAAGCTCAATGAGCGTAAACGCCCGATTGACCGTCGTGCGCATGCCACAATCCCCTTCGGCATCTCAGATCGATCCGCTGAAACAGTAACAGAAATGCCGCTCCAACGGAAGGCATACTCCGACGGCCTGCGCGCAGGGGAAATGCACTACGCACAAGGCGCACGGGCGCCATTGGGCGAATCTCAGTCGGCTTCTTTCTGCAGGGTTGCGACGACCGAGTAGTCCTCGAGGGTCGTTGTATCCTGTTTGATCTCGGTTTCGCCGGCTGCGATCGAGCGCAGCAGCCGACGCATGATCTTGCCGCTGCGTGTCTTGGGCAAGGCTGCGGCGAATCGAATCTGATCGGGCTTGGCGATGGCGCCGATCTCCGAAGCAACATGCTCGCGTAACTGTGCGCGCAGCTCGTCGGACGGCTCAAAGCCGCTCCCGAGCGTGACGAACGCGGCGATGCCGGTGCCCTTGATCTCATGCGGCATGCCAACGACCGCCGCCTCGACCACCGCCGGATGCGCCACCAGCGCCGACTCGACTTCCATCGTCCCGAGCCGATGTCCCGACACGTTGATCACGTCATCAACGCGCCCGAGGATCCAGAAGTAGCCATCATCGTCACGGAACGCGCCATCGCCGGGGAAGTAGTACGGCGAAGGACACCCCTTCGGGCGGACGTCGTCGACCTCAAACTTCGACCAGTAAGTATCAATGAACCGCTGCCGGTCGCCTCGAATGCCGCGCAGCATGGCGGGCCAGGGCGATCGCACCGCGAGCAGCCCCCCACTTCCGCGGGGCTGTTCGACGCCGCGCTCATCGAGAATCGCCGCGTCGACGCCGAAGAACGGCAGCGTGCAGGATCCAGGCTTGGTCGGCGTCGCACCGGGCAGGGGCGTGAGCATGTGCCCGCCGGTCTCGGTCTGCCACCAGGTATCGACGATCGGACAGCTTTCCCCACCGATGTGCTTGTGATACCACATCCAGGCCTCGGGGTTGATTGGTTCACCGACGGTACCAAGCACTTGCAGGCTGGACAGATCGTGTGCTGCCGGGTGCTGCTCGCCCCATTTCATGAATGCACGGATGGCGGTCGGCGCGGTGTAGAACTGAGTGACCTTGTGTCGTTCGACGATATCCCAGAATCGATCGTCGGCAGGGAAGTTTGGCGCCCCCTCGTACATCAGGGTTGGGACGCGGTTGGGCATGATGCCGTAGATGATGTAGCTGTGCCCGGTGATCCATCCGACATCGGCGGTGCACCAGTAGACCTGTCCATCGGGTCCGTTGGTTCGGGCGGGCTTGTTGAGTCCGGGGATGAGGTTGAACACATATTTGCTGGTCAGGTAGGTGTAGACCATGTAGCCGCCGGTGGTGTGGATGATCCCCTTGGGCTTGCCCGTCGAGCCGGAGGTATAGAGCAGGAAGAGCATGTCTTCCGAATCCATGGGTTCACACGGGCACTCGTCGCTTTGTGCGCCGGCGAGATCATGCCACCACACATCACGAGCGTCATTCCAGCCGATCTCGTTTGCGCATCGCTTCACAACGATCACGCGCTCGACCGCCTCGGGCGTGTCTTCAAGCTCGGCGCATGCGGCGTCCACGTTGTCCTTGAGTGGCACAACCTTGCCGCGCCGCCATGCTCCGTCGCAGGTGATGATGATCTTGCTCTGCGCATCGTGCACGCGATCGACGATGGCCTGGCTCGAAAAGCCGCCGAAGATCACCGAATGCGGCGCTCCGATGCGCGCGCAGGCCAGGCATGCAATTGCCAGTTCAGGCACCATGCCCATGTAGATGGTTACGATGTCGCCTTTCTTGACGCCGAGAGACTTGAGCCCGTTGGCAAGGCGTGAAACTTCACGTTGAAGCTCGGCATAGGTGAGCTGCCGAATCTCCGGGCCGTCCTTGCCGACCGGCTCCCCTTCCCAGATGATGCCGACGTCGTTGCCGAATCCCTGCTCAACGTGTCGATCAACGCAGTTGAAGCACAGGTTGGTCTTGCCGCCCACGAACCACCGGGCATCGGGTGCGTCCCACTCGACAACGGTCTTCCAGGGCTCAAACCAGTGGAGCTCGCGCGCCACTTCACCCCAGAAGCCCGCCGGATCTTCGATCGAACGGGTGTGCATGGTGCGATACTCGTCCATCGATGAAATATGCCATCGGGGCGTTGCCACCCTGTCGGGCGAAGGCGGCTCGAATCGTCTGTGCTCCTGAAGCACTGACTGGATGTTGCTTGCTCCTGCCGGCGTAGACACAAGTCACCTCCCATCAAAAGAGACGCAAGTCAGTTGTGGACCGGTTCGCTTTGGAAGACGAGCCCTGCTTCACAAGGGTAGAGCGCCCGCCCGCATTCGGGGCATTTGACGCGGAGTTCTCCGTCCGGGCGACACCCCTTCAGGTCATAGCCGCAACGGGTGCATCGGCCCGCAGGCTTTGACTCGTGCCGAAGAACGAGCGGCATTTCGATTTGCCCGTTGACGATGACGATGCCTCGTGTGCGGGTGAACCCAGCCGGCCGAAGCTGAATCTCGACGTGATGAACAACACCTTGAGCGTCGACCAGAGAAAAAGACTGTGTCGAACCGAATATGGACCCGTACATGGTCCGAAAGGCTTGGCATCCATCGAGAATCACCATGTGCGTCCACCGGTCGGTTTCGCGCAGTTCGATGATGTGAGAGAACAGCGAAAACCGGCATGATCGCATGGGAAATGGTACGGGCCGGCCGGCAAGTGCTCAAAAAGGACGCTCCGGGCGTGAGCCTGAAAGGTGGGCGTCGCTTTCAAAAAAGAATCGACGCCGGGCCGTGGCGCAGCCCGACGCCGGGTGGGTAGGTGGCTTTCTGCACTTCGGTCGGCAACTTGTGGCGTCGGAGGCCAAAAAAACTCCGCTCGTCCACAAATGCCCCGAAGGAACGACGCCCTGTGTGGGCCACTCTACCCGAAGTCCAAGGTCCGAGTCGGACACATGGACGCAGGGTCATCACGCAGTATGGACAATACCTCAAGACTCCTTTTTTGCCACCAAATTTTCGACTCCACGCAAGCTTTCGTGCACCGGGGTGCCCCTGGAGCCGGAATCTGCCGCGATGCTCCGGCAAAGACGCGCCCGGCCAGCCCCACTAGAGTCACATGATGAAGCCCATTCGCATCGGAGTCGTTCGGTTTTTGAACACATGCCCACTCATTGAGGGGTTGGACAAGTGCGCTGATCTGGAGCTGGTCGCTGCTGTTCCTTCGCAGATCACCCCCATGCTCGAGCGCGGTGAAATTGATATCGGGTTGGTCTCGAGCATCGATTTTGCGCTGAGTTCGACGCCCTTGAGCATCATCCCGGTCGGCGGGATCGCATGTTGCGGGCCGACGCTGACCGTGCGGATTTTTTCGCGCATTGAGCCTGAGAGGATCACCTGCCTGGCGGTCGACACCGACAGCCACACTTCGGTGGTTTTGGCGCAGGTGGTGCTGAACCGGATGTATGCGGCCCGGCCTCGCATTGTCGATTTCGATGCGCGGGAAGGGGTGAGCGCCGGTGAAGCGACAGAGGATCCCTGGCCGGAGTCCCTTCTGCTCATCGGAGACAAGGTGGTCACGCAGAGCCCCCCCGCGATCCGGTACCCTTACCAGATTGATCTCGGGCAGGCATGGCTGGAGATGACGGGGCTGCCCTTTGTCTACGCGGTCTGGATGTGTCGGCGGGATGCGGAAGATGAGCCGAAGATTCTTCACGCTGCAGCCTTGCTGGAGAGGCAGAGGCTTCGGAACCGCGAACGACTGGACTGGATCATCACGACACGGGCGCGGGAGAAGGGGTGGCCGGATGATCTGGCGCGCCAATACCTGCGGGAACGGTTGCGCTTCGAGTGCGGGCCTGAGGAGCGCGAGGCGCTGGAGCGGTTTTTTGCCGAGTCCTCCGAGCTGGGTCTGACGCCTCCTGTGTGCGCAAGGTGGGTGGATGTATCGCGAGCACTTCGCGTGTGAGATGCCCAGGCTGAGCGTCATCCATGATCCGGTCCTGGCGGAACTGGCGCGTGAGCTGCGGCAGGCGCCGCGCGGGGCGCTTCTGCGCCAGATCGAACGGGCCGAAGCGCTGGCTGGACAGATCGACCCGGAAACAGACTATCCCCGCGACTGGGTAGTCTTTCGCGTGACGGGATACCGCCCCGATGGAGCGGATGCGACGGTGACGAGCGGGCATTCGCTGTTGGAGAGTCTTTCGGCATTTGTGGAGCGGCTGTGCGAGCAGGCGGAGTTGACGCCCGAAGACCTGCCGGAAGGGTCGTTCGAAGTCGATGAGTTGTGCGCGCGGTGGCAGGTGAGCAGGAAGTCGGTCGATCGGGCTCGTCGTCGCGGACTGGTGGCGCGGCGGGTCGGCGGGAGCGGCGCCCGGCGTATTGTGTTTTCACCGGCTGCGGTCGAGGCACACGAAGCGCGCGCACATCCTGGCCCCAAGCCGGAGGGCCGACGGATTCCCGGAGATGTGCGCGCACAGATGATCGCTCGGGCTGCCAGGTACCGGCGCATGCTGGGTTGCTCGGCCAACCAGAGCGCCCGGCGCCTTGCCCGGCGGTACGACTACAGCGCCGAAGCGATCAGGCAGTTGCTCAAGCGTCATGATGAGCAGGCGGGCGAGCAGGCGATCTTTCGTGAACAGGGGCCTTTGAGCCGGCGCGAGCAGGAGCTGGCGTTTCGGGTGCTTCGGCGTGGGCTGAGCCCTGCAACGGTGGCGCGTCGTCTTGATCGCAGCACCGGGTCGATCCGCCGGGCTTGCCTGCAATACCGCGCGAGGATGCTCGAGACGATTGATCTGGAAGGGCCGAGAGCACCGGTGTTTGAGCGGGACGATGCTGAGGAAGTGATCCTCACGCGCCCGGCCGTTCGAGAACGAGCCAGCGGGCGAATCCCGGCATCGCTGCATGCCTTTCTGGATCTCTGCCGGTCCAGCAAGGCTCCTGATCGGACATCGGAGCGAGACCTGGCGATTGCCTTGCACCTGCTTCGTTGTCGCGCGCGTGAGGGCATTGCGGAGATCAAGAGGGTCGGCCCAGGCGTTCTCAAAGTCGATGAGGTTGAAACGACGCTTCGCCGTGCATCGCGCCTCAAGACTGCGCTGGTTGAAGGGCAGCTCAAGCTGCTCATCGCGACGGGGGAGCAACGGCTCGGGGCCGGGCTTGAGAGTCTGCCCGAGCGCACGCTTGTGTCACTGCTGGACTGTCTGTTTTCTTCGTTGTGTGGTGCGGTCGATCGGTTTGATCCATTTCACGGCGGTCGACTGGCATCGCCGGCCTCCATTGCATTGGACCGGGCGGCACTGGAGTGGGCGCGGGCTCACGAGATTGTCCGGCCGCGAGAAGGTCGTGCTCAACGCAGGCTGATCGACCCGGGCGTCGATGTGGCCTGTCGCGTTGTGGATGCGTGGCAACGATGGCTTGAGCCGGATGTCCGGATTGAGTCGGTGCTGTCTCAACTGGATGAGGCCGATGCGGATTTTCTGCGCCAACGTTTCGGGCTTGCCGGGGCGTGGCCGAGGAGTGCAAGCGATCTTGCGCAGAGTCTTGGCATTCCGGTACAACACGTAGTCCGTCGCGAGCGTGCAGCGGTGCGGCGGGCGCTTGAGATTGCACGGAGTCGGATAGGATGAGCCCATGAGCCGGGTGAGATCGGTCGAGTTGATCGTGGGCATGGAGGTACACGTCGAGCTGGCGACGCATACCAAGATGTTCTCGCGCGCGGGCAACCCGGCGCATCGCCAGTTCGAAGCCGCCGAGCCAAACACGCTTGTCGACGAGACCGTCCTGGGGCTTCCCGGGGCGCTTCCGGTCATGAATCGCGAGGCGATCGAGATGGCGATGCTGGTGGGGCTTGCGCTCGGATGCTCGATTGCGCGTCGGGCGAAGTGGGACCGCAAGAGTTACATGTACGCTGATCTTCCAAAGGGATACCAGATCAGCCAGTATGACCTGCCTCTGTGTTTCGACGGGGCGGTTGATGTGCGGGCGGAAAACGAGCGCGGCGTGGTTGATCTTGCCCGTCCGGCTCGGCGCGTGCGCATCGAGCGGGCGCATCTTGAAGAAGATGCGGGCAAGTTGTTGCACGATGCGCCGGGCGGTGAAGCGATCGATTTTTCAATCGTGGATTTCAACCGGGCCGGTACACCCCTGCTGGAGATCGTCACGGCTCCGGATTTTCGCTCGGCCGATGAGGCTGTGGGATTTGCCCGCCGACTTCGACAGACATGCCGGGCGCTGGATGTCAGCGCGTGCGTGATGCAGAAGGGGCAGATTCGCTTCGAGCCGAACATCAATACACAGTTGACACTGGACGACGGGCGTGTGGTGAGGACGCCGATCGTTGAAGTGAAGAATCTCAACTCGTTTCGTGCGCTGCGCGGGGCGATCGAGTATGAGCTGGCCGAGCAGCCGAAGCGGTGGGAAAGGGATGGGCGCGAGCAGGGCCCGGGGACAAAATCGACGCGTGGATGGGATGACCAGCGGGGCATGACGGTGCCTCAACGTGAGAAGGAAGATGCACACGACTACCGGTACTTTCCCGACCCCGACCTGATGCCGGTGATCGTGGACGAAGCCTGGCAGGCCCGCGTGCGTGAGCGGCTGGGCGAGCTGCCGGGAGAGGTATTCGAGCGACTGGTGGGCGAGGACGGGCTGGGAGCATCTGCTGCCGGGCAGATCGTCGATGAGCCGGGTCTGACCCGACTCTACGTCGATGCGGCAGCCACGTGCGAGCGTTGCGGGCTTGATCGAGGTGCCGCTGCACGAGGGGTGTCCAATATTCTGCTTCAGGTGGGCGCCAAACTTGCCAACGAGCGCGGCGTACTCGTGCACGAGCTTGGCGTGCATCCGGACCAGCTTGCCGAAATCGTAGCGATGCGCGAGGAAGGGGTGATCGGCTCGTCGGCTGCGGATGTCTTGTTCGAGAAGCTGTGCGATCCATCAACAGCGGGGCAAAGCGCCCGACAGGTTGCCGAGTCGGCCGGGCTGTTGACCGTGCGGGACGAAGGACAACTGACGGCGTGGGTGGATCAGGTGCTCAAAGCAAACGCTCCGATCGTCGAGCAGATTCGCAGCGGCAAGACGCAGGCCATCGGACGATTGATCGGAGAGACGATGAAACTCTCCGGCGGTGCCGCCGATGCGGGCGAGGTGCGCCGGCTGATTCTCGAGAAGATCGGAGGCTGGTCATGAGCCTGCTCGATCGCTACATTGCACGGCAGTTTCTGACCAACATTGTCGCACTCCTGGTCATTCTTTTCTGCTTTGTCGTGGCGGTGGATGCATCGATCAACATCGACCGGTTTGCTCGCATCGCCACGGGCATGCTCGAGAGGCGCGGCGTGGAAGATCCGGGCTTTGTGCGTCAGGCGATTGCCACGGTCGGCGTGATCGTCGATTTGTGGTGGCCGCGGCTGTTGCAGTTGTTCAACTTCCTGCTCGGGCTTGTGCTCGTGGGGGCGATGGGGTTTACATGCACGCAGTTTGTACGGCATCGCGAGTTTGTAGCGATGCTTGCAGCCGGGCAGAGCCTCGCGCGCGTCGCACGACCGATCATGATCGTTGCGATCGGATTGACGGTGGTCCAGGCGCTCAATCAGGAGTATGTGATTCCGCGCATTGCTCCGCTGTTGGCGCGCGATCATGCGTCGGCGGGGCGCGACCGGATCGGCTCGACGCATCTGCCGCTGACGCCTGATGGGAGCGGGCGGATCATCCAGGCCCGCCAGTTCGACGCCGATCAGGAAGTGCTCTATGACCTGTTTGTGATTGAGCGTGCATCCGACGGCAGACCGAAGCGGGCGATTCGTGCGGAAAGCGCGCGATGGGACGGGACTGGTTGGGTGCTGGAAGGGGGCATGGCCGAGCCCCGGACCGAGCACGGCACGCCGGAGCCGGTGGACCGGATCGAAACGGCGCTGGACCCGACACAGATCAAGCTCAACCGATACAAGGCGTATCGCAATTGCCTGAGCTTTCGCCAAACCGGGCGTATGCTCGAGAGGCGGGACCTGCTTGATGAGCGCACCCAGGAGGAGCTGATGCGCATACGGTGGGGGCGCGTGTCGGTGTGGGTGTGCAATTTGCTGACGCTTTCGCTTGCGATGCCGTTTTTTGTGACCCGCGAGCCGGTCAACATGGCGCGCCAGTCGCTCAAGTGCGCCCCTATTTCGCTGACGGCGCTGATGGGGGGCGTGCTGGGTTCTTCGGCTGCAATTCCGGGGCTTCCGCCGGCGATCGGCGTGTTCATCCCGGTCATGATCCTCCTGCCTGCAGCGATCGCGGTGGGCTCATCCGTGCGTACCTGAGTTGCCCGGGGGAACTTTGCTGAAACAATGCAGGCGGATATACCCCTCATGGGAGGCGCGTCATGGCTTCAGTGGTGTTCTACTTTCAGGTCCATCAGCCGCATCGGCTGCGCCGGTATTCGGTCTTTGATGAAGACCCGTTCTACTTTGATGATGACGCGAATCGTCGGATTTGCGAGAAGGTGGCCGACAAGTGCTACCGGCCGGCGACCAGGCTCATTCTGGACCTGGTGCGTCGGCACGAAGGCAACTTCAAGGTCAGCTATTCGATCACTGGCACCGTGCTCGACCAGATGGAGCGCTTTACCCCCGACGTGATCGAGCTTTTCCGCCAGCTTGCCGAGACAGGATGCTGCGAGTTCATCGGCGAAACGTACTTTCACTCACTGGCATTCCTGTATTCATTCACCGAGTTTCGAGACCAGGTCGGCCTGCACACCAAGAAGATCGAGGAGTTGTTCGGGCAGACTCCGACGGTGTTTCGCAATACGGAGTTGATTTACTCCAACGAGCTTGCGCGGGCGCTTGCCAACATGACCGATGAAGAAGGCACACCGCGGTTCTATGGGACGCTTTGCGAAGGCGTTGACCACCTGCTGGGGTTTCGCAGCCCGAACTATGTGTATCGCCCGCCGGCGCTTGATGGGCGTGTATTGACGGGGCGCGAGAATCGCCCGTTCGGCCTGTTGCTCAAGAACTACCGGCTGAGTGATGACATCGCGTTCCGGTTTGGTAATCGCGCGTGGGAAGAGTGGCCGTTGACGGCCGAGAAGTTTGCCCGGTGGGTGCACCAGATCAACGGCGATGGGTTTCTGTGCAACCTGTTCATGGACTACGAGACCTTTGGTGAGCACCAATGGGAAGATACGGGGATCTTCAGTTTTCTCGAGCATTTGCCTGCGGCGATTTTTGACGTCGCTCCCGGAGAAAACCATTTCAACACGCCAAGCGAGGTTTTCAGGCGGTTCGATCCGGTGGGCGAGTATGACGTGCACAACTTTATCTCGTGGGCCGACACGGAGCGTGATCTGACGGCGTGGCGCGGCAATGCCATGCAATGGAATGCACTGGAGGAGACGTATCGGCTTGAGCGCGACATCAAGGATCGTGTGGCCGAGGCGATGGCAAGCGGCGACGCCGAAGCCAGGGAACGGGCGTTGTGCCTGCTCAATGACTGGCGCAAGTTGACGACGAGCGATCATTTCTACTACATGTGCACGAAGTTCTGGGCCGATGGGGATGTGCACAAGTATTTCAGCCCGTACGACTCGCCATATGACAGCTACATCAACTTCATGAATGTGCTGGATAACGTGCGCACACGGGCGGCGGAGTTGTAAGCAAGACAATGGCGACCATCTTGCGTGGTTTCTGCGCACACGCGAGGCGTATCAGGCGAGCGCCGCGACGGCGCGCCCGACATAGCCGAGACTTTTCGGATCGATGTTGAACTCGGCAAGATTGGCAAGGGCTGGGGAGAGATCGCCGGGCGTCAGGTCTTTGCGCGCGTCGAAATGCTTGAGTTGTACGCGATCGGGCCCGTGGACGATGGCTGCGAACTTCGCCATTTGTTTTTCTGCATCGGCAAGGAGTTTTTTGAGGTTTCGCGTGGTCTTGTAGGTATGGCGAGCGTGCAGGGGGCGAATCCCGCCTGCGCGCGGGTCATAGCGGTCGGGCTGCCAGGGCTTGCGATTCTCACGTGATCGCCACACGTCGCTTTCGACGCCGCGGCGGAGCATGTAGACCAGGCGCTCTGCGATTTGATCGGTGGCTTCGTCGTCGGCGGAAATAACAAAGACATCCGGGCGTACCGAGGCGGGCCGTCTTGAGACGGCTTGGGCAAGCTCCGGTCCAGAAGGAATCAGGTCGCGATCTTCCAGCAGGAGACTGAGGACCACATCACCCATACCGAAACCGACCGCCGGCGTCGGCGGGCCGCCGAACAGCTCGATCAGGTTGTCATAGCGTCCGCCGCCGCAGATGGCGCGCTCGCCCTCGGCGATAAGTTCGAAGACGGTGCCGGTGTAGTATGCCAGGCCGCGCACGATTGAAAGATCGAACTCGACAACGCCGACGAGCCCGCGACGGATGAGTGTTGTAAACAGTGGTGTGACCTGCTTGAACACGCCGACTTTTCGCACACCTTCTTCTTCGACCTTGATCACGGGGGGCATGCCAGCCTTGAAATATCGAGCGAGCTTGGGATCGAGCCCGAGTTGGCCGAGTCGAAGCTCGATGGTCTCGATGGGCAGTTTGGCAGCCGCATCGAGAAGTTGCATGACCGGCTCGTGCTGATCGGGCGTGACGCCGCGTTCGGTGAGCCAGTCGGCCACGGCTCCGCGATGGCTGATCTTGGCGGCAAAGTCGTTGCGCGTCAGCCCGAGCGTGCGGCAGAGTTCGACTGCGACGCCGAGCACTTCGGCTTCGGCCGCGGCGCGTCCTTCCAGTGAGCCGTCGTCGGCGAGGAAGTCGATGTTCCACTGGAGGAACTCGCGGAGTCGCCCGCGTTGCGGCCGCTCGGCCCGGAAGTAAGGCCCGGCTGTGAACCACTTGCAGGGCTTTGGCAACTGCTGGGCCCGGGAAGCGTACATGCGCGCCAGCGTCGGGGTGAACTCGGGACGAAGGGCAAAGGGTGCCCGCCCGGTCTTGCGCACCTGTTCGACTTCTTCGGACGATTTGCCGCTGAAGGCCTGAAACAGCTCGCCGAGGATGCCCTGGCCGCTTTTGACGGCATAAAGATCGGTGGTTTCGAAAGTTGGCCCTTCAATCTCGTCGAAACCGAAACGAATGGACACATCGCGCCAGGCCTGCGTGAGATAGCGTCTGCGCAGGACATCGTCGGGGTAGAGATCGCGTGTGCCCTTGGGGGCCTGGAACTTGCCGCTCGGCATGGGCAAAGGGTAGCAGGCGAGGCGGGCCGGAAGCCCAAGCGCGGCATGCATGGCAGAGGAAGGGTCTTGAGACGCTCGGGCGTGGTGATCCCGCTGGGGCTTTGCTGACGACTGCTGCGTATTCCGTTGCCGGACGAGTCCAACTGGCCGGCACGTGGAACCAGGCCCGAGCGGAAGTGCCCGCCAAGGTCGATCATCGAGGCGTTCGTTGGGTGCAGCAGCCGACCCCCACTCCTATGATCTGCCCACGGCTCACGGGCAACACGCTCCCATCGCCTGTGGGGGCCAAGCCGACCGGTGCCGTTTCGGAGACGCCATGCCGAGTATCAAGATCAACGGGAAGGTCTGCGAGTTTGAGCCCGGGGAGAAGATCATCGACGTCGCCAATCGCTGCGGCGAGGAGATTCCCCAGTATTGCTACCACCCCGGATTGAGCGTTCCGGCCCAGTGTCGCATCTGCCTGGCCGAGATCTGGGCTCCCAACCCGCGGAACGATGGCAAGGTCGAGCCGATGATGGGCGGGAAACTTCTGCCCACGTGTGCGACCGAGTGTGCTGAGGGGATGGAGGTCTACACGACGAGCCCCAAAGCCGTCGCGAACCAGAAGGCGGTGATGGAGTATCTGCTCATCAATCACCCGCTGGACTGCGCGGTGTGCGACCAGGCTGGCGAGTGCACGCTGCAGGACTTCAGCTACCGCTACGGGCGCGGGACCAGTCGCTTTGAGGAAGTCAAAGTCAAGCAGCCTAAGAAGGATCTGGGCCCGCATGTGCTGATCTATTCCGACCGCTGCATCATGTGCACTCGGTGCGTGCGCTTTGCGCGGGAGATTCCGGGCACGGGCGAGCTGATGATCGACGGCCGGGGCAACATCAGCCAGATCGACGTGTTCCCCGGCGTGGCGCTGGACAATCCGCTGTCGGGCAATGTGGTGGATCTGTGCCCTGTGGGGGCGCTGCTGGAGAAGGATTTTCTCTTTGCCCAGCGGGTGTGGTTTCTCAAGCGCACGCCCTCGATCGACGGGATCACGGCTTCGGGCGACAACATCTGGATTGAGCACAATCAGGGACGGGTGTATCGCGTCAAGCCGCGGACGAACATGGCGGTCAACAAGTGGTGGATCAGCGATGAGGTGCGCTTCGGCTGGAAGTTTGTGCACAGCGAAGATCGGCTGAGCGTGCCGATGCGGCGGCAGCACGGGATTCTGGCCGAAAGCGGCTGGCAGAAGACGATTGACCAGATGATCGAAAGCGTGCGCGGCAAGCGTGTGGGCCTGCTCGTCAGCCCGATGCTGAGCTGCGAGGACGCCTTCCTGCTCGCCCAGATGGCCCGCCGGCTTGACCCGGACGCCGTGCTGGCCATGGGCCCGGTGCCGATCGACGGCGAAGACCAGATTTTCCCCCCGGGCGCTTCGCCGGATGATCCCAAGGCCTTTCGCATCTGCGCCGAGAAGGCGCCCAACGCGCGTGGTGTCAGACGCGTGCTCGACGCGTTCGGCGGCAGCGTCGGCTTTGAAGAGTGGCTTGAGAAGGTATCGGCAGGTCAAATCGAAGCTGCGATCGTCACAGGTAACTATCCGAGCACATGGGCGACCGATGCGGTGTTGCAAGCACTTGAAAGGCCGCACCTGGTGACCATCGACACTCTTTCGAGCCCGTTGGTGGACATGTCGGACATTGTGCTCGCGTCGGCCACGTGGGCGGAAAAGGCCGGCACTTTTGAGAATCACGCCGGCATGCTTCAGGCGTTTGAGCAGGCGATCCCCGTGGTCGGGCAGAGCAAGGCCGAAGCGCAGATCGCGCTGGACGTGATGGCGGTGCTCGACGGCCAAGATCTTCAGCGGCCCGAGGCCGGGTATGACGACATGATCGTCGACGAAGGGCCGGGCCAGGTGCCCGAGGCAACGGCAGCGGTCGCAGTGCCGCGGGCGCGACTGTATAACGCAGCCGACACGCGGACGCAGATGGCCGAGTCGCATGAGGCGCTGGGCGTATTCGTTCGCGAGGTGCAGCTGCCGGCCCGGGAGGCGCATATCGAGACGGATATGCCAATGGTGGAGCTGTAAG
>RFGK01000222.1 GCA_003697045.1 Planctomycetota bacterium
ATTGAGCCTCGCGGGTTGTCCGTATCCTGCCAGTCCAAGGTGCCGACGAACGCCCAGTCGAATGCTGCCAGTGCTGCGACAACGTCTGCCTCGCGCTGGGCCGGTCCGAACCGGGCGAGTTCGACATCCAGATTGTGCCGGACGGTTGCCTTGATGGCCCGTTCGAGTGAAACGGCGAGAATCTCAGGTTGTCGCCCGAAGAAATCGTCGCTCAAGAGATACTTGATGGCCTCGGCGCCTTCGCTTTGTGCGCCTTCAACCTGGGATGCCAGTTCTTCCAGGTACCGCTCGGGGTCGTAGTCGGTTTGAAGCTGTTTGAGCACTTCCTCTGAGAGTCCGAGCGATTCCAGCGAGCTCTCGCGTGAGGTTGTCCGCGGACTCGAGTGAGCCTCGGCATCGGCAAGTGCACGCCGGACGGATTCGCGAACCGCTGCCCGCAACTCGCGCTCGGCATGGCGCGACAGCGGCGACGAGCACCCGCTCGCCAGAACCAGCCCCGTTACGACCGAGCACGAAAGCACCCTCTTGATTCTCATGAGACTTCAACGTAGCGCCGTCGGGAACGGTGGTCAAAGCCCTGACGGGGGGAGACTTGCCCCTCCTTGACGATGGATCGTTCCTGATCGCGTACACTTGAGCGCGTGATCACACCTGTTTGGTGCACCGTGGTCAAGGAGCCCGTCATGATGTTTCACCTCGCCCGTGCATGTGCCCTCGTCGCCGTGGCGTTGATTTCTCAGATCGCATCGTCTCAGGCGGCCGAATATGCCGTCGTCGGAGAATCCGGAGCAGCCATGCGGGCGGGCGACATGCCCAGGTTTTATCGTGTCACCACGCTCGAGCCGGGCACGCTGGTGCAGGTCCTCGGCGAGTCGAACGGCTGGGCCGAGGTCGTGTATCCGGAATCGCTCAACGTCTACGTCGAGGCGTCGCGCTCGCGGAAGATTGACGACACAACCATCGAACTGACCAAGCCGAGCAGCCTGCTCGCGCCGAGTGCATTGCTTGGCGCCAGCGGAAGCTGGTGTCCGCTGTATGAAGAGCCTCTGCCGGTCGGCACCAGGCTCGAACTTGTCGAGGAAGCGGTGGGGCTCGATCAGAAGGTCACCAAGTACCTGGTCAAACCCCCCCGTGCGTTGCGCCTGCCGCGCGGGTTTGTCAAGAAGGACCAGCTGCGCACGCCCACCCCGGGCGAGCTGGCGTCGGTCAGCCGGCCCGACGAGGGCGCCACGCCGGCTCGGGCGACCGACGATCCTGAACCCGGAAAAGTCGCTCCCCCGAAGGAAGATGTGAAAACCGTCGAGGCAGGAGAGGAGGGGCCCCCGACATATGAGGGCGTGGATACCTCACTGCTCGGACCGATTGTGACGCGGGACCTTCCCCCGGTTCAAGCGACCGGGCAAGCCGAAACGCTCGCGACGGACGGCGTCGCCCAGCCCAAGGCTGTCGAGCCCTCGCGTGATCTGGCAACTCTGACGATCATGCAGCTCAATCAGGCGTTCGACGAGTTGCGGTCGCTGCCGCGTGAGCAGATGGACGCGGGGCTTGAGGAGCTGTTGGCCGAGTGTCGTCGAAGTGCCAAGGCTTTGGCTTCCGAGCCCGCCCTGGTCGAGTCGATCCAGCAGCGAATTCGCTGGATTGAGCTGCGGATGAAGCTTCGCGACCAGCGCCGCCGCATCCAGCAGACGCTCGACGAGGCCGACCAACGCCGCAGCCAGCTTGCCGAGCAGATCCGGGCCTGGCAGACGTCGCGTTCGTACACCGTTATCGGACGTGTTTCGCCCAGTACTCTGTATGACGGCAACCGCCTGCCGCTCATGTATCGCGTTGAGTCCGTCGACGGGCGGGGATACCAGCGCACGATCGGCTACCTGCGTCCCGGGCCCGGCGAAGACTACGAGGAGTTGATCGGTGCGATCGTCGGCGTGATCGGCCAGAGCACCTTCGACTCGGCGCTGGGTGTGCGGATCATCACTCCCGAACGCATCGATCCGCTCGATCCGCAGTCTCCCTGAAGGCGCGCAGCTGAGTCTCAAGTGCGTAGGAACCGCACAAGCATGGGACTGCTGGTGGGGGCCGGCCCCTTGTGCCGGTGACGCTCGTTGTGGTGAAGGTCCGGGATAATCGTCGCAAAGCGCAGGTGCTGCAGGGTGTGCTGCGGGAATTGCGGGAATTGTCGTTCATCTGCGGAAAACGTGCTCAAGTTTCCGGCTTGTCGAGCCGTAGAAAACGTGGGCGCCGATCTGCGTTGATCGGGCCCGTCCCAGGGATGGGAGCATCTGATCCGGGTGTAGTCCAATGAGGGTGGAATCCCGACACGGACAAGAGACAGCCGGCCTTCCATGGATGGAGGGATTCAGAGAACGATGAGAAGTAAAGGCTGTCATGCAAAAAGACCAGAGTACTCGGAGAATCGCTCGTCCGGTATCCCATCGGCGGAGCGTCTGTCGCACGCTTGAAATCAACGCAGCCCGCGAGCATCTTGCCCGCCTGGACGATTACCAGGATGAGGTGATGGATGTCGTCGTGGAGAGGCTTTGGGACGCGCTCGGATTGGATGAGGCAGTGCCGCAACGGCGTGAGAACGACCCGTCGGGCAAAGCCTCGGTGCCGGGTTGTGTGGGCATTCATGTCCGACCGGAGGTTTCCGACCAGCTCTCCCGCCGGCGCTCTCTCTCGGCCCGATGACGAGGGGTACAGTGCCTCTCGATGGGGCATGTTGAGAGCGAACCTGAGATTTACGGAGCACGTATGGGGTGGGGGCTTTCCGGCCACCACGATCCCGAGCTTGCCACGCTGCACGTTATTGAGCAGGTACGCCAACAAATCGGCCCGGGAGCGGCGCAGTTTGCGTTTCTGTTCGTGAGTGCCGGCCTGATGGACCGGGCTGCAACGATCGCGGCGCGCACGGCCGAGGCGTTGGGGACCGACGCCATCATCGGGTGTTCGTCCCCTGGTTTGATCGGGGGCCGATCGACACTCGAACAGCGCACAGGCGTTGCCCTTCTGGCAGCACAGATCCCCGGCATTTCCGTGCGGCGCTTCGCGATTGACCCGCGTGAAGAACCAACCCGGGACGATGATTGGGACGCCCTGGTCGCCGAGCGCATGCTGATCGACGCACACCGGGGGTCGATCGTGCTCATCGATCCGGCGACCATGCCGACGAGTCGGCCCATTGACAGGCTTGACGCAGCCTTCAAGAGCGTCCCCCTTTTGGGGGCACTCACTTCAAACACCCACGGCAAGCCTGCGGCGCTCGTGGATGGTCCGCGCGTACGAACCGGCGGTCTGGTTGGGCTCTCGATCGGGGGAGACGTCGCGATCGACGTGGTGCTGGCTCAGGGATGTCGACCGGTTGGTTCGCCCGTCGTCGTGACATCTGCCAAGCGGAACCTGATTTGCGAGTTGTCCGGTCGGCCGGCGATCGAAGTGATCCGGGAGGTGGCGCACACGTTCGATCATGCCGATCGGCGGATGCTTGCGTCGGGGCTTTATATTGGTCTGGCCATTGACGAATACCGCGAACGGTTCGGACGTGGCGACTTCATTGTGCGCAAAGTTGTGGGGGGGCATGAACCATCGGGCGCAGTGGCAATTGATGCTCAGGTCCGGGCCGGACGAACCGTGCAGGTGCACTTGCTCGACCCCGAACTTGCGCGCTCTGATCTGTCGCTCCTGCTGGATGGGCAAAAGCTCCATTCGCGTCCGCTCGGGGGCTTGCTCTTGACCGACGCTGGCCGAGGGCGGGAGCTCTTCGGCGATGACTGGAGCGATGCGATCGCCGTCGCACGGGCGTTCGACCAGTCAGAGAGTGGAGTCGACGCGGCCAAGGTCGGACATGAGATCGCAGAGTCTGGTGGATCTATCCCCTTGTCCGGGTGTTTTACGTCTGGTCAGCTGGCTTGCAGCGGCGGCGCATGCCGAGCGCATGCGCTCGCTGCATGTCTGGCGTTGTTTCGTACGCCGACTTGAAGCAGACGAGCGGGGGTAGCCATTTCGAGATCGGCCGCTAGTATCACGGTCCCACAGCAGCACACTTTCTGCCCACAGGAATGGGGGATCGATGCTCGGACGAATCTTCAAGGCATATGACATTCGAGGGGTGTATCCGGATCTGCTCAATGACCAGATGGCCTGGCAGATCGGATACGGATGTGCCAAGTTTCTGCTTGATGATGCAGCGGCAGCGGGCGAGACGACTCCGATGATGCGCAACCTCGTTGTGGGTCGAGACATGCGTGCGAGCAGTCCGCAGCTGGCCGAGCAACTCATTGAGGGGATCCGGGCCTGTGGCGCCAGCGTGATTGATCTGGGGCTTGTGGATACGCCGATGGTGTATTTCGCAATCAACTACCTGGACTGCGCTGGCGGCGTGATGGTGACAGCCAGTCACAATCCTCCGGAGTACAACGGGTTCAAGGTTTCGAAGCGCAAGGCCAAGCCGGTGGGTGAGCACAGCGGGTTGGCCGAGGTTCGCAAGCATGCTGCGATGGTGGATCGAACGCTCGAGCCGGTGCCGGGTACATCCGTTGAGGAGCGGGATTTGTGGGAGCCGTACCGCAAGCACGTGCTGTCATTTCTGAAGCTCGGGGGAAAGCCGCTGAAGGTTGTCGTCGACGCAAGCAACGCGATGGCGGGAACGATGATCCCCAGGATTTTCGGCAAGAATGGGAAGAACATCGACGGGCTGCAGATCGTCGAGTTGAACTTTGAGAACACGAAAGGGGAGTTTGCGCACGAGCCGAATCCACTTGTGGCTTCAAATCTGGTGCAGCTCCAGGACGCGGTGCGCAAGCACAAGGCCGATCTTGGTATCTGTTTCGACGGCGATGCGGATCGGTGTGTCGTGGTTGATGAGAAGAGCCAGGTCGTCGGTTGTGACCATTTGACGGCACTGATCGCACGGTGGTATCTGCAGCAGCGCCCCGGTGCGGCGGTGGTGTACGATCTTCGATCGACCAGGGCAGTAGCAGAAGAAGTCGAAAAGGCCGGGGGCAAGGCATATCGCGGGCGCGTCGGGCATGTGTTCATGAAATCGCTGATGAGCGAGCACAGGGCCGTGTTCGGCGGCGAACTGTCGGGGCATTTCTACTTTGCCAGGAACTTCAACGCGGACTCGGGCGTGATTGCCATGGCAACGGTGTTGTCGGTTCTGAGCGAACTGGACGAGCCGCTCAGCGAGCTGATCGCACCGATCGCCCGGTACGAGCAGTCGGGTGAGATCAACTTTGAGATCGAAGAGAAGGATGAAGCACTTGAAGCGCTCAAGGCGCACTTCCAGGATCGGGGCGCGATCGACGAGCTGGACGGCGTGACGATTGATTGCTTTGAGAGCGAAGGCTGGTGGTGCAACGTGCGCAAGAGCAACACAGAGCCGTTACTGCGGCTCAACGCCGAAGCGCGTGATCGCGCGTTGCTGGACAAGGCGATCGAGGAGATTTCGCCGATGCTCGGCGTGCGTGTGGCGCACTAGGGACAACGAGGTTTCCGCGCGGAAGGAATGCCACAAGGAGCGACGATGGGATTGCTCGAAGGAAAGACCGGACTGATCGTGGGCATTGCCAATGACCGCTCGTATGCGTGGCATATTGCCAAGTCGTTGATCGAGCAGGGCGGGCGCTGCGCGTTCACACACCTTCCTGGTGACAAGAACGAGCGGCGAACACGACGCGCGATCGAGCAGCTCGGGGTGAGCGACCCGTGGCTTGTGCCGATGGATGCGTCGAGCGATGCTGATCTGGACGAAGTGTTTGCACGGTACCAGAACGACCATGACCGGCTGGACTTTCTCGTGCATTCGATCGCGTTTGCGGATCGGGCCTACCTTCAGCCGGGGGCGTTTGCGGGGACGCCGCGGCAGGCGTACCTGGGCGCGATCGACGTGAGCGCGTACACGCTTTTGGCCATGGCGCATCGAGCGCGTGAGCAGATGGCAGCCAACGGTGGAGGGTCGATCATGGCGATGAGTTACTACGGCGCCGAGAAGGTGGTGCCGGGGTATAACGTCATGGGTGTGGCCAAGGCGGCTTTGGAATGTACGGCCCGGTATCTGGCGTCGGAACTGGGCGAACAGAATATCCGCGTCAACGTGATTTCGGGGGGGTATCTCCGCACGCTGGCAAGCTCGGCCGTCGGAGGGACGGACTCCATGGCCGAGCACAATCTCCAGCGTGCGCCGCTGCGTCGCAACGTCGAGGGTGCGGACGTTGGTGGAACGGCGGCGTGGCTTGCTTCGGACCTTTCGCGTGGAGTGACGGGGGAGACGATTTACGTGGATTGTGGCGTCAACATCATCGGGCTGTAAGAGGCGTGCGCGGATCGTTCGGGATCGATTGGGCGGGCGTCGAGATCCGATAAGCGGAAATTCTTGGGACAACCGGGTGTTTTCGGGTGCTCTGAGCGTGCCGCTCGCCGATGAAGCGCGCATGACCGGCTCGATTTCCAATCTCGCCGGGTCCGTTTCCGGCGCACACTTGGTGTCGAAACAGGGCCAGAGCGAGAAGTCTCGGGAGACGGCGCGGAAGGACAAGGCCAAGCCGTCACAGGCCGAGACGCAGGATGTGGTCGAGCTTGAACACGCCGACGCGGTGCGCAATCTCAAGGACGAGACGCAGGAAGAGGCCCAGGAAGACCGCGAGGAGCATCCGAGTTACGGCTCTGACGGGCGAGCGGACGAAGGGCCAAGACGTCCGAGGCTCGATGTGCGGGGGTAGCGCCGGGCAGGGTGGTGGATGTTCAGGCAGCGTGCCGGTCAGATGTTGAACCGATGGCGGGCAGGCCGCGTGATTCGGCGCGGCGCACCCGCGTGAGTTCCCTGATGACGCGATAAAGCACCACGGCGTCCTGGTCGCGCCCGACAAACCATCCGGCGTAGCGAAGATCCTCGATCAGATCATCGCGGAGGAAGTCGAGCTGTTCGTAGTCATGCTGGGCGGCGAGCAGACAGACGCCGGCGCAGATGCGCCCGAGTGTCAGTGAGCCTGCGCCCCCCAGGTCCATCTCAGACTGAACGAAAGCGTGCTGATCGAGCACGAGCTGGTCGGCATGGGCGCGAACAAGCGGATCGGCGCGCAGCAGGGCATCGATGGCGGCTTCGTCGTCAAGGTTGGCAAAGCGAATGGCGGCAAGGCGCAGCCACGTTTCCGGTCGATCGGCCAGGAATCGCGCCATGTCTTCCATGAGCGAGCGTCGGTCGATCATGGGAATGCGGGCTGCGGGAGTGACGAGCCATGCGCTGACAACGGCGGCGGCCATTCGTTCAAGCACGGTGGCTTGCGCGGGATCGCGTGGCGCGAGAATCTGGGCGAGTCTGCGCATCGCTCGGACGCGAAATGCGCCCGGGTCGATCGCGCCGGGCTGTTCGATGCCATCGAGCGGGATCCGGCCGCAGAGCCGATCGATCAGTGAGAGGCGTGCCGGGCATCTGGCCTGAACACCGGCTGCGACGAGCAGCGCGGTGACGAGCGGATCGTCGGACTCGCTGTCGGGGAGCAGGTCGATGGTGACTTGCGCGGGATCATTCTGGTGCGGGAAGACGCTGGCAAACGAGAGCGGCCTTGGGATGGACCAGTCGAACCAGGTGGCTTCGGTGCCTTCCGGTTCCGGGAGGGTTGCCAGGCCGCGCTGGATGTCATCGACCCGGAAGACCACATCAATGCCGTGTGCGGGCATGACGTCGGCGTCTGCAAGAAGTCTCCAGCGAACCGGGACCGGCGATTCATGGCGCATCACGGCGTGCGCAGTTTCCTCGGGGGCGATGATCACGATTTTCACAGGAGCGGCCAGCTCGGGATGAGCGTCAAGCGCCTGGCAAGCGCAGTTTCGAAGATCGTCCAGAGAACGGTGCTCGAAGTTCCACGCAGCGATGAGTAGATCAGACACGATCGCGCGGAGAGCGACCCAGTATCGGAGTATCGGTGCGAGGCGGCGCTGTGTGAGCGGTGAAAGTGCGATCCAGCGTTGGCGATCAATCGCGGGAAGCGATGCTTCGAGCAGTTCAAGCCAGCCCCTTCGCCAGCATGCGTAGACCGCGGCGATGAGCCACAACCCGATCGGAAGCCCGAGCAGGGAGGTGGCAAGCCATGAAGCTCCGAGAAGATAGGTTGTGGCCACGACGACGGCTGTGGAGCACAGCACGACGGCCGACGGCGAGACAGTCGCGGACAGCGCCGGTTCGGAACGCATGGGGCGAGGCAACGTCGTCATGGGACTGGTTGGATCGACCGGAAGGGTTGCGGTGTTCAGCGCATGGACGAATCTGCATGCCAATCGGCTCAACCCGCGCCGATCGTGCGGGAAGCGATGTTCCCGGACGGCCGGCGGGGACGTTGCGTGGCGGATCGGGCGCAGGGGCCTGAAAGCGGGGAGGAGGCAGGGGAATCAGAGCAGCCGGGCGATTCGCCGCCCCAACTCGGCAGCCTGCTCGGGATCCTGATCGATTGGCTCCCACTCCATGTTCAGACCGGCCTGGCCGTTGCGATCGGGAAAGCGCGGGATGATGTGGAAGTGGACGTGAGGAACGAGCTGGCTGGCGGCCACGCCGTTATTTTGGAGCACATTGAAGGCCTGAGCGCCGGTGACCTTCATGATGGCGCGAGCGATCCGAGGAAGGACTTTCCCGACCGCGGCTGCCGATTCATCGGAAAGCTGGTCGAGCGTTTCGGCCGGCTCTTTCGGAATGACGAGCGTGTGCCCTTCGCTGAGGGGGTTGATATCGAGGATTGCGATGCACATGTCATCCTCGTATACCTTCTGGCAGGGGACTTCCCCACGAATGATCCGGCTGAAAATCGAGTCGCTCATGGGGACATGATACTCATGCGGCCGGCGGCTCCCAAGCCCGTACAATCGCCCGATGGGTCCAGAGTCCGGGATTGAGAATCGCCCTTCGATACAGAAGCTGCCGGCGTTGCTGATCAACCAGATCGCAGCGGGGGAGGTCATCGAGCGCCCCGCCAGCGTGGTCAAGGAACTGGTCGAAAACAGTCTTGACGCAAACGCCACGCGGGTAGAGGTCGATCTGGAAGGCGGCGGGATCGAGCTGATTCGCGTGCGAGACGACGGGTGCGGGATTCCCCGCGAGGAGCTGGCACTGGCGATCAGCCCACACGCGACGAGCAAGATTCGTCGGGCTGAGGATCTTGATGAGATTGTGACGATGGGGTTTCGCGGCGAGGCCCTTGCGTCGATTGCGTCGGTGGCACGAATGCGCGTGCTTTCCAAGCCTCGCGAGCAGGATGAGGCGTGGGAGATCGTCTGCGAAGGGGACGAGGTGCGCGAGCCTCGTCCGGCGGCCGGGGCGCCCGGGACGACGATCGAAGTGCGCAATCTGTTTTTCAACACGCCAGCACGGCGGAAGTTTCTGCGAACGCCGGGAACCGAACAGAGCCGATGCCTGGAATGGATGACCGATCTTGCCATGGCGCACCCGAATGTGGGGTTTGTTGTACGATGCGACGGACGGGTGAGGGTGGAGACGACACCGAATCAGCAGCCGCGGGATCGGGTGTTGGCGTTGCTGGGAAAGGAGCTGGCCGAGGAGCTGATTGAAGCGCGGGCGGATCTGTTTGAGGATGAGCGTGGGCTTTCGTTGTGGGGGCTTGTTGGACGACCAGCGATCGCGCGGGCGACGCCGCGGGCGCAGCATGTGTTTCTCAACGGGCGTGCGGTGCGCGATCGGACGATTCAGCACGCGCTCAAGGAGGCGTATCGAGGGCTGATCGAGCCGGGCAGGCATCCGACCGCGGTGCTGTTGATCGCGATGTCGCCACGGGCGGTCGACGTGAACGTTCATCCGGCCAAGTTGGAGGTGCGGTTTCGGGATCAGTCGGCGGTCCACCAGGCGGTCTTGCATGCGGTCCGTGAGGCGCTCGGCGCTGCCGACTTGACGCCTTCGGTAACGAAGGGAGCTCAGAAGTTCTCGCCGGGACTTCCCGGCTCTGGCAGAGGTGTCGAGCACGAGGTGCGAGCGGATGCGCTGGTCGAGTTTCTTCGTCGTGGGCCGATGCCGGCGCCTCGGGAGATTCGCCAGGCGATGGCCCCGGCCGATGAAGAACAGGCAGAGCCTTCCGGGGGATGGGAGGCAACAGAGCAGGTCTTGCCGACGCCGAGGCGTGTTGATCGGGTGCTCCAGATTCACAACAGCTATCTGGTGACGCAGGATGCCCAGGGCATCATCATCATCGATCAGCACGCGCTTCATGAGCGGATCATGTTTGAGCGGCTTGCGGCGCGGGTGAATCGAGGGCCTCTGGAGAGCCAGCAGTTGCTCACGCCGGTAATGGTGTGTGCGACGCGGCGACAGATGGAGCTGGTCGAGCAACTCGGCCCACTGCTCGATCGTTGCGGGATTACCCTGAGAACGATGAGCCCGACCGCGCTGGGGGTCGAGTCGTTTCCTTCGCTCCTGTTTCAGCGAGGCGTTGACCCGGCCGAGTTCATCACAGAGCTACTCGAAAAGGCCGAGACCGAGCGGTTTGTGCCTTCGGACGAGGCGGCGCTGCACGAAGTGCTCGACATGATGGCGTGCAAGGCGGCGGTCAAGGCTGGAGATCACATGAGTGATGCGGAAATGGAGGAGCTGTTGCGGATGCGCGATCGAGTGGAAAGGAGTGCGTCATGTCCGCACGGTCGCCCGACGAGTGTGCGATTGTCCATTGAACAGTTGGAAAAGCTCTTTCACCGGCGGTGAGGCCGGGATGGATTCAGCGGCGCACCTGGACAAGCCCCCGCGTTGCGTTCGTTCAGTCGCACCAGGCAGGCGTTGAGCACTTCTTCCACACCAATGCAGCGCATGAGTGCTGCTTGTGCATCGTTCTTGTGATTGATGGGCTCTCCGGGCAGGCGGTGCTGGATGACGTCAGACTCGCGCCGGTACGGCCCGACACGCGCGACATCGGTTGGGCCGAACAATGCGACGATCGGGCGATTGAAACCGACAGCCATGTGCAGCGCAGCCGAGTCGTTGGCGACGACGAGGCGTGCACGCTCGATGACGCCCATCAACTGACCGACCGAAGTCTTGCCGACCAGATCGACCACGCGGTTCGATTGGTGGGCCAGTTCGAGCAGCGGGGCGCATTGGTCCTGTTCGCCCGGGCCTCCGACGACGACGATGTGGGCGTCCGTGGCATTGAGCAACTCGTCAACAAGTGTGCGAAAGCGATCGATCGGCCAGCGTTTTGAGGGCCAGCGGCTGGTCGGGGCGATGACGATGGGCTTTGGGGGACAGACTGCTGCCGCGTGGCGCTGAGCGTCGGGTGTGGTATAGAGGCGCATGTTTGGCACGGGCTCGATGCCCGCTCGCTCGAGCAGGGCGAGCATGCGATCGACGGTGTGCATGGAGCGATCGACGCGATGCCGTTCGTTGTAGAAGATCGCGGCGCCCTCGGCTGCGTTTGCAAAGCCGATCCGTCGGGGGGCTCGCGATGAGTATGTCAGCCAGGCGCTGCGAAACAGTCCCTGAGCGTCGATTGCCAGGTCATAGCCGGGGGTGCGCAGCGAGCGTGACCATTTGAGCACGCGGTCGATTCGTCCGGTTTTCATCAGTTGTCCAAGCCGGCGTCTTGGGAAGGGCACAACGGTTCGCACGTCGGGATGGGCTTCGACGGCCTCGGCAAAGGTGTCCTGGACGAGCCAGTCGATGGCGGCCTGTGGAAAGGCGCATCGAAGGCTGGCAGCCAGCGGAACCGTGCGGCACACATCGCCGAGGGCGCTGGGGCGGACGAGCAGAATGCTTCGTGGTGTATGCAAAGGCATGCAAGCGGGTGAGGAATATGCCCGAAAGATTCGTATCGCCGATCCGAATGAACCCGTACGATCCGGGAGATCGAAACAGGAGACGTGCCATGATAGAGCGACTCAGGAAATCGGGTGTGGTGCTGGCGGCCGGGGCCGCGTTGGTTGCAGGATCGGCTGGGGCCCAGCCGTTGCTGGTCATCGAGACGGCTCCGATGCGGGAGTTGGCACCCGATCCACTCGACGCGGGGCTTGTGGAGGCTGTGAGCATGCTCCCGGTTCGCGTGCGTGAGTTGGCAACGGAGATTCCAGGATTTGACCGTGCCGCTGCGGAGCTGATTGCCCAGGCGATGAGCACGGTGTCCAGACCGATGACCCTGGCGATTGTGCATGACCCCGACATTGTCGGGCCGACGATGGGCTATGGTGCGGTTCTCTCGTTTGAGTTTGAAGACCGGGCGTCTGCCGCGGGGCTGCACGAACAGCTTTTGGCTGCGCTTGCGACGGGTGGTGGGCCCGCGCCCGAGCCTTCTCCGGTTGCAGACGGCATGATGCAGCTTGTGCCTCCGGACGGGCCGGCGATTGTGTTCGGTCCGCGCGAGGGTGGAGGCGCTTGGCGATATGAGTTCCACGTTGGGTTCGTTGATGGTGCATGGGATTTGATCGCCGGGGCCGATCCTGAACATCATGGAAAGGCCGTGGCGCAGATGACACTCGACATGGCTGCGCTGACGCCCGTGGTCGAGATGGTCCGGCACGAGATCGAGCAGGAGGATGAGCCGAACATGGCACACCTGTTCGATGACTTTGAAAACGCAGGGCTGATCGGGCCCGATGCGTTCAACATGAACCTGGCCATGAGTTACCAGGACGATCACGTCTTGACGACAGCCCGGATCAACGAGATCGGCAAGCTCTGGTCTGCGTTGTCGCTTCCGACCGGCGCGATTGATCGCGAGCACTTCAAGCTTGTGCCGGCCGATGCGTGGACGGCCTCGTTCGGCCGCTTTGATCTTGAGATGCTTCGTGCCATCGTCGAAAAGCTGGACGAGTACGAAGTGCCGGCGTCTCAGTATGTGGAATACTTTGCCGAGTCGACCGGGATTCACCTCTTTGATGACATCGTGGCTCCACTCGGGGGCGATGCGATCGTCTATCGCTCGGAATCAACCGGCGGCGGCGGATTGCTCAGCTCGGTCATGCTGCTTGAAGTGCGCGATCGTGAGCGGATGCTGGCAACCAACAAGAAGCTGACAGACTTTGCCAACATGACGGCGATGATGATCCCCGTCGCGGGCAAGTACGTGCGGATCGCGCCGTGGACGCATGACGGGATTGATCTGTTCTCGCTCCGCTTTCAGGGGGTGCCGATTCCGCTTGAGTTGACGTTTGGGTATGAAGGCAACTGGATGGTCGTCGCGCCAACACCACAGGGGGCCATCGCGGCGGTGCGCCAGATTCGTGGACAAGGCGATGACGGGCTGGGCTCGGTGCGTGCGTTTACGTCGCAGTTGCCGCGTGGGCGGGAGCTGTATTCGGCGTCATTTGTAAATGCCGAGAGAGTTTCGCACCTGGGATACGGCACGGTGTCGCTCCTGGGGTCGGGGCTTGCGAACATGTCGCGTTCGCCTTGGGATCGTTCGCGTGAACCCGGGCTGATCGTTCCTCCCTACAACGATCTCAAGGATGCGCTGCGTTCGCCGGTGACCTGGTCGTACTGGGACGGGTCGGCTCTGGAGGTGCGTGCCGTTTCAGGGAGGTCGCTGATTGCGAACATGGTCGTCGGGCTTGGCAAATCCGGTGGCGCGGGCTTGGCGCAGGTGGTCGGCGCCCTGTCTGCGCAGGCTGCGCAGGAGGCGTCCTTCGGCATCGCTGAGGCTGGTTTGCGGATGTTTGCCGCGACCGACCCGATTGGTCAGTTGCTGCTGGCCTCATCGCTGTTTGAGCTGGCCGAGTAAGCGACAACAGCAGGCAAGCGGATGTGGGGGGCGGCCTTGCACTGCCCCCTTTCTGCTGGAAGCAATCGCAGGCCGGGCTTTCTCTTGCGGGAGCTCAAGACGGTGACGGACCACACCAGCACACGGCTGGGCGAGCGTCATCTCATGCAGGGCCGATTGGCACGAAGGCGCTATGCGCTGAGGGCACGGGCAACTTCGCTCAAGGTGGTGATCCCCTGGCGGAACTTTTCGTACCCGTCGTCCTTGAGCAGACGCAGCTTGCCATCGGCAAGGGCACGGCGGGCGATTTCGGGAGCGTTGCAACGCTCCATGATCATCTCGCGTGTGTGCTGATCGAGCTGGAGCAACTCGTAGACTCCGACGCGTCCGCGAAATCCGGTATTCCGGCACGCCCGGCATCCGCGGCCGATCATGGGTGATGCCTCGGGTCCGAGCTCACAATCGGGCGGGAGCTCTTCGGCTTGCGGTTCGTAGGGTTCGGCGCACTCGGCGCAGATGCGACGCACGAGCCGCTGCGCGAGCACACCCTCGACCGACGATGAGACTAGGAACGGTTCGACGCCCATGTCCAGCAGGCGGGTCGTTGCGCCGGCAGCGTCGTTGGTGTGCAAGGTGCTGAAGACGAGGTGACCGGTCAGGGATGCCTGAATGGCAACCTCGGCGGTCTCCTTGTCGCGAATTTCTCCGACCATGACCACGTCGGGATCGTGGCGGAGAATCGAACGCAGCCCGGAGGCAAAGGTGAGCCCGGTTTTTGTGTTGACCTGGATCTGGTTGACCTTGGGGACGTGATACTCGACAGGGTCTTCAACGGTGATGACCTTGATCTCATCGGAGACGATGCGGTTGAGGCTGGCGTAGAGCGTGGTGGACTTTCCTGAACCGGTGGGGCCGGTGACGAGCACGATGCCGTGCGGGCGTGTGATGAGATTGTCCCATCGGGCCAGCGTTTGCGGGTCCATCCCGAGATCGTTGAGCGAGAGAAGCACGGCGGTCTTGCTCAGCAGGCGCAAGACGACACCTTCGCCGAAGAGCATTGGAATGACACTCATGCGCAGGTCAAACTCCTGCGCCGGGCCGTTGGCCGGACGGTGGACGAAGGTGATGCGTCCGTCCTGGGGCTTGCGTTTTTCGGCGATATTGAGGTTGGCCATGATCTTCAGGCGGCTGACAATGGCTGCGCCGAAGCGATTGATCGTGGCGGGCACGTTTGCCCGTTGCAAGATGCCGTCGATGCGATAGCGGACGACCAGCTCATCTTCGTACGGCTCGATGTGTACGTCAGTGGCGCGTTCGTTGACGGCTTCGACGAGGATGTCGTTGACGAGCTTGATGACCGATGCTTCTTCGGCCTGCTCGATCTCCGGTGAGTCGCCGGCGGTCACTTCCGGCTCGTCGCGCTGATCGGTGGAGAGCTGGTCCAGCGTGTCGCCGCCCACGCCGTAGTGGACACGAATGAACTTGCTCAGCTCTTCTTCGTCGGCAAGGACCAGCTCAATCGAGCATCCGGTCAGAAGGCGAAGCTCGTCAAGTGCGGTGATCTCGAAGGGGTCGCTCGTGGCGACGGTCAGCGTGCCGTTATGCCGATCGATGGGCACGCAGCTCTGGCGGTAGACCAGCTTGGGGGGAAGGGTCTCGAGCACTTCGCGGGATGGTGTCAATGCGGTCAGATCGACCACGGGCATCTGGAACTGATCGCCGAGCGCTGAGAGAACCTGGTTGCGGGAGACGAAGCCGAGGCGGACGAGGACGCGATCGAGGCGCTCACCGCTTTCTCGCTGAGCGGCCAGCGCCTGTTCAAGCTGATCGCGCGTAATCAGCCCTTTTTCGACGAGAATCAGCCCAATGCCCATCTCTTCCTCTTCTACACGGTACCCGCTCTATGGGGTTCAGGTCTACCCCTCTCGAGTGTCACAAAGGCGTCACAGCGTGCGACAGACTGTCAGGCCGGATACGTGCAACGTGTCCGATCGGTCTCCCATACGGTAATGGAGACCAGGTGGGTCCCACTGAATGCATCGGCCAGGGGGCCTGCGAGAGTCTCAAAGAAAACGCGGGCAATATTTTCGACCGAGGGATTGACACCCGAACCGGGTGCAAACTCCCGGGTGTCGAGGTTGAGATGTTTGTGGTCGAACGGCTGAATGATGAGCTTGTCGACGAGTTGCTCAAGCTGAGCCGGGGTCGGGCACACCTGTTCGGGGCCGAGAGGGATTCGCACTGCGACTTCGACCTGGTAGTTATGCCCGTGTCCGCTGGGGTTGTTGCATCGGCCGAAAAGAGCGGCGTTTTGCTCATCGCTCAGCTCGGGCACATGGAGCCGATGCGCTGCAGCCAGATCGAATCGGAGCAACATGACGGCTGTGGAGGTATCGTCGGCGTTCATCGCAACGGCATGGTACGGGGTCAGACGCCACGTGACCGACTCAAAGATGGATCCGAGCGATGAGCTGGACACGGCACTGACGATGGAGGGCAGCAGGCGGACCGGGGCCGTTTCGGGGGCGAGCGCACAGGCTTCTGCGATGAGTGGGACAACGCTGGTTCGCACAACACGGTCGATTTGGCGTATGTCGATGAGGTATCCTGTATGTGGGTCGGGCTCGCCGGTGCATGCAACGTCGAGCTCGTAGTATCGCCCGAGCCCGCGCATGGCGGGCACGCCGCCGAACCCGTTGGAGCCATCTGTGTGCCCGCCGGGGTTGATTGAAAATCGAACGGTGCGTCTGAGCCGTACCATCGTTGAAAGTCTAGATTGAGATCGGTGCTGTGCACGGATCGTCAAGGAGAAGTTCATGAAACGATTGATGATTGCTCTGCTCGCCGCTTCGCTGGTCGGATGCTCGGAGGGAACGCAGGAGCCCGCGGAACAGTCGGGCACCCGGGAGGCCGAACCTGCAGGAGCTGAGGACGCGGGCGGACAGGTGCGTGAGGCTGTTGAGGCTGCGAACTCTGACGGCAATCAGGGTCAGGCCGAGGCGCCGTCTCGGTACGTGCTTTCGTACACGATGAATCGCATCGACGGCACGCCGGAATCGCTTGAGAAGTACAAGGGCAAGGTTGTGCTGATTGTCAATACGGCGAGCAAGTGCGGGCTGACTCCCCAGTATGAGTCACTTCAGACGCTGTATGACGCCTATCGCGACGAAGGGCTTGTGGTGCTGGGTTTTCCGGCCAACCAGTTCAACAACCAGGAGCCGGGGAGCAATGAAGAGATTGAGCAGTTTTGCACGGAGAACTACGGGGTGAGCTTCCCGATGTTTGAGAAGGTTGTGGTCAAGGGAGAGGGCACGTGCGGGCTGTACAGGCAGCTTGCTGCGCTCAGTGCCGAGCCGAGCTGGAATTTTACCAAGTATCTGGTTGACCGTGAGGGCAACTTCGTGGAGAGGATCGACCCGCGGACGGATGTCGCCGATCCGGAGGTGGTCAAGAAGATCGAGGCGTTGTTGCGAGGTTGAACAGATCGGGGTCTGCGGGTCGATGAAGCTGATTGATGCCGAGCTTTGAGTACACGGCGATTGCGGCCGGGGGTGGCCGAGTCAAGGGCGTGCTCGCGGCGGCGAGTGAGGCAGCCGTGCTGGCCGAACTCGAAGCCAAGCAGCTCACCGCCGTGTCGGTCTGCGAGCAGCGTGAGGGGCGTGGATTCGGGCGGAGGATTTCGAGCGCTCGGCTTGCCCGGGCGTACTTGCAGATTGCTGACCTTCTCAGGGCGGGGGTGCCGGTGATGCGAGCGCTCTCGCTGCTCGGACGCCAGAAGAGCGATCGGCGGTTGGCGGCGGTGTTTCGCCGGCTGGCTGAGCACGTGGGCGAGGGTGGAGAGATTTCCGAGGCGATGGAGACTCAGCCCCAGGTGTTCCCGCGGATCCATGTTGCGATGATCCGGGCCGGCGAGCGCGGCGGGTTCCTTGAGCAGGTGTTCCAAAGGCTCGGGCAGTATGTCCAATCACAGGCCGAGCTGCGCTCGAAGGTGATTGGAAACATGATCTACCCGTGCGTGCTGATGGGGGTCGGTCTGATTCTGCTCGCCGTGATTTTTACGGTGTTTGTGCCGAACTTTGAGTCGGTGTTTGACGGACTGAAAGAGCGTGGAGAGTTGCCGGCGATCACGTCGGCCCTGTTTTTTGTCAGCCATGCGCTCGGGCGATATGGACTGGTCACGCTGGTGGTGTTGGTCATTGCGGGTGTCGCGCTCTGGCGTGCGAGCAAGCGTTCCGATGTGCGCCGGTTTCTGGTCGTGGCTCGCACGAGGCTTCCGGTGATTGGGACTCTGACCCGGGCGATGGCGACGGCCCGGTTTTGCAGGATGCTGGGCACGATGGAGGCCAATGGTGTGCCGTTGCTGACGGCCATGCAGATTGCCAGGCACGCGGCTGGAAATATTCTGATGGAGGAGGCGATCGACGAGGCGATCGAGGCTGTGCGTGCGGGCGAGTCGCTTGCCGGTCCACTTGGGCAGAGCGGCATGTTCGATGAGGATGTGATCGAGATGATCTCGGTCGGGGAAGCGGCTGGCAATGTGGACGAGGTGATGCTGGGAATTGCCGAGACGGTTGAAGGAAGGGTGAACCGACTGCTGGACACAGCGGTAAGACTGATTGAGCCCTTGATGCTCCTGCTGATTGCGGGCGTGGTGGTGTTGGTTGCGGTGTCGCTGTTGCTGCCGATGTTGAAGATGAGTGCGGCGTTGTGAGGCGGCATACGACATATGGTGGGGTGTTTACCTGCAGGCCGCTTGGGTAGTGGTATTGATTGGTTGGGAGCGTTATGCTAGTTTGGGCTAAGTAACCGGGCGTGCGAGCGTGAAGTGGGCTCGCAGTGTGCGATTGGTCGATGCTGAGGGAGTCCCCGGCGTGCGGCCGAGGGAGGACGATCGGAGCACGGAAACTGATTGCGGCGAAAGGACGAGGTGATGGGAGAAAGGAAGATGCGGCAGAGAGTCAAGAGAGCCCGTCGGGGATTCACGCTGATTGAGGTGATGATCGTTCTGGCCATTGTGCTCGCGTTGGGGGCAATCGTGAGCGTGGCGGTGCTCTCGCGGAGAGATGACGCGAACATCAGCCTGTGCAAGACGGATCTGACGAACCTCGAGAAGGGGCTCAAGTGGTTTTACTTTGAGTACAACCGCTACCCGACGGACGAGGAAGGGCTCGCGGTCTTGTGGAGCCCGGACACGCTTGACCCCGAGCTCGATCCGACGAAGTGGAAGCCTCAGCTCGAAAAGCCCCTCCCCAAGGACCGGTGGGGCCACGAGTGGATGTACATGCAGCAGCGTGACGACGATCCGACGAAATACGCGTTGTGGTCGGTCGGACCGGACGGTGAAGACGGGACCGAAGACGACATCAAGACGTGGTCCGAAGATGAGTTGGACAGCGACTTTGGATTCGAGCCGATGGACTCGCCGGATTCCGGGGGCTGAACAACTCCTTGAAACGGCGTGCTCTGTCCTGACCGCACGGCGGCCTGGTGTGCGGCGTGGGCTGACGGTCTTTGAGCTCATGGTTGCCATCACGTTGATGGGGGCGCTGATTGCCATCTCCATCCCGCTTGTTCTCGATCGCACGCGGGACATTTCGTTCGATGAGACACTTGCGCAGATCGAGCGTGTGGCTTCGGTTGTCAGGGCCGATGCGCAGCGGCGCAGCGAGGCTCTGGCGTTGGAGTGCCGGTGGTCGGAAGAAGATCAACTGGTGCGGATCGGAGTGGTCAAGCTGGAGCAGAACGAGCGCGAGTCGACAGGTTCGGTGTTCGACCTGCCGTTCAATGAAGGGGTGGGAAGAGTCGATGCTTCCGTCGAGATGATGCCGTCCTTTGACGTCATGCTCACGCTTGCGAAAGGATACGAGTTGCGCCGGAGGATTCCGGAGATGTATTTCGACCGGGCGGGGGAAGCTTTGCTGCAAACGGAAACCACGTTCGGTGACTTGCAGCAGGACGAAATGGACCCCGTCGGATTCGACATGGATGCATCGCAGGATGATGGTTGGGGCGAGCTCGATCATCCTCCGCGCAGGCTTGTTATCGCTGTTTTTCTACCGGACGGATCGCTGATGGGCGAGGAGCGCTTGTATCTGCTCGGCCCGGGCGGGCGCGTGGGGGCGATCACGATGAGCCGTTGGCTCGGACGGGTCCGGGCGGAGCGTGTGAATCTTTCGATGACGCCCGGCGGGGAGCTGGACGAGGCAAGCGGGGGAGGCGAGGCGTTGGGCCCGGCCCCAGAGGGTTCGGCGGGCGGAGACACATCGACGCCGGAGGATGCTCCATGAGGCGTGGGGGCATGCTCTTTGAAGTGATGGTCGCGCTTGCGATCTTGCTGATGGCGTCCATGACGCTCGGGGCGATCGTCATGCAGAGCGTTGGAGCCATGGATCGAACGCGCAGATCAATGCAGGCGTGCGACCTTGCGCGCTCGACGATGGCACAGATCGAAGCGGGGATTCTCGATGCGGCCAGCGTGAGCGGGCCGGTGCGCCGGTGGGATGCGTCGATGTTTCTCATGCCCGAGGACGCGTTTGCTGCGGCGGGAGGGGCCGAGCCGGTTGAAGCCTCGGCCGAGCTTCCCGGCGAGATACCGGTCGGTGTTTCGGAGAACATCGGCCCGGAATGGTCGGTCGAGGTAGAGACGGAGCCGACCGAGTTTGACGGGTTGTGGCTCGTGACGGTGACTGCGCAACTGCAGGCTGCGCAAGCGCCTGACGTGGTGCTGGCGTCGTACACGCTTCGGCAGGTGGTGCGACTGGGCACCGAGCCGGAGGATGTGGCTGGCGAAGAAGACGAGTTGATGGATGCGGCGCGTCGTGGCCTTCAACGAGGGGGGCGTCCATGACACGGCGTGGGTTTTCTCTGCTGGAAGTCATGCTTGCCATCGGCATTGTGCTGGTGCTCTCCGGCGTGATCTATGCGTTTCTCTTCGACCTGATGGATGCGCGTGAGCGCATCGTGCGATACAGCGATCGGTCGCGCGTGGGCATCGGGATGATGGAAACGATCGAGCGCGACTTGATGACCACGCTGGCGGGCAGTTCACGCTTTGGCGCGGGAATCAAGGGCGGATCGACCTGGCTGACCTTGCTCAGTCGCAGTGTCACGCTGCCGATTGAGACGGATTCGCAGACGGTGCTGGGTGATTTGCAGGGGGTGAAGTTTGAGTGGCAGCCGGGCCGGGGGGAGCTGAGGGCGAGTCGATGGGACGTGCTTTCGGGTGAGACGGCGCTTTCCGAGGTCATCTCCGAGGAAATCGAGCATCTGCAAATCCGTTACTACGACGGGCGTGCGTGGCGCGGCACATTTGATTCGTCTACGACGGGCAGGCTGCCTGTTGCTCTTGAGGTCGCGGTGTGGTTTGGTACGCCCCGGAGGCCGGCGCCGTCCGCGGGGAGCTTTGAGTCGGTTGGCTTCAGGGATGAGCCTGGGTTCAACGAGGCGTTCGACCCGGGATCGTGGGAGCGTGAGACGACGGACGTGCAGCTGCCGACTCGTGAGCCCGACCGCGTGCGCGTGATGGTGATACCCGATGGGCCGGAGGTGGGCATGGAGGCGTCACCATGACCACGAGCCGGCGCAGGGGCATGATGTTGCTGGCGGTGATGATCGTCATCGTCCTGGCGTCGCTGATTGGATCGACGCTGCTGGTGTCTGTTGATGCGGAGCGTTCTGCGGCCCAGACGACGCTGCGACGCACGCAATCGCGAGCGCTGGCCTGGTCGGGAGTGCAATATGTGACGGCTCAAATCGCTGCACAGCGCGAGCGGCTGCTCGAAGGGCAGGAGATTGAAGTCGATCACGAGTGGGTTTTGTATGAAGAACCAACGGGAACCAGAGCGGTGGTGCGGTTGGTGCCGATGGGGCCGAGTCGCACGCATCTGGTGTCGGAGACAGGCAAGATCGACATCAATCATGCGAGCAAGGAGATGCTGGCGAGCCTGCCGGGCATCGGAACGGAGGAGCGTGCGCAGAGGATCATTGATGCCCGGCCGTTCACGAGCGTCGAAGAGCTCGTGCGTGTCGAAGGTATTGTGGCCGACGTGCTGTACGGGTTTGTCGATGCACCCGACCCCCTTGGACCCGGGCAGTCCGGGCCGGGCGAAGCGTCGCTGTCGAGTGCAAGCGAGTCGATCGAGCCGATCCCTTCGATCGACGAGTTCGATGGCAGCCTCACCGAACCCAGCCTGATCGACCTGCTGACGGTGTTCAGTTTCGATCCGAACGTGCAGGCGGGGATCGAGAGTCCGGACAAGCGTGGCAAACTTCGGGTCAACCTCAATGTGCCGTGGTCGGACCGGTTTGAGCGGGCGATTGAAGACCAGTGGGGCCGAGAGGCCGTAGCCGTCGTCAAGCAGCTCTTTGACTCCGGCATGCAGTTTCGCAGCGATCGCGAGCTGATCGAGAATGTGAGAAGGATGGGGATCGAGGACGTCGAGATCATTCGACAGATTGTTGATGCAGTCACGACGACGGACGACATGTATCGGCTCGGCCGCGTGGACATCCTGCGTGCGTCTGCGGCAGCACTGGCGGCACTTCCGGGGATCGACGCGACGCTTGCGGAGGAGATCATTGATCTGCGCGATCGACTTTCTGATGAAGCTCGCCTGTCGCCGATGTGGCTTGTCGATGAAGGTCTGATCACATTGGATGAGTACCTTGAGCTTGCTGATCTGGTGACGACCCGATCGATGCAATGGCGTGTGCGGATCGAAGCAGGATTTCAGGAACCCGCGGCGTATGCGAGCCAGCCGCCGGGCGTGGGTGAGTCTGTCCTCGAGGGTCTGGCCGAGTTAATGGCCGAGGAAGCGCCCCTGCGTGACCGGGTGGTCTACGACGTTGTAGTCGATGTGTCATCGGAGCGTCCGCGTGTGGCGTACATGCGGGAGGTGACGATGCTTGATCTTGCCCAGCGATTGCGCCAGGCCGATGTGGATGAACGCATTTCGCAAGATCAGCGTGCATTCGAAGAGGCGCTGTGGGCGGAGATGGGGCTGGACGAGCTGATGAGCGAGGAATCGCCGCTTGCGGGGCAAGCCGAGGATGTGCGTCTTGCAGATGGACCTTCCTGGCGTTCGGGGTCGCGCATCGACCAGCGTCGAGCGGATCGAGCGAATCGGTCGACCGAACGTTTGCAAGCTCGTCGCTCGAGGCTGCAGGAGGTGCCGCAAGCAGAACCAGAGCCGACGATGCCGGGCGACCCGGTCGATCGGCGGATCGGGCGCTGGCGTGCTGGAGGTGAGCGGTGAACGTAGAGCCTACGGGCGGCATGGTGCTGATTGACCTGGCTCAGGACGTGCTGGCTGCGGCGGCGGTCAATGTGAGCGCGCGCGGGATGACGGTCAATCGAGTGGCGTTGGCATCGCGCCCGAATGAAGTTGAAGCCGATGCACCCGATCAGGTTGGACAATGGGTCCGCCACTCGCTCGATGATGCGGGGATTTCAACGCGCCGGGCGGTCTTTGCGGTTCCGCGTGCCGAGGTGGTGCTCAAGGTGCTCGAGCTTCCCACGGCGGGGATTGAAAGCGAGGCCGAGCTGTGCCAGGCAGTCCGGCTGCAGATGACGCGGCAACTGACGATGCCGATCGACGAGTCGATCATTGATTCGGTCACGCTTCCTGCGCGGGGCGATGATCGGATGACCTGCGTGCTGGCGGGAGCGATTCATCGCGATCGAGTTGAGTGGTATCGGCAGGTTGCGCGCGCCGCGGGGTTGAAAATCGCAGGCGTGCGTCTGCGCAGTGGCGGTATTGCCCGTCTGGCGGGCGGGGCGGATGGGCCTGTGCTTGCCATTGCTTCGGGTGCGGAAACGACGGATTTTGTGGTGGCCGAGCATGGGCGTGTGCTCTTTGCCCGCTCGGTGGAGTTGCAGCATGCCACGCCGGAGCTGTCGCTGCCATTGTTGCGTGATGAAGGGGGTGGAGATCAGGAGCAGGATCTTCTGCAACGTGTGGCTGTTGAAGCCAAGCGCACGTGGATGAGCTATCGCGTCTCCCAGCGGGCCGAGGATGTGCGGTCGATTGTCGTGATGGGACAGGGTGAGACAGCCCAGCAGTTGTGCGAGCGATGCCAGGCGATGCTCGAACTTGAGGCTCACTGCGTCGAGCTGCCGGCGTCGTTGCGGATCAAGCCGAGCCTGAGTGACGAGACACTCGGGACGTTTTTGCCGCTGCTGGGTCTCGGTGTGCGGCTGGAAGATGGCTCGAAGGGGCTAGATTTTCTGAATCCAAGACGACCGCCGGACGTGGGCGCCCGTCGAAGGCAGCTGGCACTTGCCGGCATGTTTGCGTTGGTCGTTCTGGGTGGGGCCGGGTACTTGTTTGGGCAGAATGTGATCGGACAGCTTGAGGCCGAGCTGAGCGTCAAGCAGACCCGGGAGCGCGAGCTTTTTGAGGAATACGTTGCCTATCTGAAGGAGCGGGCCCGGGCCGAGCACGTGCAGCGATGGGACGCGATCGACGCCGATTACATCGGGCACCTTGCCTGGCTGACCGGGCGATTGCCTGATCCGAAGATTTCGCTTGCCGACCGGGTTGACATGACGCTCGTGGGCGAGGTTCGGTATGAAGGGAGAAGCTTTCCCGAGGGGCGATGGTCAAGTGTGAGCAGGCTGGCGGTGGACGTGTCGGGCAAGGTGAGCGATCGATCGATTGCCCTCGAGCTTCGTGAGCGTCTGTTGGAGACGGGCCTGTTTACCGTGGTCAATCGTGGTCCCGACGTTGCTGACCGGTACGACTTCGAGCTGACAACGCAGTACCTTTCGCCGGACGATGCGATACGCGAAACGGATTCGGTCGACGCGGGTGCGACGGCCTCGGAGGAGGAGACAACGCCTTGAAGCTGTCTCCATTCAAACTCGCGACGGGGCTGATTGCGGCGTTGGGCGTCGTGGGAGTGGGATACGCCGTGATCAACTCGGCCTATCTCAAGCCCGCAGCCAGGCTGCGCGACCAGATCGCAGGCATGGATGCGACGTATGAGCGTGCGTCGCGGGTGATGGAGGATTGGCCGAAGTATCGCGGCCAGCTCAGAGACTTTGGGCGCACACTGATCGGCAGCGAGTTTGATCAGGTCGAGCATCGGCTGCGCACGAGTCTGCAAGCCATCGGCGAACAATCCGGGCTTCGAGGTGTGCAGGTGAGCAACGGCCGACCGAAGGCGGAGCGAACGCCTCTGGCGACGGCCCGGCTTCGAGGCTCGCTGGGGCGCAAGCTCGCCGAATCCACCGACTTTGGGATCATCAAGGGAGCATTCAAGGGCGTTGGAACCCTCGAACAGGTGGTTCAGGCGATGGCAGTGTTGCAGGTTCAGCCCTGGCTTCACCGGATTGACCGGGTATCGATTGCGCCGCGTGGGCGTGAGAGGGTGAACTTCGAGCTCGATGTGGCGTTTTCGGTGATGTTTGCTCCGGATTTGTGCCCTGCCGAGGCGGGGATGCCGGCAATCGTCGAACCGGGTGAAGACGTACTCACGAAGGTGCGGGCGATTGCTGCGCGGAATGTGTTTGTGGCGCCCCCGCCGGACAAGCCGGACGAGCCGCCGGTGGTTGAACCGGAACGGGAGGAAGTGGCGCCGCCTCCGCCGCCGCCTCCGTACGACCGGTGGAAAGTGACGGGGCTGGTCGAGCGGCGTGTGGAAGGAACGACGGTGAGCGTCGAAGCGTGGGTGCTCAATCTTGACAGCGGGGAACGTCGCATTCTGACGCCCGGGGATGAGATCCTGGGGCATGTGCTCGAGTGGGTCGACGGAGAGCGTGGATATTTCGTTTTCGAGGGGAGAAGGGTCGTGATCGCCCAGGGGCAGACACTGGCCGACCGCGTGCCCGCAGATCCGGTAAACTCTCCGGAGTCGGATGGAAGCAACCAGCCGGCATCCGGAGCCACGGCGGGTGAAGGAGAATGACCATGGACCGCATCGACGGCGGAAGTTCGAAGGTCAGGGTGGCAGTCGCAGCGACGTTGATTGCCTCGGCGGGTTTGGCGGTATCGGCGGCGTTGGGTCAGACCAGCCCGCAGCCGGCCGCTTCAGAGCAGCCCGCGGAACCCAGCGGGGAAGTTCGCATCAGGTTCAACTTCGATGGCGTCGCATTCGACCAGGTGCTCGATTTCTTTGCGCGCGAAACGAACCTTCCGGTCATCCGCGAGGCGGCCGTTCCCAACGGCACGCTCAAGTTCATCAGCGCGCGCGACTTTGCACTCGGTGAGGCGATTGAGGTTTTCAACTACAGCCTGCGCGCGCACGGCGTGCGGCTGGTGCATGAGGGAGATTTCCTGTATCTGAGATCGCTGGATGGCGTGGCTGCCGACGCCAGGCCGGTCAATCCGGATGATCTTGCAGCCGTGATCGATCAGGATGCTTCGGCATTTGTGACGACGTACATCCCGCTGAACAACGCCATGGCCGAGACCGTGGTCGAGCAGATCAAGCCGTTGATCCGTCCGCCGGGTCTGGTGCAGGCGATCAGTCGCCAGAACATGCTGATTCTGGTCGAAACGGCCGCACAGTGCCAGCGGATTTACGAGATCATCACGCAGATCGACCAGGTGCGTCCGGCCGACATCGGCTTCGAGGTTTTCCCGGTTCGATACACCACGTCACAAAAGCTGGTCACAACGCTCAAGGGGTTGGTGCCGGAGCGTGACCAGATCATGGTCACGGACAAGAACGGCAAGGCTTCCATCATTGAGGATGTGAGCAAGCCCCCGCTGAGATTGACCGCCGATGATCGGATCAACTCGGTGATTGCGGTCGGTCCGACGGCCCGGCTGCCGGTGGTGCAGGAGCTGATCGCGCTGCTCGATTCGCCGGAGGGTGGCTCGGCGGGGTCGGGGGTGGGCGGCCCGCAGATGAAGGCCTTTGAAGTCGTGGGCGTGACGCCGGGTGCGGCTGCCGAGCAGATTCGCTCGCTGTTCGCAGCCCTTCCTGATGCGCGCAAGCCGACGGTGCAGCCTCTGGACGATGTGTCGCGTGTCATGGTGGTCGGGACGCCCGAGCAGCTGGTTCAGACCAAGGCGCTGCTCGAGGTGATCGATCCGACGGCAGACGGGCAGACCCGGCTCGACCGGGCCGCCCGGGTAATCGAGGTTGAGCACCTTCGCCCCGAGCAGGCGATGCAGATCGCCCAGCGGCTGCTGACTGTGCGGCAGAACCGAATGCTCAGCTACGCGCCCGCACCGAGCGGGAAGGGGTTGATTGTCGCGGGGCCTTCGGCAGATGTGGACGCGCTGGAACAGTTGATCGAGGGGATCGACGTCAAGCCTGAAACCAGGCAGGAAGTGCGCGTGGTGACGATCAGCTCGGGAGATGTCGAGCAGGTCATCGCCAAGGCGCGTGAGCTGGATGAGCTGACCGACGAGGCTGTGGATGATCCGGTGCGGAGCATTGTCGATGCGGACGCCCGCACGGTGACGCTTGTCGGATCAAGCAGCGGGCTTGCTCGATTCGAACAGCGGATTCGTTCGGCCGAGCGGTCGATAGTTGTCGAGCGTGAGTCGAGGACGTACACCGTTGAGAATGTCAGGCCTACGGAGTTGAGTTCGAGGCTGTCGCGTCTGCTCCGCCCGATGCTGGAGCCGGAAGATGGCACGCCTTACGTTTCTCCGACGATTGAGCCGCTGGACGAGCTGGACAAGCTGATCGTGCGGGCGTTGCCCGAGCAGTTTTCGACCATCGAGGGGCTGATCGAGCAGCTCGATGAGGAGCGTCCGGGTGAGAGACAACTGCAGGTGATGTCGCTGCGGGGTCCGAACCCCGAGCAGTTGGTGGAGCGTGCGCTGGAGCTGTACGCGGCACAGACCGCAGGCATGGACGAGACCGAGGCCGGTCCGATCGAGTACGAGATCGACAAGCAGGCGGGCAAGCTGCTGGTGCAGGGGCGCAGCAATGCGCTGCGGCTGTTCGGCTCGGCGCTGCAACAGGCGCAGCAGCTCATGCCGCCGGTGCGGACGACGAGGCTGATCGAGATTGAGAATGGCGATGCGTCGGAGCTGTTGGAGCCGCTCAACGAGTTTCTCGCATCTGCCGATTCGATTGATCCGGCGCGAGAAGTGCCTGCGCCGACGATCAGTGTTGTGGAGCGGACGAACTCGCTGATGGTGACAGCTGAGGATGCTCAGCATCGGCTCATTGCCGACTATGTCAAACGGCTTGATCGGATTGAGCAGTCGGATCTGCCGCCGCTCAAGCTGCTTCAGTTGCGTACAGCGGATGCGCAGAACATTGCTTCGATGCTCACGACGCAGTACGCCAAGCGTCCGCCCGCGGAGCGGATGTCCAAGCCGGTGGAGATTCGTGCCGATGCCAACACGAACACGCTGATCGTGGCGGCACACTCGGAGCTGTTTGATGAGATCAAGGCGTTTGTCGATGAGTTGAACAAGGAGGAATCGGACAAGCCGGAACGGATCACATTCCTTTTCCCGCTCAAGGTCGCCAAGGCGATCGACGTGGCTCAGGCGATGGACAAGCTGTATCCACAACCTCCGATGCCGGCCGATCGGTACGGACGTCCGATGCCCTGGTTGCAGGAACCGAAGGAAGTGACGGTTTCGGCCGATCCATCGAGCAACTCGTTGATCATCGACGCTCCTGCGGATCGTGAGGACTCATTGCGCGAGCTGGCCGAGAAGCTTGACCGCGTCGAGGTGCCTCCGGTAGCCGAGCTGCGGACGTACCACGTGGTCAATGCCGATCTGAACTCGGTGGCGAGAATGCTGCAAGGGCTGAGCCGGAACGGCTCACTGAGCAGCCCGGCATCGTCCGGTCGTCCAAAGGTTCCGGTCGTGATCGAGACTGAGCCTCGCAGCTCGACCCTGATTGTTGCCGGCGACGAAGTGACTTTTGAAAAGGTCGAGCAGGTGTTGACGAGCCTGACCGCGGTGCCGGTTGAGCGTGGCCTGCGGATCGTTCCGATTTCCAACGCCGACGCGGCGGAGGTGCGCGATCGTGCGCTGGTGATTTACAACGCGCAGATCGCACAGATCCCGGACGCCAATCCGGTGGATGTCACGGTCGATGAGAAGTCGAACTCTCTGGAGGTTGTCGCCGACGCCGAGGCGATGGCCCGGTTCATGAAGATTCTCGACGAGCTGCAACGACAGATCGGCCCGGCGCGCGAGGTGCGGATGATCGAGCTGCGCCTTGCCAAGGTGAGCGAGGTGATCGGGTTCCTTGAGGAGCTTGTCGCAGCGAGTGAGTCGCTCAAGCTCACGGGAGGGCCGGACCCGGTCTTTGAGCCGATCGAGACGACCAACTCGATCATGGTTGCTGCGCAGCCGATGCAGTTTGCCATCATTGAGCAGCTCGTGAGGAGTCTCGACAACCAGCAGGTGGCCGAGCGGCCGCCGTTGCGGATCATGAAGCTGCGATCGACCGATGCGGCCAACCTGGCGTCGGTGCTGACGCGTTCGTATCAGCAACGTCCGGCCGATGAGCGAGCCAAGAAGCCGGTGGATATTCAGGCAGACGCGGCAACGAACACACTGATCGTCTCGGCTCATGCGGACGTGATGCCCGAGATCGAGGCGATCGTGAATGAGTTGAACGAGTCAACGTCTTACGACGAGTCGGACCGGCAGATTCGGATCTTTCCGCTGAAGATCGCGCGTGCAGAGGAGCTTGCGCGGACGATTGACGAGATGTACCCGGAGCCGCCGATGCCGCGGGATTCGCGGGGCAATCCGCGCCCGGATCTTCAGCAGCCGAAGGAAATTTTTGTTCGTGCCGATCGTGCGACAAACTCGCTGATTGTTGATGCGCCGACGGAACGGCTTGCCGGGTTTGAACAGATCGTCAATCAGCTCGATCAGGCACAGCTTTCCGATGACGTTGAGCTTCGTACCTATCGCGTCGAGCGTGCGGACCTGGCAGCCGTGCAGGCGACGCTGCGCAGCCTGGCCGACAACGGAGCACTGTCGAGCAATGTGCAATCACCGATTACGATCAGCACGGAGCCTGCCAGTCGCACGCTTGTGGTGAGTGGGCCGTCGGAGATTTTCGATCGCGTTGAGTCCGTTCTGCGGGAAGTGGATGGGCAGTACGCCCGCCCGGCGACGACGCTGAAGATGTATCCGCTCGAACATGCGCGGGCGGATCGACTCAAGGCAGTGATCGAGCAGATGCTCTCTGCGCGGCTGCGCGAGCGCCAGCGCGAAGAAGGCACGGCAGCGATCGACATTGATGAGTTGCTCGAGATTGCAGCGGATCCGGGCTCAAATACGTTGATCATCTCGGCGCCGGACGAGTTGCAGGAGGCGGCTCAGCAGTTGATCGAAGTGCTCGATACCGAGGCGTCGGCGCTCGGTCGCTCGACCGTTCGCGTTGTGCCCTTGACCTACGCCGAAGCTTCGCAAGTGGCCCAGACGCTCAACCAGGCGTTGCCAAGCATGGAGCTTCCAAGCGGGGAAGGCGTGCAGATCCTGCCGGCGGCAAGTTCAAACGCGCTGCTGCTGGCCGGGGCGGATGCTGATCTGAAGAAGATCGAAACGCTCATCGAGCCACTCGATCGACAGCCGTTCGATCCTGAAAAACCCGATGTTCAGACCTTCCCGCTTGAGCATGCGGATGCAGCCACGATTGCAAAGACGGTCGAGCGGCTGCTGGTTGAACAGCAGCAGACCGACCCGCGCATTCTGATGTTACAGATGCGGGCGAGGAACTATCGGTATGTTGAGCCGCCGAAGATTCGCGTGGAAGCCGAGCCGCGGACGAACAGTCTGATCGTCTCGGGTCCAACCGCGACGATCGAACTTGCGCGGGCGATGATCGAGCGTCTTGACCAGCCGGCTGAAGATCCGGGTCGGACCACGGTCACGTTTACTCCGGCCAATGCCGATCCGTCACAACTGGCGGCGACGGCATCGAGGCTGATGCAGGCAGTGCTTCCACAGGGAAGGCACCCGCTTGAGATTGCCGCTGAGCCGACATCAGGGGCGGTGATTGTGATCGGTCAGCCTGATGAGGTTTCGCAGGCTGTGCAAAAGCTCGCGGAGATCGACGAGCGGACGCCTTCGCTGCCCATGGTCGATGTCAAGTCGTTCGAGCTTTCGCACGCAGCGGCGACGGGGGTGGCGGCTGCGGCTCGTACGATGCTCAGTGACCAGACCCGTTGGCCGGAAAGCATGATCCGGGCTCAAAAGGCGGGGCTTCGCCTGCCGGCCGTGTCGGTCAGCGCGGATGCAGCGACGAATCGACTTCTGGTGAGCGTGGCCTCGCCGCTCATGCCTTTGGCCGAGCAGGTTATCGCTGCGCTTGATCAACCAAGACAGAGCGGCTCAGTCGAGGTCAAGGTATTCCGGCTTGAAAAAGGGGAAGCTGAATCGGTCGCAGCCGCGTTGCAGCAGGCATTGCGGGCTGGGCAAGAGCCTGGTGAGATTGCTCCGAGCGTGACGGCCGAGGCGGCGAGCAACTCGGTGGTGGTGGCTGCCACGTCTGACAGACTGGCTCAGGCGGGTGAGTTGATCGAAGCAATGGACGAGGCGGTTGAACCGGCGGGTGTCGGCGTGCGGACGGTCTACCTCGAACACGCCCAAGCCGAAGCGATTGCGCCACTGGTGCAGCAGATCATTGAACGCAAGGACCCGCTTGCAGAAACGGACCCGCGCTCGCGTCCGTTTCTCATGCGTGATCTGCTGCGATCAGGCGTGAGGGTGGACGAGACTCCCGTGCGGGTTGTGGCCGAACCGAGGCTCAATGCGCTGGTCATCAGCGCGCCGGCATCGGTGCTGGAACTGGCCGAGCAGGTCATACGCGGGCTGGATGTCGAGCGGGGGCCTGGTGGCCCCAGTGGCGGCCGTGTGGTGCGCGTCATCACGCTCGAAAACGCCGACGTAGGGCAGTTGAGCGAAAGTATCGGCGAGTTGTTCGAGTCGGACGAGGCGGGCAATGTCCCGCCGATCGTGCGCGTCGATATTCAGAGCAACTCGCTGATCGTCCGCGGGACGAGTGAGCAGATTGCGTCGATCGAAGCGCTTGTGAGTGAACTTGACGCTGCAACGCTCAGCTCGTCGCGGCAGCTCCGCATGATTCCGATCGATCGCTCCCGGGCCGATGCCCAGCTGATGGCGCGCACCCTGCAACGCATGCTGGAGCAACAAGGGGGAGTCAAGGTCGAAATCATCTCGGCTGAGGAGCTGCTCGAACGGCGCGAAAAGGAAGAGGACGACAGCAGCGACGCGGGGTTTGGTATCCCCCGATTTCATGGGATCGGCCCGTGGGTGATCAGTCACGCAATCGCCAGCGTGCAAGACGCACCGCAAGGTCAAGCCGACGAAGAGCCTGAAGTTGTCATTGCCGTCGATCCGGACACCAACTCGCTGCTGGTGGTGGGTGCGCCGCGGATGACCGACCGGGTGGCGGCCCTGGTCAAAGAGCTCGAACAACAAATGCCCGCCGAGCCGACCGGCGTGCGCATCGTCACGCTTCCATCAACTGCGGACGCGAGCAACGTTGCAAGCATCGTCACGCAAACCGTGCGTGAAGTCGGTCGGGCAAGCCCAACCAATCCGGGCGGGTTCACGGGAACCGTCTCGGTGCGTCCAGACACGATCGGCAACGCCGTGATCGTCTGGGCAAATGACACGGATTTTGAGTCTGTTTCGGAGATCATCGCGGGCGTGTCACGCCTGGCGAGCACGATCGAACTGACGGTCAAGGTGTACCCGTTGGAGAATGTCTCGGCAAGGCAAGCCGTCGCCTCGTTGCGCGATCTTTTCAGCACATCGCCGCGGGGGCGTCAGGCGCAGCAACTTCTCGAAATGACGCTGCGCAGTCCCGGGGGGGAGGCAATCCGCGCCAAAATCGATCCCAGGCAGACAAGTTTGGTGGCCGATCCGAGCGACAGCGCGCTGATCGTTGCCGGCACCGATGAAACCATCGATCTGGTTGACCGTTTCATCGGGATGCTCGACCAAAGCCCGGTGACCAATCGCATGGCGATTGTCCAGTACAAGCTCGCAAGCGCACAGGCAGCCCAGCTTGCCGGGACGTTTCAACAGCTCTTCGACGCCCAGCGCAGCGGCGCCGGACGCAATGCTTCAAGCATTCCGCGGGCCCGCTTTGTGGCCGATCAGCGAACCAACAGCCTGCTCGTGACCGCGACCAGCGAACAGCACAACGAAGTTGCGCGTCTTCTCGCTTCGGCGGACATGCAGATGGACGACGAGGACGTCGTGTTCGAGATCATTCCGCTCAAGAACGCATCACCCGTCGCGGTTCGGCGCATCGTCGAGCAGGTCGTTGTCGGACGCGATCCGGCATTGCGCGAGCGGATCCAGATTTCGGCCGAAGATGCGTCTCGTTTGTTTGTTGTCAAGGCACCGCGCGATGACATGGAGCGGATCAAGAGCATCGTGGCACAAGTTGACGATGTTGAAATCGGGAGTTTCCCGATCCGCTCGATCAAGCTGAAGACGGCCAACGCACTGGAAGTGGCGGGGCAGTTGCAGCAGTTTTTCCGCGAGCGAGGCTCGATCTCAGGCAGGAGAGGGCCGCAGAGTGGGGGGGCTGCGATTGTCGGAGACGAGCGCAGCGGGACCCTCATCGTCTCGGCGTCGGACAGAGATTTCGAGCAAATTGCGTCAATGGTGGAGCTGTTCGACGTACCGGCCGAGAGCCGACAGCTGCAATACCACGTGGTTCATCTGAAGAACGCCCGTGTGTCTGATATTCAAACCACTGTGCAAAACCTGGCCTGGGAGCTGCAGGTTGAGCGGTTGGGAGGCTGGTGGGGCAACGCGCGTCGATCAAGCGCCTCAACGGGAACCCTGATCGTGGAAACCAATGAGCGCACCAACAGCGTGCTGGTGTTCGGTCAGGGAGAATCGGTCGACACAATCCTGCAAATCATCGATGAGCTTGATCGTCCGCAGGCCGAGGCGACGCAGCTTGAAGTCCGGGCGGTCAAGGCCGAGGGCGCCGATCTGAACGCGCTGGCCCAGATGATCGAGCAGGCCACTGCCACGCCGGGTTGGCGCAGCTGGCAGGGGCGCGATCCTGATGCGGTGAGTGTTGAGGTGGACGGGGAGCGCGGGCTGCTGATTCTCGTCGGCGACAAGGCGCGGGTGGACCTTGCCGAGGGGTACATCAAGCAGATCGCCGAGGCCGGAGTCGAGTCGGGCCGGTCGATCAAGTCGGTCAAGTTGCAGTATGCCGACGCCTTTGGTGCAGCGCAGAGCCTTTCTCGCTTCTTTCAGGCTCGTGCACGGGCGCAGGGCTTGCGGGAAACAAGCGTGACGGTGACCGGATCGCGTGATGGGAATGTGCTGCTGGTCTCGGGCGATGAGGATCAGTTGGCCATGGTGGACGAGCTGATTGCCCAGATTGATCAGCCGGAGCTGGGGGATGACCGCGAGATCGAGTTGATCGGAGTCAAGCACATCGACCCTGCCGAAGCCGTCCGCACGGTGCAGCAGATGTTCCCCTCGCGTCGCGGGGACGAACAGGTGATTGTCAGTGCGCAGCCGTCGCAAAGCTCGGTGCTCGTCTCGGCCCGCGGGGAAGACATGGAAAAGGTCCGCCAGCTCCTGGCGCAGATCGACACGCTTCCTTCAAATGAATCGGCCCGTATTGTCACTGTTCCGCTCAAGTCGGCTCGTGCGGCCGATGTTGCCGATACGCTCAGCAGCGCCCTGCCGGAGGGCGTGCGTGTGCAGATCACACCGATGGAACGGACCAATGCGATCATGCTCACCGGCTCGGAGGAGGCCATCGAGCTGGTTCGTGAACAGATCGAAAGCCTTGATGTGGAGACGGTTCAGTCTCCGGTGCAGTTTCGCCGCTTTGAGATCAAGCACCAGGCAGCGTCGGACATGGCCTTTACGATCCGCACGATGATGCGCGGCCGTCCGCGTTCTCCCGGTACACCGGAGCCGAACTTCGATCCGCTGTATGAGGACAACGTGCTCGCCGTGACGGCGAGTGCGGACGAGATGCCGTTCATCGAGCAGATCATCAAGGAGATTGATACTCCCAAAGCCTCGGCGCGGAAAACGCAGTTCGTCAAGCTGCGGTTTGCCCCGGCTGCGTCGACTGCTGAGGCGCTCAAGGTGTTTTACGGTCGGCTTGCGCCCGAGGCTGTGACTCCGGCCGAGCGCGATGTGACCATCGTGCCCGACCCGGCAACCAACTCCCTGGTCATTAGTGCTGACGAATCGGTGTGGGAAGGCATCGAAAGCCTGCTTGAACAGCTTGATACCGAGGAATACGACACGTCGCAGCAGCTTGTCGTGATTCCACTTCAGCACGCCGATGCACGCAGCGTGGCTCAGGCGCTCAATGAAGGTCTGCGTGCACCGCTGGAAGATCAGCTTCGACGCGAGCAGCTCCGGCTGCGTGAGGAATCACGCCGCCGAGGAAACCAGGGCGTGGATACCTATGAGCCGACGGTGCTCGTGTCGAGCGAGGGGACACCCACGGTTTCGGCCGAAGTGCAGACCAACTCGCTGATTGTCTTTGCGGGCCGCAAGGAGCTTGAACGAATCGAAGCCATCGTCAAGCAGCTCGACGTACCCGACTTTTTGCGGCTACCCGAGCCGCGTGTGATTCCGCTTGCGAGCGGGCGTGCGTCGAACATTGCGCGGGCGGTCCAACAGGCATTCGCCCAGCAGGGTACGCGACAGGGCGGC
>RFGK01000034.1 GCA_003697045.1 Planctomycetota bacterium
CTGGCGTCGCAATCGGCGTAGGTCGATCCTGGAGACTGGTCGTGGAAAGGACCCAACCATGAAGGGCACATTGATCAAGAGGCGATACGCCGTACGACACGGCTTTTCGCTGCTCGAAATTTCACTGGTGGTTGTGCTGATCGGACTGTTGACCGCCGGCGCGGCGGTGGCGTTGCTTGGAAGAGCTCAGGCGACCAAGATCAGGATTACCAAGTCGACCATGAACCTGCTCAAGGGCCAGATCAGCAGCTACATGGCTGAAGGAAATGGCGCACCGCCCGCGTCGCTCCAGGTTCTGGTGGACAAGCAGTATGTCGAGAAGTCAACACTCAAGGACGCGTGGAAACAGGACTTCTACTACAACCCGCAGGGCGCCAGTGCCGGACAACCCTACACGCTGATCAGCTTTGGGCCTGATCTCCAGGCCGGCACCGCGGACGACATCGACGTCTGGACGATGGACATTACTTCCGACGAGTAATGCGAACGGATGTGTGCACATTTCGCACGCCGGTAGCACGCGGCGTGACCATGCTCGAGACGGTGCTCGCAGCCGTGCTCGTGGCGATGATCGCGACCACCCTGGTCAGCGGGCTGGCATTCATGCATGCCGATCACCAGCGACAGCAATCAAAGCTGGGGGCGGCCGAGGTTGCCAATCGCATCATGCTCCAGTATCTGGACGACAAGAACGCGCTGCCGAGTGATGCACTGGCCATCGCGTATGGCGCACACGGCGAGCTGCGCTACTACTGGAAGCTCGACAAGGACCGCGTCGACATGCAGATGATCCGCCCGCGCGCTCAAAGTGATGCGACGCGCACCAGTGGTATCTCGGCCGACCGGCTCGAACTCATCACCGTCCGCGTCTGGCGCGAGAGGACTCCCAACGTCAACCCGGCACTGTCAGGCGTGCCCGAGGACTTTCGCCTGGCTCGGATCTTCGATCCGGTGGCCTTGCGCAACCCCGACTCGATCTGGAAGGCATTCAAGACCGACCAGGGCCTCACCGACTGGCTCAGCCGGTTTCAGAACCTGCCGGGGGGTGAGTGATGCGTCGCGCCGCAGGGTTCACATTGCTTGAGACCGTCCTCGCAGCCGTCATCGGCGGAGCCATCATCCTCACGTCCGTCGGGCTGTTCAGCCTCATGGAACGCACCGAAAGGGTGTTGGATCGTCAGTACACGCAAACGCGGCAGCTCGGCACCCTTCATCAGATCCTGCGCCGGTCTTTCAACACCTTTCTCATGTCTCCAGAGACCGGATCATCCCTTCAGCAGACAACTGGCGACGGCGAAGCACCGATCGGGACGGGCGAGATCGTCGAGGAAGACGAGGAAAACCCCGCATGGGACGGACAGGGCGAGCGCCCCCGCATCATCTTGCAGACCGACCACTCCAACGACTTGGCGCGCAGCCTGACGCTGATCGCCCCCCCGCCGGGCGATCCGATGGGCATGCCCCAGCGCTTCGAAGCCGTGCTGCCACGCTCTCCCATCCCGTCGTCGCTTCGGCTGCCCACTCAGGGCTGGCTGGCTTCCGGCATCGACGTTGAAAACGATCTTGAGGTCTATGGCATTTCCGGCGCGGTGCGCGGGGTCTTCGAGTTTCGCCCCAACGGGTCGCGCGAGATGCTGCTTGCCCAAGCCGGCTACAGCGTTGCCGGCGGTGAAGTGCAGGGGCTCGACCGCGAGCCGGGGTGGACGATGTGGTGGCGTCCGATCTTCCCCGAGGAAGTGGCGCGTCTCAACGCCGGCGAGCCCGAAACCGAGGCTGATATTCTCGCGGCTGCGATCGAAGCCTACCCCATCATTCGGGGAATCAAGCGGGCACGGTTCCTCGCATTTGATAATGGGTATCGGCTGGTCAACTACGCTGCCAGGACGGCCTCGGATCTGCCGGCATACATCGAGCTCGAGATTGAGACTTGGTCCGGCATATACGCCAACTGGATGTTCGAGGTGGGCTGGGTCAATGGTGCCGATCCGACATCACCATCTGACGAGCCGACCCCGGACGCTGCCGACACACCCGAAGGCGAGGGCGTCAACACTCCCAGCCCCGGCGGGACGCCACAACCACAGCGCCTGACACCGGGAGGGACGCGCTCACCCAGCAGTCGCCCCGGCACGATTGATCGCCAGCGCCGGCCGGATTCAACGATCCCCCGCCGCGACCCCGGAGGCGGCAACCGCACGGGAGGTGGATCATGACCTGCTCACGACGCGGCTACGCACTTCCGCTCGTCCTGCTCCTGGCGCTGGTCGTCGCGATGATGCTGGGTTTGGCAATCGAGCGCAACACGGCCAAGAGTCACAATGTCGCCCGCCAGCTTGACACCTATCGCCAGCACCATGTCGCCAAGGGGCTTCAAGAAGCCATATCGGCGTGGCTGAGCAAGCAGAATGCGCGGACGATCACAGAGGCGCTCGGAGAAGATGGACACGCGATCAACCTGATCCTGCCTGATCGGAGCATCGCTGCGGTATATCTGACGGACGGGCAGGGCACCCTGCTCGACCCGCAGGCTGCGTCGCCGTCTGACTACCAGCGAGCCGTGTCTCTCCGCGATCGCATGGAGATCCTGTGCAGGAACGAAGGCGTCTCGATCGAGGACTACCGTCGCCCGCTCGGGCCGTTCGAGATCAGCGTCAACAGCGCCGATGCGCTCTTGTTGCAGGCAGTCGCTGAGGAGGTCGTCGGCATCGACCTCGCACCAGAGCTTGTCAGCAAGATCCTCGAGGAGCGACAGGAGCAGGGGCAGCTCCAGCGGCAGGACATTCTCTCCATCAGCGCTGAAGTCGGTGTCGCTACGCAGCAGCGAAACGGACTGCTGCAATACCTGACGGTCACGCCGGAGATATGGTATGTGACGATCGAACTTCGCGGCGGGGTGGGCGTGAGCAGCCGCCGCGTCACCGCTCGTTACGGCGGATTGGTTCCGGTGCAAGCGTCCACCAGCCGAAGCTCTGTCGGTGCGTGGGAACAACCGGGCGCCTTTCTCACCTGGGAGGAGCTCGGCGTAGAGTACGATGGACCGGGAGGAAGCAACCCATGAGTTCAACTACGACCCGGGCGCAGGCCCGGCGGAACACGCATCTGGCACAGGGTGCGGCGTTGCTTCTCACAGCCGGCGCCGTCGCGGTGGTGATGCTCGGTGTCCCGCTGCTGAACGAGCCGGAAGGAGAAATTGCCAATATCGAGCAGGTTCTGGCCGAGCGCGCCGCCGAGCGAAGCCGAACCGAGCTGATGGTGGCATCTGAAGATGAACCGGACGCGAAGCGCTCGGTGGATCTCGCAGCCGTAGCCCGGCGATTGTCCATCCTCAGCGACGAGCCGCAGGAAGAACCGGTAGCCAGCGAGACGCCCCTGGATAACGGCGAGAGTGAGTCTGTCGCCGGCAAGATCGAGCTCAAGTATCTCGGTTCGATTGTCGAGCCGAACCGAAGACTCGCCCTGATTTCAGTCAATGGCAGGCAGCGTATTGTCCCTGCGGGAAGCGCGGCCACATTCACGACCGATGACGGCGAGAAGGTAGGAGTCAAAGTCATCAGCGTTGCAAGCGACGAAGTGGAGATCGAACGCGATGGCGTGCGGCAGCGGATCAACAAGGCCGATCGCATCGCCCAGGCGGTGACGGTTGTCCCGGCAGCCGGGCCTCAAGTCGCCCCTCCGGGTACGGATCCCTCGCCCCAGGCATCGGAAGAAAGCGAGATTGAACGTCGGCGACGCGAAGCGCAGGAACGACGTCAGCGCATTCTTGATCGTCAGCAGGAAGGCAGATCCGGGCGCTCGCCGGCCAATGAGCCGGGCGCTCGATTCAATCGCAATCAGACCCCCAACTGAAATGAAAGTCGAAATACGGATGGAGATCGCGTGAGCGCACCTCTGTGCTATCTGGTTCGAGCCGACCGCGGCGCCCGACTGGTCGGGCTTCGTGTCGTTGATCGCCACGACGAGGCAACGTGGCACGCGCCCATGAGCGATTCGCCCGACTTGAGTGCCGATGCTCGTCAGGCGGCCGAGTGGCTCGCAGCCAAGCTCAGCAGCAACGGGCGCATGTTGTCGAAACTCGTCGTTGACAGCGATGGAGGCGTCTGCTCGTGGGTCAGCGCTTCGGACACAAGCGAACCTGTCCTCCGCGCCATCATCGAGCGCCCGTTCGACGAAGAAGGCGCCTCTTCGGGCGAGCGGTTTCCCGAGCTGCCCGGCGAAACGGCACTCCAGCCGCTCATCACCAAACCGGGCGGAAAGAAGCACCGCGCCGGAGAAGCTGATCGCGTCCCGGTCTTGGCCCTGCCCGTCGTACCAGCGCGATCGCTCGTTGACGAACTCGATCGTCTGGGGGTGCGCGTTGGTTCGGTCGAGGCGTTGTGGCAAGCCTGTGCCGAGGCATGGGATCCGTCAGCCCGGGCCCGGCTCGGGGGCGATCGGGCGGAACGTGTGATCGCTGAACAGGAACCGACGAGCGCTGTCGTGCTGTTTGATCCCGCGGGCAGGCTTGTCTGGTCGTGGTCGCGGGGAGGGACGTTGATCGCCGGCGGCTCGATGCGCCTGCTGACTGAGCTCGCTGGCGCTTCAGCGCCCGATGTGATCGAACGTGGACAGACGCGCCGAGCTGTGGTACGTCAGGATGACATCGCCCGGCTTGGATCAGAGTGGCTTGCATGGTCGCTGCAACTGGGCGTTGCGCCTTCGCGCGTCATCATCGTCGGTGAACCCAGCGAAAGCGGACTCTCTGCTGCCGAAGTCGGACAAGCGCTCTCCTCGACCTGGCCGGATGCGACGATTGATTTCATCCGCGAGCAAGACCCCGTCGGCGCAACACTCTCTCGCCTGGCCGATTCGGACGGTCCCGAATCAGAAGGCATCTCCGAGCTGACCAATCGACCGGGCCGGGCGCACCGCGCCATGTATCGATGGTCCGCAGCGGCGCTGCTCTGTGGCGCTGGTGTGCTCGGCGCAGCCGCATGGCGAATTACCCGGGCCACCGCCGAGCTCAAAGAGGAGCGTTCGACCATCTCACAGATGTACGCGGACCTTTGCGCCCGCGAGGAGCTCGCACCGCCCACGGCGTTGCTGGATCTCGACCGACGCCTCCAGGCGTTGAAAAGCACCCAACGCGACATCTCCAAGCTGATTGAGCCTCCGCGACCGATCCTCGAGGAGCTTGAAGCCTTGTCGTTTGTGCTTTCCAGCGATGATCTGACGCTGCGCGATCTCTCGCTGACCAGCGTATCGGTCACGCTCAAGGTCGATGTGCCGCAGACTGAGACGTATGAATCGCTGCGTCAGGCGATCAACTCCATTTCAGGATCCAGCATTGATTGGCGTTCGACGCCCATTTCTCGAAACAACAGGATCGAGGCAAGCTTCACCGGGACCTGGCCGAGCACGCAGGGGGGAGAGAACTGATGTCCGACCTGCGTCGACTCACCGACGATGAGCGCTATGAGCAGGCGATGGCGGCAGCGGCCTCTGAGCGCCGAAACCGCCCAACCCACCTGTTGCTGGTCCCCCTTGGGCTGTTCTGCATCGCCGGATTCGTGCTCGCCTATGCGATCTATGCGCACGAAACGACGCGAACGAGCATCGAGCAGCGACGGGCCCAATACAACCGGCTGGTTGCCGGCGTTGCCGACCTGCACGACCTGGAAACTCGTGCAGGCTCCGACTCGGGCGTCGACACATTCGGGCCGATTCCCGACATGCTCAGTCGCATGGAAGGCACGGCTCGTGATGCCGGACTCGAAAAGCCGAACGTGCCCACCGTGCGCACCGACCGCACGCAGGGGGCCGTGCGCCAGCGATACGTGTATTCCAATATCGTCCACGATCGGCTCGACGAGCTGCTCGAATGGATCCGTCTTTCGCAGGAGAGGGTGCCCGGGCTGTTTGTGCACAGCATCTCACTCAAACCGGTTGCCGGTCGAGGATGGTCCATGGATATCACCTTTGCCCGATGGGAACGGGAGAACGCATCATGAATCCATGTTCGCGCCTGGTGCTGCTTGCAGCCCTCGCTCTTGTTGCGCCCCTGTCCGCGTGTTCGAGCAACTCGACGCGACGCGTCGAAAGCGCACAGGCGACGGTCAATCGTTCGGCCGAGGCCGAGGCGCTCGTGCGTCGTGGCGATGCGGCAGCCGCGCGGGGAGATTCGGAAAGGGCCATTGACTTCTACCGCCAGGCCGTCGTCATCGACCGCGACCAGTATGTCGCCTGGAACAACCTCGGCGTTGAGTTGATGAAGCTGAACAACTACCTCGACGCGGTCGCCGCATTCAAAGTTGCCGCCGATCTTTCGCCACGGGACCCAAGGCCGGTTGCCAACATCGGGCTGGCCTACCAGCAGATGGGATGGGCCCAGGACGCACTGGAGAACTACGAGGAGGCGCTGAGGCGCGATCCTCACTTCCTGGACGCGCTGCGCGGCGCGACCCTGGCCGAGGACACGCTCGGAGTTGCCTCGCTTGAATCTCTCAACCGTGTGCGCCAGGCATTGATGATCGAAAAGGACGAACAGTGGCGCGCATTTTTCGAGCGCCGTCGATTCCGCATCGAGGCTCAACTCAATCGGCCCGGCGCATAACGCTGATCTTCCCGCTCTGATAGGCGCATAATCCGGTGTGTCCCGTTGCCCTTTTTGTCAATATGACCTCTCCGGGCTGGATGGGCCTTCGCAGTGCCCGGAGTGTGGCCATCACGTCGAGCCCGATCACATCGCCACGATCATGAGCCACCCGATCTTGCGCGATGAACTCATGTTGCTCTGGTTGGCCGGAGCGGGATGGCTGGTCAGTCTCGCGGTAGAGTCTGTATACATTTTCGGCGGGACGAACATTGCATCAACGATTGCAATCGGCGTGGCGACGACTGTCCACGTCGGGCTGTTCATCCTGTCAAGACTGCTCGCAGCCCGCCAGCGCCGCACCTGGCCGCGACGTTACATCAGCAATCCCGATCAGGCCGCCGGAAATATGCCGATACTGTTTCTCTTCGCGTGCGCCGCGTGGGTCCTGCCGGCCGTCGCGCTTTGCGGACTTGCTACTGCGATCTTTCGATAGCGACCCCACCGACCGAAAGCTTCCATCAAATCGTTCGACCGATGCGGCTGCTCACCCGTCTCATGATTCAACGCGATTCTTCAGCCTCGGCGGCAGGCTCGGCAGCCGCATCATCATCAAGCATCCGCAGCGACAGTCCGTACTCGGCCAGACGTTCCTGAACTTCCTGCAGTGACGTGGCGCCAAAGTTCTTCACGCCCATGAGTTCGGCTTCGGTGTGGCTGATCAGATCGCCGATGGTCTGAATGTTGAGCAGCTGCAGCGCCTTTCTCGCACGAACGGACAGTTGCAGATCGCTGACCAGCTTGTTGAGCATTGCTTCCTTGCCCGTGCCGCGGAGGCGTTCCATGATCTGCCGGCGGGCGGCGCGGTGGGCATCTTCGAGCCCCTGTCCGAGCCGCAGACCCTTCTGGCTGAGCATGCGCTTGATTTCTTCGAGCGAGCTTTCGCCGAAGTTCTTGTAGCTCATCAACTCGGCCTCGGTGATGCGGAGCAAGTCGCCGAGCGTGCGGATGTTCATCTTCTTCAGACACGTGCGCGCACGGACCGAAAGCTCAAAGTCCGTCACCGGCGTATCAAACAGCGCCTTCTTCTTCAGCAGGTCGCGATCCGACTCTTCCTCGATCATCATCTCGCGGCTTGCCTGGATGTCCTTCATGAACAGCCGGGCGCGGACATGGTTCGGATTGGTCTCGAGCACCTGGCGCAGACACCGCTCGGCCCGAACGTAGTCAGCTCGATCTTCGTAGAGCACCGCAAGGTTGAGCAGCGCATTGATCGGGGCCGGCGAACTGTCGCACACACGCTCGTAGAGCGCCAGCGCCTCGTCTTCCTCTCCCACCAGATCAAGCACGTAGGCAAGATGGAACATCGCCTCCGTGTTTTCCGGATCAGCAGCCAACGCCTTTCGATACTCTGCAATCGCACCAAGCTTTTCGCCCGAGTTGAGCAGATTGGTGGCGGCATTGAGATGTTGCTGAGCCGTTTCAAGGTCTCGATGACTGGCCGAACCAGCACCGATAACGACATCCATCGGATCACTTGACATGGTGCCTCCCTACGTTGCGATTCCAACTGTAGCCCCGGAGGACGGCAAAGTCAGACTCCCGGGCCAGGGGCCACGCCGTCCGGCGGCAGGTTGTGCAACACATCATCGTGCGTCAACCGGATCGTCCGCCAGCGACCGCCGAGGAACCGCCCCACCAGCGTGAGGGCCAGCAGGAAAAAGTAGGCCCCTGCACCGATCCAGGGCCCAAGCGCTCCCCATTCCGGACGCAGCGCAACCAGCACATGCCCGAGCCCGACAAGACAAATCCATCCCGCACCGATCGTCACCACGCCCGGCCAGAGCGTATCGCCCGCCCCCCGCAGCGCCGCCGACATCGTGATGGCCGTGGCGTCAAAGACCTGAAAGACCGCTGCCGCCAGCAGGATCTGTATCCCCAGATGCAGGATCAACTCGGCATCAGCCGCCGGCGTCGACGCATTGATGAACAGCCCGATCAACTCCTCGCGGAAGAAGTAGAACGCAACTCCGCACACCCCCATGTACGCAACCGCGACCCGAAGCCCCAGCCACGTCCGCGTCGCGGCTCCTTTCAAGTCGCCCGCACCCACCGCCTTCCCGACCACCGCCTGCGTGGCGATGGAAAGCCCAAGCGCCGGCATGAAGGACAAATGCATCCATTGCAGGGCGGCAAAGCCGGCGGTGTTGGCCATTGTCGCAGCACGCGCCGCCGCTTCGGCAGTTCCGCCCGCTGCCTCTGCTGCCCGGGCGGCTCCGTGCCCGGTCAGAAAGGTCATCAGATACGCCCAGCACAGCAGCTCATTGAGCATCATGAACCCCGCCGGCCACCCGACGCGCAGGATGTCCCGGATGCACGCGGCGTTCGGCTTCCAGCTGCGTCGGGTCCCGAACCGACGGGCCATCCCGGGACCCACAAAAAGGACGAACGGGATCGCAAACTCCACCGCTGTCCCGGCAACCGTCGCCAGCGCCGCTCCGGCCAGGCCCATCGCCGGAACATGCAGCACCGAACTGATCCACACAAACAGTTCCGCAAGCGGCCAACTCGGAGGCGGCCCGCTTTCGCCGAAGATCAACACGACGTTCAGGACAACGTTGACCAGATTGCCACAGACCGCCGATGCGAGGACAACGCCCGCGCGGTGCATGCCGAAGAAGTAGTTGTGAAATCCCTTCGCCCAGATGGTGAACACGCCCCCCACCATCGCGATGACCGCGTACTGCAACTCCAACTCATACAGCTGCTCGGTGTGTCCCAGCATGCGCAGCACAAGCGGCGCCATCAGGGCGCCGGGAAGCAGGACCACCAGGTAGTACCCCAGCCCGAGCCACATCATGTTCCACGCATACGCGGCCCCTCGCTCCGGTCGCCCTGCTCCGAGATTCTGACTCACGAATGAACTGATGATCCCGGCCATGCCGACGATGAACGTCATGAGCGTCCACGTCGCGATCGCTGCATTGCCGTGCGCTGCCAGATAAACCGGATCGGGCCCGATCTCCTTGACCATCAGCCGATCGCAGAACTGCATGCCCATGTAGCTTGCCATCGTGGCCACCGAGGGTGCCGCGATGCGGAGCATCTCCATGAGCGCTCCGGGCGCGGCATCCGTCGAGCCGGCAGCGGGGTTGGTGGACACAACGACACTCCTTGATCCCAGTCGAACACATCCGTGCGGGCGTCACGTTAGGACACCCGGTCGGAATCGGCCCGGACGGAAAGGACCAACGGTATGGCTGCCAGGCTCACAGCGGCGGGGATGACCAGCGCCATCGTATATCCGAGCCCGGCCGAGAGAATCGCTCCGGCCAGCCACATCACCCACGACTCACACAGGTTGGTCGCGCCCATGAACGCGCTGAACTGCGTCGCACCGATGCGTCGGTCGGTCAGATCCATCAGCAGCGCATAACTGGAAGCGGTGAGCATTCCGATGCCCAGGTACATCAACCCCAGATGTGCCAAGCTCAGCCATGATCCGCTCGTTGCCGAAACACCCCACCACGCGCTGGCAGCCACCGGCGCCGTTGCGAGAAGACTCAGGATGACGATCCGCCGATGTCCTGCCCGGTCGGAGAGAAACCCGCCCAGCAGCGCTCCTGCCGCGGTGACCACGATAACCGGCAGCGCGTAGAAGCCGCCGATCCGTTCCCTGCTGAATCCTGCATCCACGAGCATCGATCCGGCAAGCCCGCCTGCCGCTTCGAACGAAGCCCCCGCCACGAGCGCGATCGCCATGCCGATCCACGTCGCCCGACGGCGCACTGCACCCCCGATCGCCCGCGCAAAGGACGTCACACGGGAGCCAAAGTCCGGATCGACCCGCTCACTGCTCTCCATGGGAACGCCGAAGATGACCAGTGTTGTAGACCACCAGATCACCACCACGAGCGCGAGGACCTGCCCGGTCTGGCCAATCCAGCTCGCCACCCACAGGCTCAGTCCGCCGAATGCTCCACGCCCGAGCAGCATGCCCATCTGCATCCAGCCATTGATCCGGCCGCGTTCGTGTTCAGAGACATTCGCGATGGCCATCGAATCAATCGCCGCGTCCTGAATGGTGGCCAGCAGCGCATGAACCAGAAGGATCGCGATGATCACCGCAAGATCGTCGTGCAGATCGAGGAACATGAGCGGCAGCAGCGCCAGGCCCATGCCGATCTGGCTGACGATGATCCAGTGCCTTCGCCCCCACCGCGGGCTGCGCAACACGTCGATCAGCGGTGCCCAGAGGAACTTGAAACCCCACACAAGCGTCAGTCCCGAACTGATTTTGGCAATCGTGGCTGCAGGCACGCCGTGATTGCGAAGCTCCACCGGCAGCGCCCACCAGATGAACCCGATCGGCGCCCCCTCGCTCAGGTACAGGCTGGCAAAGAGCAGACGCCGCCCGAGTGGGTGGCCGAGCAGGCCGGCACCAGCCTGTGCAGCGTTTTGATCAGACATCCATCGCTTCGCCATCACCCGTATACCGGATGGTGTAGAGATCGCGACGCCGATCCAGCCACGGGCGCACGGTTCCGGTGAGTCGGTTTCGTCTCGTCAGCTCGAGGTCCACGTCGTGGATCACCACAGTCTCGACGTTTGGCATGCTCTCCGAGGCGACGGCGTCGCGCGCGAACGGAAAATCGGAAGGCGTAAACAAGCCCGCCTGCGCATAGTGCATGTCCGCATTGTCGACGAAAGGCAACATGCCAGCACACCCTGCAATCGCGACGTAATACTGGTTCTCGATCGCGCGCGCCTGAGCACAGTGTCGCACACGCAGATAGCCGTATCGCTCATCAGTGTTGAACGGAACAAAGAGGATCTGCGCGCCCTTGGCTGCCGCAATCCGCGCCAGTTCCGGGAACTCGACGTCATAGCAGATCAGAATCGCGACTCGCCCGCGATCCGTGTCAAACACTTTGACCTTGTTTCCCGGAGAGACGCCCCACCACTTGGCCTCATTTGGAGTGACGTGAATCTTGAACTGTCGTTCGATCGACCCGTCACGGCGGAACAGGTACGCGACGTTATACAGTTTGCCCTCTTCGACCATGAACTGGCTGCCGCCGATGATATTGATGTGGTACTTGACGGCAAAGTCGTTGAACAGCTCCAGATACCTCGGCGTGAACTCTGCCAGCTTGCGAGCCGCGTCCGAAGGCCGCTCCGCGTCGATGATCGAGAGCAGCTGCGTCGTGAACAGCTCGGGGAAGAGAACAAAGTCGCTCTTGTAGTCGGACGCCAGATCGGTGAAGAACTCCGACTGCATGGCGAACTCGTCGAAGCCGGCCACCCGGCGCATCTGATACTGCACCAGGCAGAGCCGCGCCTGTGAGACAGCGCGATACCTGCGCACGCCCGCTTCGACGTAGTCGAGATTCGTCCACTCCAGGAATGTCGCATACCCACGCGAATCCACATCCCCCGGAAAGTAATCCGGGATCAGCCGCTTGAGCTGAAACCCATTGGAAAGCTGCGCTGTCAGCACCGGGTCGTAAAAGTTTCGGCTCATGACGTTCTCGACGTACTCCCGCGCCGACGTCTTGTCGGCATGGGCGCCATACCCTGGAATCCGCCCCCCGATGATGATCCGTCTGAGGTTCCGCTCGCGGCAGATTCGCTTCCGCTCGTTGTAGAGCCGCCGCGCCAGCCGCAGACCTCGATACTCCGGGTCCACCATGATCTCGATACCGTACATGGTGTCGCCGTCGGGGTTGTGATTGCGGATATAGCCCGAATCGGAAATGGACTTCCAGTCGTGCCAGTCTTCATGGTCCTCGAAGTCCACGATCAGGCTGGATGCACTGGCGACAATCTCCCCGTCGATCTCGATGACGATCTGCCCTTCCGGAAAGTGTTGAAGCTGGCTTTCGACCTGCTCCCGGGACCAGGGATGCATCCCGGGGAAGCACTTGCCCTGCATCTCAACGAGCTTGGGATAGTCCTCGATCCGCAGACTACGAACCACGACCTTGGTTTCAAAATCCCTGATATCAAGCTTTGCCATCACGCTGCTCCCCGCGTCCTGATGCGATCACTCTGCAGGCTCGAACTCCTCGGGTTGATTCTTGGTGGCACCGACCGCCTGCACCGCCAGCCGAAGCGCCTCCCGCATGCTCCCTGCCTCCGCGATACCCCGTCCTGCAATGTCAAATGCCGTTCCGTGATCCGGACTGGTTCGGAGCACCGGAAGCCCGAGCGTCACATTCACCGATTCATCACGCGCGAGCAGCTTGACCGGGATCAGCCCCTGGTCATGGTACATCGCCACGACCAGATCGAACCTGCCTTGCCTGGCAGCGTTGAACACTGTGTCGGCCGGGTACGGCCCGCTCGCGTCGAGCCCCACGTGTTGCGCGTGTTCAATCGCCGGAAGGATCAATCGCTCCTCCTCGTCTCCAAGCAACCCCCCTTCGCCGGCATGTGGGTTGAGCCCGCACACCGCGATCCTGGGACGACGCACGCCCAGCATGCGGCAGCCTTCCGCCCCGAGATCAATCGCATCAAACACACGCCCGATGGTCAGAACATTGCGCACATCCATCAAAGGCAGGTGAATCGTCGCCAGCACGACGCGCAGCTCCGGCCCGGTAAACATCATGGCGACTCGCTTGGCGCCGAATCGGTCGGCCAGCAACTCCGTGTGCCCGGAAAAACGCGTCTTGCCTGCCATGGCCCACGCCTGTTTGCTGATCGGGCCGGTGACGATCGCAGAGACTTGCACAGGCAGTTCTGGCCCCCCCTGGGCAAGACGGATCGCCTCTTCCACCAAACGAAACGAGTACGCTCCCCCGGCCCGGTTGGGCGCTGGCTGAGCCTTGATCTCGCCCCACGCGCGATCCGTATCCAGCAAAATCACGTCATGTGCAAGACTCGCGCGCACGGCATCCGACCCGAGCGCTACCGACCACCAGAACGGCTCAATCCCCCTCAGTTCGGCCGCCTGCTGCATGATCGCTTCAGAACCGAGCACGAAGAACCGCGCCCGCCTGCGAAGACCTCGGTCGCCAAGCGCTGCAACGATCGTTTCGGCACCAACGCCTCCGGGGTCACCAATCGTCACCGCAAGCGTGGGTCGGTCTGTGTTTGGACTCGCCTTGTCCTGCACCATGGATCGTAGATCCGCGCAGACCACAAACATCCCGTCACGCGGATCCGGCGTCAGATATTCGGACCCTGAAGATGACGGAACTGCCGCCTGTGCCAGGGCGTAGGGAAGCTCAGTGAACGGGCCGATTCCGGGATGTGGGGTTTTTGTGTCCTTGTCATCGGAATCGGTCGTTACACTCGTTGCGGCGTTTGCCGTTCGATGAGGAAGGGGAATCCCCAAGAGGAGTACATGATGAGAGATTGGAATCTGTGTCGACGCCGCATGGCGGTGCTGGCTCTCGTTCTCGTTGCCGGGTCTGCTTCGGCTGCCGATGCGCTCGCGGGCACGCTCGATCTCAAGACCGGGCTGGTCGTGACTGATGCGTCGACCAATCTGCTCGCCCGGGCAGCGGTGCCTCAGGCGACCGACTTGAACGTGGGTGTGATCCAGCTTGATGGTCCCATCACGCCTGCGCGACGTCAGGCGCTGGTCAACGCCGGGGTGGTGCTGTTCGACTATCTGCCGCAATACGCCTATGCCGCGGATCTTCGCCATGCCGACTTCGACGCCCTGCGGGCGCTGGACTTTGTGACATGGGTCGGGCAGTTCCGCGACGAATGGAAGATTTCTCCCACGCTCGGCACCCAGGCTGCCCAGTCACCCGAACGACAGGCACTGCACGCGCAGGGGAAGCGTTCCGTGCAGGTTGTGCTTTGGCCCAATGCAAACATCAAGCAAACGCTTGCAACGCTCAACGCCATGCCTGATGTCCACGTTGAAGAACACGGGCTGATCGACCGCGAGCTGCACGCGACGGTGACCATGCCGCTGGCAAGCGCAGCCGCGGTGGCGGCTCTCCCTGCGGTGCGCTGGATCGAAGATACGCCCGAGATCACCGATCGCAACGCCACGGTCCGCTGGATTGTCCAGAGCAATGTCTCGAACAACTTCCCGATCTACGACAAGGGAATTCACGGCGAAGGACAGCTCATCGGCGTCATGGACGGGCGCGTCAACCCCAACCACTGTTCCTTCTCCGACCCCGAGGGCGACCCCTTCGGACCCAACCACCGAAAAATTGAAGCCTACTTCACCAGCGTCGGCTCAGACTTCCACGGCACGCACGTCGCAGGCACAGCACTCGGCGACGCCGGAAGCGACAACGATCTGCGCGGCGTGGCATACATGGCCCGCCTCGTGTTCGATACATCAACAGCCATCTCGAGTGGCTTCAACGCAAACCTCAACCAGAACTACAACGCAGGCGCAACCATCCACACCAACAGCTGGGGCAACGACGGCACCACAGCTTACGACTCGCTCGCACGCACGATCGACGTCTTCAGCTACAACAACGACGACAACCTCGTCATCTTCGCCGTCACCAATACATCGACTCTCAAGAACCCGGAGAACGCCAAGGACGTGCTCGCCGTCGGCGCTTCGCAGGACACGCCCAACCAGGCGTCCTTCTGCTCGGGAGGCCGTGGCCCGACCAACGACGGACGACGCAAGCCTGAAATCTACAGCCCCGGGTGCAGCATCCGCTCTGCCAGCGCCAGCTCATCGTGCTCTTCGACATC
>RFGK01000223.1 GCA_003697045.1 Planctomycetota bacterium
CAAGGAACTCATCGTTCAGGGGTACCTCTCGCCGCTTCGCACCAAGGCCGGGCAGAGCCGGGCGGACACTTCGGGTCTGCATGTTCGCGGCGGAGAGTTCGTCGCGGGCGAGGTCGAGGAGTTGATGGACGACGAAGGGCTCGTCGAATCGGCGTGCGCCGAGATCGTCGAGCAGACTCGCGATCGGCACGCGGTGCTGATCTTCGCCTCCGGGGTCAACCACGGCCGGCACATCGTCCGTGTGCTCGAGGAGCGGCACGGCTGTGAGTGCGCGTTCGTGTGCGGGCAGACTCCAGCCAAGGAACGCGACGAACTTCTGTCCCGATTCAAACAGGGTCGTCTCAAATACCTCTGCAATATCAATGTGCTGACGACGGGGTTCGACGCGCCCAATGTGGACTGCGTGGCGTTGCTGCGCCCGACGCTTTCGCCGGGGTTGTACTACCAGATGGTCGGCAGGGGGTTCCGGCTGCATCCGGGCAAGGACGACTGCCTCGTGCTCGACTTCGGCGGCAATGTGCTCCGGCACGGCCCGGTCGATGATCTCCAGATCAAGGAACCCGGCGAAGGGGACGGCGATGCGCCCGCCAAGGAATGCCCCGAGTGCCACGCGGTCATCCACGCGGCCTACGCCAAGTGCCCGGAGTGCGGCCACGAGTTTCCGCCGCCGCAGCGCGAGCAGCACGAAACCAGCGCCAGCACGGCGGGCGTGCTCTCCGGGCAGGTCGAGGACACCGAGTACCGCGTCAGCGATGTCTATTTCAGCGTCCACACCAAGCGCGGGGCCGAGCCGGGGCATCCGCGATCGATGCGCGTCGAGTACCGCACCGGGTTGAGCAGCTACATCTCCGAGTGGGTCTGCTTCGAGCACACCGGCTACGCCCGTGCCAAAGCCGAGCAATGGTGGCGCAAGCGGAGCAACGAGCCGGTGCCGAGCAACACCGAGGATGCCGTGGACCTGTGTGAACGCGGCGGTATCTGTGAGACGCATGCGATCACGGTTCGCCGCGTCGCCGGTGAGCAGTACGACCGCATCATCGACCACGAACTCGGTTCAGTCCCCCCTCGCCTCGACGGCAGCGATGAACGGGATGACGGCAACCTGCCGGAGTATGTCTACGCCGATGGCGACATCCCGTTCTAAGGAGGGGTACGGATTGAACAACCAATGCGAACAACAACTCGGCGCGCTTGATCGGATCAGCGATCTGCTCGAAGAAGTGCTTTCGATCGACATGGATGATCTTGAACGGATTGTTCAGGAGGCACACGAATGCACGCCCAGCCAGATGGATGAGCCGGAGGAACGCTTCGGCGTGTCCCGTCAGGCGTTGCGGATGTTCTGGCACTTCCGAAAACATCTGGAGGCGGTCGACGAACCGATCCGCACCGGGGAGAGGGGGAGGCATGGCTGAAGAGGCCAACCCGCTGCTCTCGGCTGCGCTGGCGTATGCGTCGATGGGGATGCCGGTTTTTCCCTGCGCGCCGGGGCGGAAGACGCCGATACCCGATCGTGGCTTTCTTGACGCGACGACGGACGAGGAGCAGATCCGCTCATGGTGGCGTGCCAACCCGCGCGCCAATGTGGCTGTTCCAACGGGGCAGACCAGCGGACTTGTGGTGATCGACATCGATCCCCGCAACGGCGGCGAGGTCGGGCTCGATGTGCTCCAAACCGAGCACGGTCCGTTGGGCGAGACCGCCGAGAGCCAGACGGGCGGTGGGGGCCGTCACTTGTTCTATCGGCATCCCGGCGGGGTGATCCCGTGTACGCAGAGCGGGTTGGGGGCTGGCATCGATGTCAAGGGAGACGGCGGGTATGTCGTGCTCCCGCCGAGCGGCCATCCCGACGGCGGCTCGTACACATGGGAGTTGTCGAGCGATATCGCTGATGTGCCGCCCGCGGAGTGCCCGGCCTGGCTCTTGGCCTTGCTGCGTCGGGAGGATGATGTCTCGACAGGCGGATTCGCATTGGACCTCGCCGACGGCAACGCGATCCCCGAGGGGCTGCGGAACAAGGCGCTGGCCTCGCTCGCGGGCGGGATGCGGCGGATGGGGATGGGGCGAGGCGAAATCCTCGCGGCCCTGCAGGCCACGAACCAATCGCGGTGCAAGCCGCCCATCCCGGATCAGGAAGTCGAGCGGATCGCCGAGAGCATCGCCCGCTACGAGCCCGACGCGATCTCGGTGGCGTTGGTCGAGAACCATTATGAGCAGATGTACGGAGACAAGCCGCAGGGCACGGGCGATTCGTCGGGAGACGACCCCGGCCCGATCCCCGACGATCTGCTCCGCGTGCCCGGGTTCATCAGCGAGCTGATGGACCATTGCGTGGCGACCGCGCCCTATCCGAACCAAGTCATGGCGTTCTCTGGGGCGCTTACGCTCCAGGCGTTTCTGGCCGGGCGGAAGGTACGCGACCCCGGCGACAACCGCACCAACCTGTACCTGCTCGGGCTGGCGTACTCGTCGGCGGGCAAGGACTGGCCACGCAAGCTCAACACCGCCCTGCTCTGGAAGGCCGGGCTCGGGCATTGCATCGGGGACAAGTTCGCCAGCGGCGAGGGCATCCAGGACGCGCTGTTCATCAACCCCTCGATGCTCTTCCAGACCGACGAGATCGACGGGATGCTCCAGTCGATCTCCAAGAGCCGAGACGCGCGGTACGAGAACATCATGGGCACGCTGCTCACGCTCTACACGAGCAGCGCGACCGTCTTCCCGATGCGGCGAAAGGCGGGCAAGGAAGACCCGGGCGTCATAGACCAGCCCTGCCTGACCGTCTTCGGGACGGCCATTCCCACGCACTACTACGAGGCGCTGTCGCAGCGCATGCTCACCAACGGCTTCTTCGCCCGCATGATTGTGCTCGAGGCCGGGAAGCGCGGCATGGGGCAGGAGCCGACCATCCGCGAGATTCCCGACCGCATCGTGGCCGTGACCAAGTGGTGGGCCCAGTACAACCCCGGCGGCGAGCGTGCCAATCTCGAGCAATGGCATCCGGTCCCGAAGATCGTCGAGCACACGCCGTCGGCCAAGGGGCTGCTGATTGATGTCCGGCAAGAGGCCGAGGCCGAGTATTCCAAGGCAGAAGACCGGGGCGACGAGGTCTCCACGACGGTGTGGGGGCGGGTTAGCGAGAATGTCCGCAAGCTGGCGCTGCTCTACGCCGTCAGCGAGAACCACCTCAAGCCCGTCATCGGCGACCCGGCCGTGGAGTGGGCGTCGCGGTTCATGATGCACCAGACCCGGCGGATGCTCTTCATGGCCCGGGAGCATGTCAGCACCAACGAGCACGACGGGCGGTGCAAAGAGCTGCTCCGTGTGCTGCGCAAGTGGCGGGACAAGCACGGCGACGAGTGGATGCCCTTCTGGAAGATCAACCGGGCGCTGCCGTGGAGCGACCGGGACCACGAGGAGGTCCGCACCACGCTGCTCAACCAAGTGATGATCGAGTACACGGAAAGGAAAACCGGTGGAACACCCCAGCGCCTCTATCGCATTCTCTGACGGGGCCGAAGCCCGAGCCACGCAACGGGTGGTGACCCATCGCCGCCCGTTGACCTGTTGCGCGCTCGGATCGGGCTCGAAGGACCAACCTGCTGCGCCCATTGCCAACCCGTTGTGCTGCCGCTGCGCAACAGGTTTGGGGCAAAAAACACTGCAAAACAAGTATAGAGAGAGAGAATATATACCTATTGACATATTGCGCCCTGTATCTCTCTCCACCCCTCTACGCACGCACGCGCGAGGGGGGGTGCAATGGGTCAATAGGTACTTCGGATCGGATCGCGATCAGATGATGCCCGCGGGAACAGCA
>RFGK01000224.1 GCA_003697045.1 Planctomycetota bacterium
CCTCTCCGTCGATCCACCGAACAGCGATGGCACCGTTGTGCTGGATTTCAACCGGGCGTACAACCCGCCCTGCGCGTTTACGCCCTTTGCCACCTGCACATTTGCGCCCGCCGCCAATCAGTTTCCGTTCGCTGTCACGGCTGGCGAACGCTGGAACGCCGAAGATTCATCCGCCCACTGGCCGATTTCGCGTCCGTGAAACCCGCTGTGGCGGAGCCCTCTCTTCGAGTGGCCTTTCCGATTCTGGGAGCTTTGGGAGGAGTATTCCAGAGATTGCCTTGCACGCGGCCGTTTCAGGCGCACCTTTGAAGAGACTCGCTCCGGGCAGCTTGCGCCGTCCGACGCGCAAGATGTCATGCTGTTTGCGTTTTGTTTAGGCGTGGAGAGACTAAGATGAAAATGGGTTTTGGATTGGCATTTGTGGGGATCGTGGCGGGTTGCGCGCTGGCACAGCCGGCGATCTGGGAAACCGACTACGGCGTGAGCCTCGGCTTGGACGGTGAGGACGACGAGTCCACCGAGGTTCTTCTCAGCTTCGACTTCTCCTATGCGGGCGTCACGACCAACAGTCTGTATGTCGGTACCAACGGCGGGATCGGTGTCGGGGGTCTCGGCGAGGCCGATGATTATCCCTCCGGCAACGAGTTCCTCTTTACTTCAGACCCGATGCTGGCCGTGTTCTGGAGCGACATGGACTTGTCGAGTATCGGAGAGATTTACTTCAATGACTTCGGCAACCGGGCCGTCATCACGTGGGATGGCATCGGCAGCTACCAGGACGATCTCCTTCCCTTCACCTTCCAGGCCCAGGTGTTCGACAACGGCAAGATCATCTTCGGGTACAACGGCATCCCCGACATCAACGACAGCAATCTGGACACCAATGTGCATGTCGGCCTGACGCCGGGCGGTTTGAGCGACTGGCCCACGCCGGTCGACTACTCGGCGGCCCCGTTCCACGTCGACGGCTCGACCGTGCTCGAACTGTGGGAATACGACGCCGGTGTGGCCTTCGATCTGGACATGATGAATGTCATCTTCACCCCGGATGGCGCGGGTGGCTACTTCGTGACCATTCCAGCTCCGTCGACGCTGGCGATCGTCGGATTGCTCGGCATTTCGGCACGCAGACGCCGCTGCTGACCCATACCAGAAGATCACTCCGGACACGGACTTTCGAGTATCAAGCCCGCACAGGTGCATCTGACCTGTGCGCGGCTTTTTTATTCGTGTGATCCGGCCTTGGCTCGACGAACGTATGCATCGGCCTCACGAGCCAGCGCAAAGTCCTTGCTGGTGATGCCTCCCGCGTCGTGCGTCGAGACGGTCAGCGTCACCTTGTTGTAGCGGATCAGGATGTCCGGGTGGTGCTGCTCACGCTCGGCAAACGCCGCGATGTGGTTCACAAAACCCATGGCTGCTGCAAAATCATCGAACTGGTACGTTCGCTGAATCTCCCCTTCCAGCTCGGACCATTCGGGAACTTCGGCAAGCGATGTCTTGATCTCGGCTTCTGATAGCTTGGACATGCTACAACTCCCTTTGCCCCGGGCGCCCCGAGGCGCCAAGCATGTGGCAAGTGTAGCGGATCAGACTTTCGATGTTGCGACCCGACCGAACACATGCCGACTTCCAGGCGGCCAAAACGCGCCTTGCCCCCTCCCCCACCGGGTCGTTACACCTGGGAAACGCCCGGACGTTTCTTGTCAACTGGGCGCTGGCGCGACAGCAGGGCTGGTCAATTCTGCTTCGCATCGAGGACCTGGACACGCCGCGCGTCAAGCCCGGAGCGTTGCAGGAGACGATCGACCTGCTCACGTGGCTCGGTATGGACTGGGATGAAGGACCGATCGTGCAGAGCGACGATCTTGAGCCGTACCGTCGCGCCATGCAGACTCTGGCCGACGCAGGCACGGTCTACCAGTGCGAGCTGACGCGTTCGCAAATCGAGGCGGCAGCCAGCGCTCCCCAGGAAGGAACGCACGAAACACGCTTTCCCCCCGAGCTACGCCCAACTCGCCGCGATCGCCGGTTTGCACGAGAGGACACCAACTGGCGGTTCGTCTGTCCCCGGGGCGATGTCGAGTTTGATGATCTGTTCCGCGGGAACGTACGCGTCAATCCTTCACGCGAGGTCGGCGATTTTGTGGTCTGGACACGTCGCGGCCAACCCTCGTACCAGCTCGCCGTCGTCGTCGATGACGCTCGACAATCGGTCAATCGCATCGTTCGCGGGGACGATTTGCTCGGCTCGACCGGGCGACAGTTGCTCCTTGCGCGCGCACTGGGGCTCACGATCGAACCGGTGTACCTTCACCTTCCGCTCGTCCGGGGCAGCGACGGACGACGCCTTGCCAAGCGCCACGGCGATACCCGCCTCACGTCATATCGTCAGGCTGGCGTTGCGCCAGAGCGGATCATCGGACTCGTGGCCGCGTGGTGCGGGGTGCTTGCCCGTCCTGCGCCAATGTCCAGCGAGGAGTTCCGATCGGCCCTGCAAGTCGATACGATCCCCAGGGAGGACATCATCTTCACGCAGGAGGACGACCGGTGGCTCAAGCACCGAAACTGAACACGCCATCCAACTCACCTCTGACCAGGATTCTGGCCGGAACCGCACTGCTGATCGTCATTGCGGTCCTGGTCATCTCCACCGTGCCGGGTGGGTGTGAACGGCGCAGCGAACTGGACACGCTTGCCAGCAGTCAGGACGATGGGCCTCGCATTGAGCGCGTAACCATCAAGGGCAAGACGTTCAACCTCGAACTCGTGGCCGACGATGTATCTCGCCAGCGTGGGCTCGGCGGCCGCGACCATATCCCGGAAGACGGGGGGATGCTCTTTGCATTCCGCGTCCCGCGCGGCATGGCGTTCGTGATGCGCGACTGCCTTGTCCCCATCGACATCATCTTCATCGACCATTCCGGCACCGTCACGGCCACACACTCGATGGTCCCCGAAGAACCAAGGCGTGAAGACGAAACCCAGGCCCAATACGAAAGCCGACTCAAACGCTATTCCAGTCGATTCGTTGCCCAGTTTGCCATCGAACTGGCCGGGGGGCAGATCGAAAAGCTCGGCATCAAGCCCGGAGACAAGATCGATCTTGATGTAGATCGGCTTGAGCGGCTGGCCGAGTGATCCGATAGCACCGACAGGACCCCCCCTGGAGCCTGCGGTGCGTCAACACGCTCACAGACCGACGCTTGTGCTCGCCTCTCCCAGCGTCAGCCCGGGCGCCCACCACCTTTGGGTGGAGCGCGTGATTTGCGCGTGGCCTGAACCACGTCCGATCATTCGGCGTGTGACGATGGAGTACATCGCGGAGCGCGGATTCCTGTTTCCTGAAGATCCAGTCCTGTCGATCTGGTCCGGTCGAAAAGACTCGACGAGTCTGCTGTGCAAAGTCATGGACCGCGCCGCCGGGGCTTGCGTGCCCACGATCGTGCTGGCAGAATCGCCCGAGTCGATCTCCACCTTGGTCCCCCCGGGCATTCTGCTCCGCGACCGAAGTGCCGACCCGGCGCAGGTGAGCATCGTGCTGCGCACACTGTGCGAACGCCAGGGGGCGGTGCGCGAGCTGCTCGCCGACCAGCATCGGATGATGCACGCCCAGGCGGGTCTTCGGCACCAGATGGAGCAGATGCAGGAGGAGCTGGCGCTGGCGTCACAGATCCAGCAGGAGCTGATCCCGCGGCGCGTGCCTGAGATTCCCGGACTTGAGCTGGCTGTCATCTGCCGCCCTGCCGGGTTTGTTTCAGGTGACTTGTTCAGCGTCGATCGACTCGACGATGAGCACGTGGGCTTCTTCCTGGCCGATGCGGTCGGACATGGTGTTCCCGCCGCACTGTTCACGCTGTTGATCGCCCGGTCCATCCGGCGCACCGATCACGCGGGAGCCATTCTCCCGCCCGCTCAGGTCCTTGATGCTCTCAATCGAGAGATGGTCGAACGCAACGTGACCGGCTCGAGGTTTGCAACAGGCGTGTACGGCGTCATGAACACACGCACCGGCGTGTGCGATATTGCCGGCGCCGGGCACCCTCCGCCGATCGTAACCCGTGCGGAGTCCATTGAACGCATCGAAACGAGCGGCCCGTTGCTTGGGATCTTTCCTGACGCCGAGTTTACGCAGACCCGCGTGACGCTCGGAGCCCGCGACTCGCTGGTCGTCTTCACGGATGGTTTTGAAAGCGCATTTCCCGCAGCGGTCGCGGACGCCTATTCCATGCGTTTGCCCACGAACGACTACATCGCCCACCTTGCCGCACTTGGGCGCACCTGCCGCCAATCCGGTCAGTTCCAGACTTCTGCCGAGCGGTTCGAGCAGACGCTTGACGAGCAACTTGGCTCGCTGCATCAGGCCGACGATTTGACGGCGTTGGTGCTCAGCCCCGCCCTGCAGGAGGGCGCGCATCGCAAGGCCGCCTGATCACTTCTGGTAGTACTCCAGATTGATCTGGATGTATTGCTGATATTCCTCGGGCAGGTCTTCGTCCTGGTAGATTGCCTGGACGGGGCATTCGTCAACGCACAACCCACAGTCGATGCAGGTGTCCGGATCGATGTAGAGCATTTTCTCAGTCTCGAAATCCGGCTCATCCTTCGTGGGATGGATGCAGTCGACGGGGCATACCTCGACGCACCCGGTGTCCTTGGTCCCTTCACACGGCTCAGTGATCACGTGTGTCATCGAAGTCTCCAAAACCGCCTCAAACCGAGGCGTTCCTTGTCAAGGGTAGCGCAATCCCGGCACATCGGCAAACCAGCAGCAACCTGGGTCAATTACCGCGAGTGCTCTTGCCCGGCCGGTCTCAAGAACCTGCCTGCGCGATCGCTGACAAGCCGCGGGCCGACTGAACATTCCAGACCGCGTGCATCGCATGCAGCCGTTGCCCGGCCTGTGTACGACTGGCATCGTGAAACTCCGTGCTGCCGTTTTCCCGCGGTGCGCCGCGAGCGCGAAGTCCGACGCGACCACTCCCGGACCACGGGAGCCATAAGCCCAGCCTCATCGGATATGTTGGCTCAAGAAGGCTCGATCGTTTTTGAATAGCGGCAGCCGCACTCGGGGCACACCCCCACAAATGGAAGCCCGGCAAGCGAATACCCGCACGCGGTGCACGGCAAATCCAACGCGACCCACTCCTCCTCTGAGAGGTGGACCTGCTCGTCAGGATCGGGATAGCACTGCGCCAGGCCCTCCGGTCCATGGGTTTCAAGCATGAGCTCGACGATGTCGACAGCCAGGCCACAGGCAGAGCACAGCTCATCGGTCGGCGAGAGTCTGCCACCACAGGCAGGGCAAGGTGGGATGAGCTCTTGATCCAACCGCGCCAAGTCGGGCCGGCTCTGGGCTTCCCAGTTGGTCGCGGGCTCGTCCGCCTCCGAGTCGATCTCTGCCAGAAGATGCCGCGCCAGAGCCCGCTGGTCCTTTCGCGCCACCAGCACGCGGTACGGAAGCGCCGTGGTGGGAAAACCCCACATGCCGTCGCTTGGGCTGTAAAGCCCCCCACTGACCCCGGCGGGCAGGCCATGCGATCGCAAAAAAGCCGCTGCCTCCTGAGCCGAGAGAATATCGGAATATCGTCCCACCACGTACACCTGCCACTCACCCCTTAGCGTTGCGCACCGCGCGTTTCCGTTCCTTGTGAATCAAACGCAGGTTGCGGGCGTAGATCACCACGCCGGTGCTTTGCCCGAGCACACCGACGATATCGACGCGCCACACGAAGTAGGTAAACAGACACACCCCCCCAATCAGGCTCAGCCACCAGAACAGCTCGGGCACCTGGCTGCGCCTGCTCTGCTCGCTGACGATCCACTGCACGAACATGCGCCCGAAGAACGCGATCTGCCCGGCAAGCCCCACGGCGACCCAGGCAAAGTTCGACCAGCTTGAGATGTTGAAAAAGCCCAGCAGCGTGCGCTCAAACGGAGGCCTTGCAAGCCATGCGTCCCACTGCTCGCGGATGGCCCGGCCGAACTGCTCGGCGGACATCGGCCCACGCTCCGCAAGCATCGGAGGCTCGACAAACCGATACCGCCCGTCCTCCATCTCGTCCACCAGCAGCTTGACCGACCCAACCTGAACCAGGTAGTCGTAACGCTCACGACGCAGCGTCGGCTGAAGCACCAGCCACATGCCGACGAAAATCAACGCCACCATCGCGATGATCGGCCCGGGTTTCACGCCCCGCGCTCCTGCACCATGGACGTGCGGCGCAACTCCGGATCTTCCCGCCTCGCCTCCCCAGGACACAATGGCTCGCGGCGCGGAGTCACCTCCTCGCACGCCGTCGGCCTCCGACGCGCACGCATATACCGCACCGCAAAGCAATCCACCAAACCCGGGATCGCACGCTGGGTGATGCCCATGCTCCCGTACTTGGTCTGCCCGGCGGCCCGCGCGCGGTGATTGACCGGCATCTCCACAACCTTGTATCCCATATGCCGGGCCGTTGCCGGAATGAAACGATGCATGCCCTTGAACTCGAGCGGCAGACGCAACGCAATCTCTCGCTTCATCACACGCAACGAACAGCCCGTATCGCGGATCGTGTCTCCCAGCAACATCCGGCGAAACAGTCTTCCGATGCGGCTGGTCATCTTTCGCGCCCAGTTGTCCGCCCGCGCATGCGAGCGATCGCCTTGCACAAAGTCCGCTCCTTCACGCTCCATCAGCTCGAGCATCTTCGGAATGTCGGCCGGATCGTTTTGCAAATCGGCGTCGAGCACGGCGATGAGCCGACCACGTGCTGCTCGAAAGCCGGCATGAAACGCTGCACTTTGCCCATTGCCCCGCCCGGGAGGGGTGTCGAGCATGCGAATCACGCGCATCCAGTTCCGCCCGGCGGCCAGTTCCTGCGCAATCGCTGCCGTGCGGTCGGTCGAGCCATCATCCACCAGGACAAACTCAAACGGGATGCCCAACGGCTCGATCGCGCGGGCGATCTCATCGACCAGAGATGCGATGTTCTCCTCCTCATTGTGAGCAGGGGCGACCACCGACAACTCGACCGGATTCTCTGGGCGCTCAGTCAACACAAGAGCATAGACAACCGACGAGGCGACCGGTTCCCCTTGAGATTCGGCGACAGACGATCAAGTTGATGCATCCGGGGCCGGCTCGGCCGGATCGGCACGCATGAACAGGGCATCACCCTTGGCGATTTCCTGCCCCGCCTTGAGCCCGTACCTGCCCCCCCACTGCGCAAGCTCGGCCAGCGGGGCCACGAAAGCAGAGTTGCAGTCCGCCGGATCGACCAGGTGTGGGCAGTTCCACCGACGCCAAAGCTCGGCCATCTTCTCGGGCATCGCCGGATAGAGCAACAGCGAGGCGATGCGCAACGCTTCGGCACAGGTGTAGAGAATCGCGCCCAGCTCGGCCCGGCCGCGCAGCGGCTCCGGGTGCTCGCCCTTGTCGATCTGCTTGGCAATCGAGAACGGACGCGTCTGGTTGATGTACCTGTCAACGAGTGAAACGCGATCTGTGCCCATCGCCAGAGCCTCGCCCAACCGCATGGCGCCAGCGTGCCCGGTGAAACTCTCAGCCACGCCCGTGGTGCCGTCTCTCGGATCGAGACCCGATTCACCCGGAACCACAATATCGCTCGGCTCAGGTACCTTGCCTTCAAAGTATTTGGCAATCATGTTGGAAACGCGGCTGGTGGCGTTGCCGATCCCGTTGGCCAGATCGGCGTTGTAGACCTCGACGAATCGCTGGTAGGCAAAGTCGGCATCGTTGGCGCCGAGCGGTCCCTGCGTGCTGAGAAACCACCGCAGCGCGTCGAGGCTGAAGCGATCGGCATACGCGCGGAGCTGGTCGATCTCGATGAAGTTGCCCAGGCTCTTGCTCATCTTTCGGCCTTCCGAGATGAAGTAAGCATGGGCATAAATCACCCGGGGAGCCTCACGCCCGAGCGCCTTGAGCATCGCCGGCCAGATCACCGCGTGGAACCACAAAATGTCCTTGGCCATCAGATGCACATCGGCCGGCCAATATTTGATCCGGTCGTCGGTGTCCACGACCGTCAGGTAGTTGCACAGCGCCTCGATCCAAACGTACACCCGGTGGGCGGGGTCATTGGGCATCTTGACCCCCCAATCGGCGTCGCCTTCCTTGATGCGCCGGGAGACGGGCACTTTCTGCAGCCCCTGTCTGATCCTGCCGAGCACCTCGTTCTTGCGCGCCTCGGGAAGCACGCGAATCGCATCATCGGCGATCTGCTCTTCCAGCCACGCGGCGTAGTGATCGAGTCTGAAGAAGTAGTTCTGCTCCGTGCGCTTCTCAAGCGGCCGTCCCGTCACCGGACTCTTGTAGTCGTGCTCCTTGGCAACGTTTTCAACAACGTACTCTTCCTGGCTGGCATCCCACCAGCCCTCGTAGTCTCCCAGCTCGATATCGCCTGAGTCGACGAGCTTCTGGATATACGCAGCCGCCCGCGTCGTGTGCCGCGACTCGGTCGTGCGGACAAAGTCATCATTCGAGAAGTTCATGAAGGCAAAGGCCTTTTTGAACTCCGCCGCGTTGCGATCCGCCCATTCCTGGGGGCTGACGCCGTTTTCGAGTGCCTTGGCAACCACCTTTTCCGCGTGCTCGTCGGTGCCCGTGAGGAAGAACACGTCGCGTCCGATCAGGCGGTGCATCCGGGCAGCCACATCGGCGATGAGCGTCGTATAGCAATGCCCGATGTGCGGACGGTCGTTGACATAGTAAATCGGCGTGGTGACGTAGTAGGGATCCATGGGAGCAGTGTAGGAAGATCAGGCGGACCGGCAGGCAAGCAAGGCGCAGGCAGGCCTGGGGAATCCGCCGCGGTGCATTGACCGGGCTAGCCTTCCCCCACATCGAGCACGGCCATGAACGCTTCCTGCGGGATGTTGACGCTGCCGATGGACTTCATCCGCTCCTTGCCCTTCTTCTGCTTTTCGAGGAGTTTGCGTTTGCGCGTCACATCCCCGCCGTAGCACTTGGCCGTCACGTCCTTGCGGTAAGCCTTGATGGTTTCGCGGGCGATGATCTTCCCACCGATGGCTGCCTGAAGCGGGATTTCAAACTGGTGTCGGTCGATTTGCTTGCGGAGCTTCTGCAGCAGGAGTCGTCCGCGTGATTCGGCCTTCTCACGGTGGGTAATCAGCGACAGCGCCTCGACAGGCTCGCCATTGATGAGAATATCCACCTTGACGAGATTGTCTGCCTGATAGCGGACGACCTCGTAATCCATGGTCCCATAGCCGCTGGTCATGCCCTTGAGCTTGTCGTAGAAGTCGTAGATGAGCTCTGCGAGCGGAATCTCGAACGTCAGCATCTCGCGCGTGTCGGAGACGTACATCTGGCTCTTGTAGACGCCTCGACGATCAAGGCAGAGTTTCATCACGTCGCCGATGAACTGCTTGGGGAGCATGATCTCGACCTTGCAGATCGGCTCGCGAATCTCGATGACCGAGCCCATCTCGGGCAGGTCGGCGGGATTGTGGACTTCCTTCTCGATCGGCTCTCCGCCCTTGCCCCGAACGACAACCTGGTAACTGACTGTCGGCGCCGTCTGAACGATCTGGAGGTCGAACTCCCGTTCGAGCCGTTCCTGGATGATGTCCATGTGGAGCAGGCCGAGGAATCCGCAGCGGAATCCGAACCCGAGCGCCTCGGAGTGCACCGCCTGAAAGGTAAACGATGCATCGTTGAGCGCGAGCTTTTCGATGGCATCCCGCATCTCTTCGAAGTCGGCCCCCTTCTTGTCCGACGTGGTCGCGGGGTAGAAATCGCAGAAGACCATTTGCCGGGCAGGCTCGTAGCCGGACAGCGCTTCTTCAGCGGGGTCGTTCTCAAGGGTGATTGTGTCCCCCACGCGAACATCGCCGAGGGTCTTGATCGCCGCGACGACGTAGCAAGTCTCTCCGGCCCCCACTTCGTTCACCTTGACCTGCTTCGGCGTGTACTTGCCAAGTTCCGTCACGTGATAGGTACGTTCCATGCCCATCATGCGGATCTTGTCACCGACCCTGAGCGAGCCGTCAAAGATGCGGCAGTAGAGCACGACGCCGCGGTAGTCGTCATAGATCGCGTCAAAGATCAGGGCGCGGAGCTGATCGGTCTTGCTCTTGCGCGGCGGGGGCAGGCGCATGCAGATCGCCGAGAGAAGTTCGTCAATCCCCTGGCCGGTCTTGGCAGAGACCGCGATGCAGTCTTCGGCGGGAAAGCCGAGCACCTGCTCGACTTCCATGGCAATCTCGTCCGGGCGCGCTCCGGGAAGGTCGATCTTGTTGAGAACGGGGATGATCTCGAGATCCTGATCCAAGGCGAGATAGGCGTTGACGACCGTCTGGGCCTCTACCCCCTGCGAGGCATCGACGACAAGCAGCGCCCCCTCGCAGGCCTTGAGCGCACGGGAGACTTCGTAGCCGAAATCAACGTGTCCCGGCGTGTCGATGAAGTTGAGCATGTAATCTTCACCGTCGTGGTGATGGATGACGGTCACAGCCGAAGCCTTGATCGTGATGCCGCGCTCACGCTCCAGATCCATCGAATCGAGAAGCTGTGCCTTGGCCTCGCGGTCCGAGACCGCGTGGGTCGCCTGCAACAACCGATCGGCCAGCGTCGATTTGCCGTGGTCGATGTGAGCGATGATCGAAAAGTTGCGAATGCGGCTCAGGTCCATCGAGTGCTGATCTCGTCGGGTGGGCTCGTACATACAGAACGGGCAACGATGGTAGGCCCGTTCCGGCAGTTGGAGACCGGACCCTCACTCCGCTCTTCGCCAGCCCGTGGGCCCATCCGGCACTGCAGCAGCGCAAGCAAGAAACGACGCCGGACAAATGCCCGGCGTCGTCGGATCTCCTTGATGCACTCGACCGTGGGTCAACGCCGACGGCGGACCAGCGGAAGAGCACCGGCCAGACACAAACTGAACGCCCCGGGTGCAGGCACGGCCTGGAACTTCACGTCATACACCGCGTCGTTGTAGTCCTTGTCGCCTCCCGGAAGCTTGATGTCCTCGACGTAGAGGCGGGCCGTCGATCCATCGAGCCACTCGTGCTGGAACTGTATCGCGCCAACCTCGTCATCCTGGCGGAACACATTGTGCTGGCCACGGGTAATCTCATACTGGAAATACAGCACGTCGTTCTGTTGCACGTGCCCCACCACTGCGTTCGCTCCCACCTGCTCACGATTCGTCAGGAGAAGCTGCGGGCTGCCCACATTGCCCGCAACGCCCAGCCAGGAAAGCTCACCCGTCCAGCCCGCACTCTGACTGACAAATGACACCAGCACATCGGCCTCGTAGGGAGCAACGATTGCGCCCGGCACCCGGTCGGCATGGGCAACAGCAGCAGCTGCGGCAACGGCAAAAACAGACAGTGTCTTCTTCATCTGAAACTCCTCCATGTGATGCACGTGCTCAAGCAAGCACGCGGCAAACGTGCCATGCAGATGCCCGCTCGACAACAAGACTCCGCACGCCGCTCCCCGGATCGGCATGATCGGACCTGACCAGCTCACACGGCTTGCCCGCCTTCGCATCCGGGGCGCCCCAGCCGCAGTCGGGCAGGACGAATCGGCCCGACACCAGCGGTACCCACGCGGACGCTTCCTGCTTCTCCGCTGGCACCAGTTTCCGCGAGCCAGCCGGTTCGCTCAGTCCGTCTGTATCGGGTTTTCCGTCAGGCACGACGGTGTATGCTGTAAGGGCAGATCAGGCGTCCAAACGGAGAGCCCGCATGTCAGACACGCACATCAAACCAATCCGGCGGATCCTCGTGGGAACGGGGCTCACACAAGAGTCCGTGGGCGCCGTCCTGCTATCCCGGTGGCTTGCCGAAAAGCTCGGCGCAGAGCTTCATGCGGTCCATGTGATTGTTCCAATATCCCCTGCGGCCGAGCAAGCCATGCCGGGCATGGCCGAGCAGCACGAAAAACAAGCCCTGGAAGAGTTGGACAAGTTCGCTCAAACGCACGGCCTGCGTGATTTTGCCAAGCTGCACGTCGCTCGAGGTCAGCCGGATGCCGAGATCATCAAGCTGAGTACCGAACTCGACACGGACCTGCTCGTGATGGGCCGGTACGGGCGTGGCGGGCTGAAGCACGGCATGCTCGGTGCCGTGGCCGACCGCGTGGTGCGACGAAATCCCACAAGCGTGCTGGTCGTGCAACCGGAGTTTCGCGGGCCGATTCGAAAGCTGGGCGTCGCAAGCGCATGTGAAGACGAGTTGAACCTCGAGCTCGAGCGTGCTCTGGACCTGGCCGGTGTCCTTGGGATCGAACGCATCCCGATGATCAAGGCGTACGACGTGCCTGCGGGCTACCACATGCTCAGCACCTATGAGGAAGCAGCCGCCAAGCTGGCCGAAGTGCACGAACGCATCGCCCGGCAGCAGGTTGAGCGAGCCAGCGCAGGTATCAGCCGAGCGGTTCAGGTCGATATCGAGACTCGCCTGGGCTCGCCGGCGAAGATACTCCCCGAGTTTGCCGAAGAGAGCGAGCTCGATCTGCTGGTCATCGGCACCCACAGCCGCACGGGCATGGCAGAGCTTGTGCTGGACAACCTCTCCGAGCAGATCGTCAAGCAGGCGACGTGCAACATCTGGGCCGAAAAAAGCCCGGTGGAAACTCAGACGCTGCGGGGGCTTTTCAAGAGCCTGCTCAGTTGAGCACAACCCGGGTCTTTGCGCGTGCCGGTTGCATGAACTGCGAGAGCGCGTCATGCTCTGGGCATGTGGAACAACATACCCCGGCTTCTTGATCATCTCAGAGCAACCGGACGCGAGGGCGCGGTCATCACCCGCCGCTGCAACATGTCGTGGCTCACGGGCGCCGACACCCACGTTGTCCGCTCGATGACGCAGGGCGTGTGCCGGCTGCACGTAAGCCCGCGCGAGCTTGTCGTCGAGACCGATCGCATTGAGCACCATCGGCTGCGCGATGAGGAGTTTGGAAGCGAATGGCGTTTCCAGGTGCGAGAGTGGTTTGAGCCAGCCCCGCCGGTGCCTGAGGGGTGGGTCAGCGACGAGCTGGACGACTTCTGCCAGCCGTTGCGTGCTTCATTGAGTCAGGCAGAGCAGGCATATGTGCGCACGCTCGGCCGAGAGTGTGCCGAGGTGATGGCACGCGAGATGAAAGGTGTCAGACGCGGGCTGAGCGAGCACGAACTCGCCGGGCGCATTGTCGGCTCGCTGCGGGCACGCGGAATCTTCACGCCGGTCATGCTCGTGGCTGCCGATGATCGCATTCGCTCATACCGCCATCCGATTCCAACGGATCGAACCATCGAGCGCGCAGTCATGGCCGCGATCTGCGCCGAGCGACGAGGACTGATCGTGAGCATCACCCGACTCGTCCACTTCGGACCGATCGATGCGGACCTTGACGCCCGACACCGGGCATGTCAGGCCGTCAATCGCACCTATCACGACGCGACGCGACCGGGCAAGCGTTGGTGTGACATCCTCAGGCGTGGGATCGACACATACGCCGCCCGGGGCTTTGACGGAGAATGGAAGCTGCATCATCAGGGTGGACCGATGGGGTACGCCGCCCGGGATTTCATCGTCACACCCGACCAGACGCAAACCGTTCAACCCCATCAACTGGTGGGGTGGAACCCGAGCGTAACCGGGACGAAGTGCGAAGACACCATTCTGTCCACGGGGGAAGTGCTGACGGAGATGAATGATTGGCCGAAATCGGACGGTCAAGCCGACATTCTGGTTTTGTGACCGCAGGGCGAACCCCCAGTTGCGGGGTCGGACTTACCGAACGAAAGGCCAGTCCGGTTGCTGTCGATCGCAGCGCGCGGACGGCACCGTGAGGACGACGCATGCAGCGTGATGAACGGATCAGCAACAAGCTCCGCAAGTTTCGGCCTTCGCTGACGCTGGCACTCAAGACCCTCGTGCAGGAACGTCGTGCCCAGGGATTACCGGTCTACGACTTCGGGCTGGGGGAGACGAAGGGCAAGCTCGATCCGGATATCCGCGCCGCAGGCGAAGGGGCGTTTCGCGACGAAGACACGATGTATTCGGACCCGGCGGGCCTGTACGAGCTGCGGGCAGAGGTGATCCGCTGGCTCGGACTGGGCGATCACTACACACCCGATCATGTGGTGATCTCGACGGGTGCCAAGCAGTCGCTGTTCAATATTTTTCTGGCCTTGTGCGACCCATCGGACTGTGTGCTCTTTGATGCCGCCCCATGGGTCAGCTACCAGCCGCTCGTGACGATGGCCTACGCGTTTCCGGTGATGGTCTTGCCGCTCGGCCAACAGCGCGACGGGCTGAAAGTCACACCGGTAGACCTTGAGCGCAATCTCGATGCACGCCCGCATGCACGCCTGTTTCTGATCAACAACCCGGTCAACCCGACTGCGCAGTTGTATTCGGAGCAGGAGATCAACGCGCTGCTCAACGTGTGTGCCGAACGTGGCGTGTTTTTCGTGCTGGATCGGCTCTACTGGCGGATCGTGTTCGATGGGCAAAGCTATCCGGAGCCGGAGATCAACGAGAAAACCAGGCCCTGGCTGATCCAGGTCGATGGACTGAGCAAGAACTTCCGCCGCACGGGCGGGCTGCGAATCGGCTGGACCGTCGCGCCACGGGACGTCGCCCAGGCCATGGTCAACCTTCAAAGCCACTACACCGCCAATCCGTCCGTGCCCACGCAACGCGCAGCCTTCGCAGCGATCAGTCGCGTATATAACAACGAGCTCCCGACAGACCTGCAGGCCAAGCGGGACTTGCTGCACGAGTGTGCGCGCCACATGCCGCACGTCAAAATCTGGCCGACACCGGCAACGTTCTACTCGTTCTGGGACGTGACCGACTGCCTCGGCATGCGCACGCCCGAAGGCGTCGAGCTGCGCACATCCGACGACGTGGCTGCCTATCTCGTGCGTGAGGCCGGAGTTGTCACAGCATCCGGACGCGCATTCATGCGCGACGGCTACCTGCGGCTGAGCTTCGCCGTCGATGCTGCTGAAATCAAGGCGGGAATGGCAGCCGCACGCGCAGCACTCGAAAAGCTCCAGGCAGTCCCGGAGATGCGCCTGCGGCGGGCCTGACCTGACGCCCAGCGCACAACTCAACGCGCAAACCGCCGCAAAAAACGGCTCAAAGCATGCTCAATCAAGCCGGCGCATGGCCTCGGTCAGTGGCACATCCTCGGCGTTGCAGCCGCAGAGGTGGACTTCGATGCCCAGCGCGTCGGCCATGGCCGCCTTTGCAGCCAGTGCCCGGTCCGCGGCTTCTGCGTCCGGAGCATAGACCACCTGAATGTGGTTGGACTGGTGCTTGGCCATGAACTGATCACGCGTCACCCCGAACGTGACCGCATGCATCATCGGCCAGCTCGAAGTCGTGCACTCCCAGCGGCGTTGCGTTTCGCGATCGGGCAGCTCGATCGCCTTGAGCCTTCCGATGTCCATGCAGAGCTTGCCCCCACGCCCGGCATTGATCGCGTCAACATAGATGCGGCTCCACACCACCTGCCCGGGCTTGCTGACCCCCTTGATCGTGCTCCCCCCGGGCGCGAAATACATCGGAGGCTGCCGCTCCCCCACCGCCTCGGCCCAACCCTTGGCAAAGTGCGAAGCAGGAACAGCACCGGAAATCTCGAAAACCCAGACATACTCATCCGTCGTGCCCGACTGGTCCCAATCGCCCCATCGGACGTCGTGCAGCGTGTTGTCCGGCTGGAAACCCATCGCCGACCAGACCCGATCGGTGATCAATGCGTCCAGCCCGGCGCACTCGTCCACCTCGTTGAAGTGAGGCAATGGACGATTCTCGTGGATGACCTTCCCGGCATTGGGACCCTCAAGCGCGATGACCGGCGGCCGGTCCGTGCAGTTGAGCATGCCCTCGACCAGATCACTGGCAGCACAAGTCTCGGTCAGCCCGAGCTGGTACTGGATGCCCACCAGATCGCACCCGTACCTGTCCGCCAGACGAAGCACGGCAACATACATCCGACACTGTTCGAGAATCTGCCGTTCCGTAAGCTCGGTCGCTTCGTCTGTGCCCACGTTGAAACGCACGCCACGGCTCGTGAGCCAGTCATAGACGGCCCTTGCTTCATCCTCTGTCACGCGACCCATCGCGGCAACAAGCGTGGACTGGCTGAGTCGCTCCTTGTAGACCCCGCAGGGATGGAGCAAGTGATCGGGAATGATCGCATTGAACATGCCCATGCAGCCTTCATCGAAGACGCCCATGATGGCCGGACATTCGGCAAGCTCACGTGCAAGCGCCAG
>RFGK01000225.1 GCA_003697045.1 Planctomycetota bacterium
CCGGCTGCTCATTGGGCAAAGGCAGCAGGTCCGCGGCAAGCGTGGGCCTGTGGTTCAGATGGTCTTTCGAACCAGAGAGTTCGATCCGTTCATGGATGACGGCCCGCCCCCACACGACCTTTACCACATCAACAACGTCTGGTGCGAGGGCGGCAGGGTCTACATCGGGGGGGTGCGCCTGACGCAGATTCTCGAGCTCAAGGACGACGGAAGCGTCGTGCCCTACGCGCCGGTGCCCGAGTGGACGCATAATGCAAGGCCGTTTCGCATGGGATGTCTGTACAACTCGACCGAGCAGGATGCGGTGGTGTGGGCGGACAGGAAGGGAAAGGCGCTGGTGTCGATGAAGGTGCCGCACCATCCCGAGGGGCAGTTGGTCAACGCGAACCTGCCTCGGGACATCGCCCGGCAGGGCTTTGCCCGCGGGCTGTGCGTGTCCGAATCAGGACTGGTCATCGCAGGCTCATCGCCGTCGACGATTGCGGTGCACGACTTGATCGCGCGCAAGACAATCAAGCGCGTGACGGTAACGATGGATGTGCGCCACGCCCCGCACGGGCTTGAGATCTGGCCGTTCTGAATACACGCTGCCACTGCCCGGCAAGACGGCGACGCTCAGTTCCACTCGTGGAAGCAGACGGGCGTACCTGGATTGATGATTGTTGCTCGAATCGCCGCTTGGCTCAGCGCGTCAGCGTGACGACGCCGATCAGAATGATCCCCACGCCGAGCAGCTTCCGCAGGCTCATGGGTTCACCGAGCACGAGCCAACCGAGCAGGACGCCTGTCGCAGGGGCCAGGGCAAAGGCGATGGGCTTGACACGCGAGATTTCGCCGACCGACAGAGCGGCGTAGAAGAGAATCATCGCAGCCGCACCGGCGACAAGCCCTGATCCCAACGCCAGCTTTGCCCATGTAGAGCCGGAAACAGCAGCCCATGAAGCCTGCTCACGCTCGCTCACCCCGCGGGCGACAACATATGCGATCCAGATCAACGGCAGCGCAATCGTCGAACGAATCGCAATCGCAGCAAAGGGGCCGATTTCCCTGGAGTGCAATGCCGATCGCGTGGCAACTTCTCCAACCCCCCAACATACCCCCGCAGCAATCGCGAGCAAGACGGCCTGCATGATGGCAAGCCTATGCGCACACGACACGACGACCCGACAGCGGCCAGTTCAAGGCCCGATTCGCACGCTGAACGCACAAACAGGATGTCAACATCCGAAACATCTTTTGTTCGTGGTGTTTTTGCCTTGGGACAGAAGGTCCGAGCGATCACACTACGGGTTGGTCTCCATGTTTGCAACGTACCTGAAAGGAGGAGTTGATGTTGAAGATCGGACCCGTCTTGACCATTGTCGCGTGCTCGGCCGGTGCTTCGGCCGGCGTTGCGAATCTCACCGGGATGCCCGATTTTTCACAGCACGCTGTGTCCTCGTGGCAGAATCACTGCGCACCCACCGCGGCGGCCGATTTGGTGTACTACTACGCGCAAAGCTTCTCAAACCTCGGAGGGCCTTTACCTCCGGACCCCATCGCCGACACGCACGCAAACGCAACCATCGCCGATCTGGCGTTCCGGATGGGTACAACATCCAGCGGCGGCACAACGCCGGCAGGACTTGTCGCAGGGCTCGACACCCACCTCGAAGACACCTGGGACGGAGTCGGGGGAGGGGCGAACTGGAACACTGTATTGCACGAAGGCGCCGTCGTGGGGGGAGGCGGACTGCGCGCAGCCATCGAGTCGGCCATCATCGGCGGCGACGGCGTTATCCTGCTCATCGCATGGCAAGGCGGACTCCCCGCAGACCCAAACTATGACACTCCTGACGGCTATCAGGGTGAGAATGTCGGGCCCAACGATCCGATGGGGACATGCCGTCGCCCTGGTCGGGTTCGACAACACCGGACCGGCACCTACGTTCTCAATCAACGATCCGGCAAACAACGGCGGCATGCACAACTGGAGCGGCGAGGGGTCTGTGTACACACTTACAGAGGGTCTGACGACATTGACGCTGTCAGGCTCGATGGGCGGCGCCACCGCAACGGTCTACGGAGCTGTCACAACGAGCTTTATTCCAACACCTGCGACATCGGTACTCGTCGGCTTCGGCGGGCTTTGTGCTCTTCGCCGTCGTCGCTGTTGATGACGAAGCGCATGGACTGAGTTCTGCAAAAAAGAGAGCGGGCTTCGCAAGGAAGCGCCGCTCTCCAGGCGTGGGTTCCGCGCCACAGCGCGGGTCGAGGATCAGGGACACCCTGCGGCAAATGCGCTGAGGAACTGGGCAACATCAAAAAAGTCCCATGCGCCGTCGTGATTCATGTCGGCTGTGGGGTCTTGGGCGCTGAACAGCGCGAGAAACTCCGCGACGTCGAAGAAGTCCAGCGTGCCGAACGGTTCTGCAAAGTCGGCCGGTCCGCACGAAGGCGTCATGCGCCACAGGAGCGCTTCCTGCCGGCCGGCAACCTCGTTGATTCCGGAACCGACGACCGAGATCGTCCCGTCGGGCGCAACATCAATGCCATAGGCAACGGTTCCGATATAGTCGGGGCCAGCAAAAACGCCCAGGTCAAATGCAGTCGAGGCGTTGCCACGCCAGATATGGGCGCTTCCATCGGCTGCGCCGACCTGCAGCCCATGTGTGCAGGCGTTGGCAACGCTTCCACTCGCGCCGGGGGGATGCAGATTGACAAAAGTCTCGCGTGAGCCCGACCACATCACGGCCTGCCGATCCGTCCAGTTGATCGAGCCAACCTGCTGCCCGTCGCCAGCGCCGGAGATTCCGCTGCGTGACGCACCGACCGGATGCAGATCGACAACCGATTCGCGCGTGCCGCTCCACATCGCCGCATGCGGAACCGGTGCTGGATATGCAGTGTTGACCCATCCGTACTGGTGATTGCCGTCGATTGCGGTCAGTCCGCTCGTGGAATAGCCGCTCGGGTGCAGGTCGAGCGGAGCAAAGTTCGGCTCGCGCCACATGTACGCGTGGTGATAGACGTTGCCCACACTATCATCGGTGCTGACCGTTCCCACGTGCCACGAGCCATCTGTGTCGGCCATGAGGTGATACTCCCAGCCGCTCGCCGTCGGATAGCTGTGGTTGCCGTTCAAATCCCATTTGCAGGCGCGCCGGTAATAGCACGTGACATATTGATGTCCGTTGTAGCACTGCATCGGCATCCACCACCAACCCACGAGTGAGTTGCCCGAGATCGCGTTGATCACACCACCTTGCGAGTCGGCGGGCGTGACGTTCATCGCCGACGCTGCCGATCCGTGCCAGATGATCGGGTGTTCGATCGCGTTGTATTCGGGGTTGTCAAAAACGGCCACGCCCACCTGCACGTCGCCTTCCACGTCGTAGGCAGTCGAAGAATCGGCGTAGGAAGGGTGCAGGCTGGTGACAGTCCAATGCCCGGAAAGGTCAGGCGGCGACTGCAGCACGACCTGGCTGCTGTTGCTGACCGTTGTTCCGCAGCCGTTGCTCGCGACCACGCGGTAGGCGCCGGAATCCTGCGCCTGTGCATTGGTGATGCGCAGCGACGGCGTCGTGGCACCCATGATCGTGCTTCCAGCGCCGGTTGGCCCATCGACCAGATCGACACCATCGCGTTGCCATTGAATCGAAATGGAGCCTTCGCCGACCACTTCGACATCGAGCGCCACCGTGGAGCCACCCCACTGGGTGACATCCTGTGGCTGTCGATTGAACACCGGACAGCTGGTGGGGTGGATTCGTTCGACGGTATTGGTGCCGCCGGTGTCGTTGACGCCCCCGATGGCGTAGATGTATTCGTCGTTGGCGAGCACGATGCCAAAGTCCTGGCGGGCAATGTTCAGCGAGGGGCCAGGTGACCACTCGTTCGTGGATGGGTTGTAGACGAGTACCTCGTTGCGCGTCGCACCGGCTGCGATCGGCCCGTCGCGCCCGCCGACGAGATAGATTTTGCCGTCCGCTCCGACAATCGCCCGTGCCGAGGACACGCCCACGGGCAGGTCCGCAACGGCCGACAGGCTC
>RFGK01000226.1 GCA_003697045.1 Planctomycetota bacterium
CGACGCTCGGATTTCTGCTCGGACTCCTGCTGGCAGCGCCGGCTGGGCTTTACCCATTCGTCGAGAGTGTGCGCCCGAATGTGGGAGATGTCATCAAGGGACAGATCGTGACCGAGGAGACGATCGACGAATACGAACCCAGGGACTGGCCGGTCCGTCGTTTCACGCCCAGCGCCGGGCATGTGCTTGGCGCGCTTGGACTCGTCATCGTTGGCTTTGGCACAACGCTGGTTGTCGCGCGGCTGGGTGGGGAAGAATCAAGCCCGTCCGGCGACGGCTCGGACACATGAGCGTGCGGGGCATGGACGCAGTTGCGATTCGGCCCGAAGTCGTGTGTGCTCAGTATTGTTTGCGCAGGCGTGCAGTGGGGATCGAAAGCTGGTCGCGATACTTGGCAACGGTGCGACGGGCGATTTCGATGCCGCGCGCTTTGAGCTCCTTGACCAGCGCTTCGTCGGAGAGGGGTTTGGACTTGTCTTCGTTGTCGATGATTTCGCGCAGCGCCGCCTTGACCGCGTCGTAAGACATTTCTTCGCCCGTGTCGGTCTGCAGCCCGCCGGTAAAAAAGCCCCGCAGGGGAACAATCCCCCGTGGAGTCTGGATGTACTTGTCGGCCACGGCGCGGCTCACCGTTGCGACATGCACGCCAAGCTGCTCGGCAACCTGCGTCATGGGCAGTGGCTTGAGCGCCTCTGGGCCAAAGTCGAAGAAATCGCGCTGCTCGTCGAGTATCACGTCGATGACGCGCAAGAGTGTGCTGCGGCGCTGTTCGATCGCTTCCAGCAGCCACTGCGCATTGGACAGATTTGTCTTGATGAAATCACGATCGCGCTTGGGCACCGTCCGGTCGCGGCTCATCCGCGCATACTCGCGATTGATCTGAAGATTGGGGATGCGCCAGTCGTTGAGATAGGCAAAATAGCGGTCCGAGTCCTCGTCGTATTCGACGATCGCATCGGGTGTGATCGGCGGCTCGGCATTCTCGAGCAGCCTTCGCGCCGGCGCCAGACTCAATCGTCGCAGCAGATCCAGCCCGGACTTGATCTCGTCAAGTTCCAGGCCCGTGCGCTCGGCGATGCGAGGCAGACGATTGGCCATGATGTCATCAAAGTGCTCAGACACGATGCGACGTGCGATCGCGACGATGCCGGGATCGAATCCGGGCGAGTCGCCCTCATCCGCTTCGATCAGCGCGTCGAGCTGCAGCAACAGGCACTCGCGCGCATCGCGCGCTGCGACGCCGGCCGGCTCAAGAAACAACTGCACCGCCTGGAGCGCCAGCTCCCAGTCCGCATCCGAGTACTTCTCTCGAAACGACTCCGGCGTCTTGTCTGCGATTTCGGCAAATGAACTCCGCAGATATCCATCGTCGTCGAGATGACGGATGATCCACTCGCCCAGCGGGCGCAAGTCTTCGCTGACCTCGACGAGGTTCCACTGGGCGAGCAGCTGGTCTGTCAGTGAGGCCGAGCGCGCGGGTGTCGCCGCCATGGCTTCCGATTTGGCGTCGCGTTCGCCGGCAAGGCGCGACAGGGCCCGGTCAGGCTGATGGAACCCATCCAGCCGCTCGAGCTCGTCGAGCCGGCTTGAGCTGAACTCGTTCTCGCTGGCGTCGGGGTTGGTCTGCTCGAAGTCGTCGAGACGGGCAAAGTCGTCCCGGGCCGATTCATCGATCACGATTTCGCCGTCGACGTCCGTCGATTCGCGCGGCTGATCGTTTTCCTCCGGATCAATCTCCAGAAGCTCAAGTGTGGGATTGCTCTCCAGTTCCTGCTCGATGCGCTCGGCCAGCTCGGTCAGCGGCATCTGGAGGATCTCCATGGACTGGATCATCCTCGGTGCCAGCTTCATCTGCTGGCCCAGCTTCATCTGTTGGGAAGCTTCAAAACGCATCTGCTCAAGCGTCCTTCGGTCCAATGGGGACCCGGAACGGTTCAGGACATCGACTGTCGCCCCTGAATGGCATCGGCAAGCACCGCCTTGTTGGCATATTCCAGCTGCCACCCGGTTGGCAATCCGCGTGCCAGGCGCGTGACCTGCACTTTTCGCGCCCGGAGCTTCTCTGCGAGGAAAAGTGCAGTTCCATCTCCTTCCAGTGTCGGATTCAGACCGAGGATGACTTCTCGGACCTTCGCTTCCCCGCCCGCCGGCTCTCTGTCCACGCGCGCGAGCAGTGCGGCGATCGTCAGATCCTCAGGCCCGACTCCATCCAGCGGGCTGATCCGACCCATCAGCACGTGGTACACCCCCTGGTACATCCCCGTCGTTTCCAGGGCAATCAGGTCCTTGGGCTGTTCGACCACGAGGATTCGGTCGTGCTCACGCCTCGGATTGGCACAGATGGGACACGGGTCCTGCTCGGTCAGGTTGAAACAAACCGAGCAATGGCGCACGGCTTTTTTCAAGTCGGCGATCGCGCCGGCCAGCGCGAGAACTTCGGCCTTGTCAGACTTGAGCATGTGAAATGCCAGGCGCTCGGCCGAGCGGGGGCCGATCCCCGGCAGGCGCGACAGGGCGGAGATGAGCCGATCGACTGCCGGCGGATAGGCACTGTTTGCAAATCTCTTGTTGGACCGGGACTTGTCCACGTCCAATCCTATACGGACCGCTTCGTCAGCCCGCTGAGGTTTCGCTCATGTCCTTCAATCCCGCTCGATTTGCTCGAAACGCCGTCATCATCGCCGGCGTCGTGGCGCTGGGGGTGGTCTGGACTGTCCACGGCATCGTGCCCAATCTCGTCCCCAAGCGGTTTGGAGTTGTCCAAGAGGGTCGGCTCTATCGCTCGGGCGAGCTGACGACCGCAGCTTTGCACGACGTGATCGATGACTACAACATCGCCACAATTGTCGATCTTGGGGCGTTTGCCCCCGGATCGGCCGGGGACCGACGCGAACAGAGGACTGCAAGCGTCCTGGGCGTCGAGCGTGTCTGCCTGCCGCTGTTCGGGGACGGCACGGGTGATCCGAATCAATACGTCGAGGCGCTGCGCATCATGCTTGACGACAAGCGCAGCCCCGTGCTGGTGCACTGCTCGGCCGGATCGCAGCGAACGGGCGCTGCGATTGCACTGTATCGCATGCGCGTCGATGGATGGACGCTCGATCAAGCCCTGGCTGAAGCCCAACGCTTCGATCACGATCCGAAGTCCAATCCGAAGCTTCGGTCCTACCTGGAAAGATGGGCCGATGACATCTTCGACGCGCTGGATCGCAATGATCGCATCGCATACGACGGTCCTTCACCCGACCACCCGGATTGAGCCGACGTGAACACAGCCCACACGCCGAAGCATCACTGCCTGATCCCGAGTGTGGGGATCGTGCTCTTGGTCTGCGCAGCGGTGTACCTGCCCCGGCTGGGTGTCGGTGGATTGACCATGACCGAGGGGCACCGGGCCATCCCGGCGTGGGAGATGCTCGAGACAGGCGAGTGGCTTGTGCCTCATCTGTTTGGACAACCCTACCTGCGCAAGCCCCCGGGCATGGTGTGGGCGATCGCGCTGAGCAGCAGTGTGCTGGGCGTCAGTGAGTTTGCTGCCCGGCTGGTCTCGGCGCTGGCTGCTTCGGGCATGGCGGTCGTGGCGCTGATGTGGGCGCGGCGCTGGTTTGGGGCAAGGGCCGGACTGGCAGCCGGACTTGCCCAGGCGCTCATGCCTCAGATGTGGGCGTGGGGGCGCAGCGCCGAGATTGAAGCGCTCAACGCGCTTGGCGCCCAACTGCTCGTCTTCGGAGTGCTCGAAACCGTGCGCACCAAACGGTGGAGGGCAAGCGCGGCCGTGCTGATCGGGCTGGTGGTCGCAGCGGCGGCAAAAGGGCCGGCAGCGCTGCCCTGCCTGCTCGGAGCAATCGGCTCGGCATGCATCGTGCTCGGCCCGCGAGCTGCTTTGAAGAACATACGCCTGTGGAGTGCACTCTTCGCGGGGATCGCTGTTGTGGCGATTGTGATGGTTGCGATCGGGCACCGCATGGAAGCGCTCGGTCAGCAGCCGGTGACGCAAAGCGTCGCGGCATTCATGTGGCAGGCTGAGCGCATCGGGGGCGTGCTTGCCTTCCCGCTTGCTGCGTGGGTCTCGGCACTTCCAATCTCGCTGGCACTGCTGTTCCCGTGGGGTCCGGGTGCCCGGGCCGAGGCAAACCGGCTCGGCCGGACCGGCTGGGTGTGCGTCAGGCTTGCAGCCTGGACCTGGGTGCTGTCGATTTCAATCTACATGCTCGCGGGCGTGAGCAATCCGCGATATGCGCTGCCCGCAGCCGCC
>RFGK01000227.1 GCA_003697045.1 Planctomycetota bacterium
CCGTTTGTTCCAGCTCGGAGATGCGCTGCTCGATCTGCTCCAATCTCATCCACGAGAACCGGCTCTTCTCCCGTTTCGTCGTCTCGACCTTTGGCTCTGCTGAGTCTGCTGCCTTTTTCGTGGATCGTCGCGCTGAGGAAGGCGTTCGATTCGCCGTCTCCGCCTGCTTGGCGCGCAGCTGCTCCCATGCGCGATAGGACCCGGGGACCACGCACGCTCCACCCTTCCCGTCGAGCACGATCAGGTGATCGCACGTTGCGTCGAGAAACGCGCGGTCGTGACTGATGATGATCAACGTGCCTTCGAACCCGCCTCCGCGCTCAGGCAGGGCCAGCGCCTCTTCCAGCCGTTCCGAAGCCGAAATGTCGAGATGGTTGGTCGGCTCGTCCAGGACGAGCAGGTTCTTGGCGCTTGCCAGCAGCCCGGCGAGCATAACGCGGCTGCGCTCCCCCCCTGAGAGCATGTCCAGCGTCTTGTCCTGCTCGGGGCCGCTGAACAAGAAGGCGCCCGCTAGATCGCGTGCTGCCTGCTCGCTCAGCGCCTGGTCCGGACACTCGGCACGCACGATGCGGATCAGGTGCTCGATGATTGTGCGCTCGCCGTCGAGGTCGTCGTGGGTCTGGCTGTAATATCCGATCGAGAGCTTGGTGCCGAGTCGGGCAACGCCTGAATCAGGCTCGACCTGCCCGAGCAATGTGCGCACGAGCGTGGTCTTGCCAGCCCCGTTGGGACCGATGATTCCCCAGCGCTCGCCACGCGCGATTGTGAGCGCCAAATCGCGGAAGAGCTCTTTGCGCTTCCCGTTCTCGTCTTCGTATCCCTTGGACAGTTCGCGTGCCGTCACGACCAGTTCGCCCGATCGCTCGGCCTTGGGCAGGGACAGACGCAAACGTGCCAGCTCGGTCGGTCGCTCCAGCGTCGACTCATCCTTCATGCGTTGCAGGCGGAGCTCGCGCCCACGCGCCTGCTTGGCGCGCTGCCCGGCCTTGTATTTGCGGATGAACGCTTCCTCTCGCTTAAACTGCGTCTGCTGATTCTCGTAGGCCCGCCATTGTGCCAGCCGGCGCTCTGCCCGAAGTTTGCGAAATGCCTCGTAGTTCCCCGGATACTCGATCAGCCGCCCCTGCTCGGTCTCCACAATCCGGTCGACGACGCGATCGAGCAGGTAACGGTCGTGTGAAACCACGACCACGGCTCCCTTGTATTCGTTGGTCAAGAACCGTTCGAGCCACTCGCGGCCGGCGATGTCGAGGTGATTCGTCGGCTCGTCTAGCAGCAGCACGCTCGGTTCTTCCAGCAAGACGCGCGCAAGCGCCAGCCTCGACCGCTGCCCACCGCTGAGCACTTCCACCGGCAGCGCAAACTGCTCGTCGCAAAAGCCCAGCCCGTGCAGCACCTCGCCGATTCTGTGATCGATCGCAAGTCCGCCCGCTGCCTCGATCCGGTGCTCGATCTCCTCCTGTCGGCGCATCAGCCTGGTCAACTCGTCTCCCGATGCCTCGGACATCGCGTCGAATACCGCGTGCAGCTCCTCATGCAACGCGTGCAGCTCGGCAAAGGCGGTCTCGGCCTCATCCTTGACCGTTCGCCCGGGCACGCAGGTGGGGTCCTGCTGCAAATACGCCGCCCGCGCCCCACGCTGCAGGACGACCTGCCCCGAGTCCGGAGTGATCAGCCCGGCCATAATCCGCAAAAGCGTGCTCTTGCCCGCGCCGTTTTGCCCAACCATCCCCACACGCTCGCCCGGCTCAATCGACAGCGACACCCCGTCGAGGATGATCTCGTCGCCATACGCGTGCGAGATGTTGGTCGCGCTGAGCACCGGCATGCCGGCATCGTAGGAACTGGCGCAGAACGCATCGCCCGGCGCGCGTTCGGCCCCGGACATGACGCTCGCTGAGGCGCGGATCGGTCGCAACGGAGGCGAAACACGCTCACGAAAAAAAGAAAGGGCCGGAGCGCTGTGTCACGCTCCGGCCCGAGGGGGTTCAGGGTCGTGATGACCCCACCTGAGAGGGATTCTGTGGACCCGGACGCCAGGCTCAGGCCCTTGTTCGTTCCTGCCAGCTCCGTCTCGTTCTTTCCAGATACGCCATGCCCTGCTGCGTGAGCCTCGGATACGTGTCATGCGGACCGGCTTCGATGAGTCCCTTTCGAATCAGCGCCTGCCGCAGCGGCCACCACGAATCACCCAAACCCAGCCACAGCGTGTCTTCAAAGCCGCGCCCGTCATTGCGGACGAGTCTGCCAAGTGCGTCAATCACGATGCTGCGCCAATACTCCGGCGTATTACTCATGACAAACCCTCTCTCCAGAGCTGTCGGCTCCATGCGCACAACGCCCGTCACACCAGCGGCGTTCTGCTCAGACCATCAAGACTTGAGGGGGCTGTCGAAAGCCGCGAATGCGGAAATGAATGAATCAGTGCGTTGCTGACAGTCCCTCGCCCGAGAAGTTCGGACACCTTCTCATACGCTCCCATCTGCCTGCGGTTGCACATCTTGCATGCCAAGTTCGGAGTGCTGCACGCTTTCGCAGATGACACACCGCACCTTCGCACCAAACCGCAGCACAAAGACCACCAGCGCACGCTCACCCTTGCCTCGCAGCTGTGCCTGCACCCGATCCGGGTCCACCGTCTTGCCTCGCGTCTTGACCGCGACGATGCCGCCCCCCAGCGAACGAACCACCCGGCGGGCCCGGGCAAGAGACCAGGCGAGTTCCTCCAGCACCCTGTACGGGCGAAGAAAAGGAGAGTCGATGGCCGAATCCGCGTTCAGAAGCCCGCTCGAAGCGTGGGGGGTGGTCAGCCCAAACTGCCCAGCCAACGCTCCGATCAGCTCGGCACGCTCGACCGCCGGATCGACTGTGTGCACGAAGGCGCCGATCGGACCAATGGGCGCCGCACCGGGTTTGCCTGAAAGCGTCGCGCCGGAGTCGAGCAGCGTCGCCGTTCGACACGCACCCGCGAGCAACCCGGTCCAGAGCAACGCCTGGCGAAGACGACTGCGCTCGCTGAGCAGCTCCACTTCACCCGCGGGAAGCTGATCGAACCGAACTCCCGGGAACAGTTTGACACAGCAAGGCCGCTTCTGCTCCATCAACGAGCGGGCAAACTCCAGCGAAGGCTCAAGGTCTTCCAGTCGCGGCGTTCGCCTTGCGACCCCGCTGCGACGCTGCGGGTCAATGTGCACCGCAACACCAGGCTCGAGCTCCATGTCCGTCACGTCGGTGACCCGGGTTTCGCATCGCGCGTTTTTGGCGCACATCCACGCCCGTACATCGCAGATATCCGCTGCCGACACGTTGAGCCCGGCGCGGGCCAGGCCCATGGCGTCGGCGCCGATCCCGCAACACAGGTCATACACATGCGATGCGCGACCAAGCAGCCTGACAAAGCGAGCCGCTTTCCACGCAGCTGCTGCTGGAGACGACGCCATTTCCAGGCCCACACGATCCGCCCACAGAGACCCACTCAAATCAGGGAACTTCGTGCGTGCTGCGCGGCGTGCAAGCGTCAGCTCGACCGCAGCTGCCACGACATCCGCGTCATAGTCGCAGCGGAGCCTTGCCAGGTGCGCCGGGTGTCTGAGTTCGAGCTCCGAGCACCGGGCGAGCAGATCGGCGCCAGCCGGAGTCTCGAGGGCTTTCCACGAATCAAGCGAAGGCACACTTGAGGGTACACCGGTCTGAGCGTGGGCCCGGCAGCACATGCCTGCAGAATTATTCTATGCGTCTGTTGCATATTCATACAAACCGCCGATAGACTCCCGGCCTATGGGAAGTGCCACACGCAGACGAGAGCTGATCGCAGCAATGCTGGAGCATCACGGGGCTGCCAGCCAGGCCGAGCTACGCGACCTGCTCGCTGAGCACGGTATCTCCGCCACACAGGCGACGATTTCGCGCGATCTGCGAGAACTGGGGGCTTCCAAAGGCCCTGGGGGCTATTTCCTCCCCAGAATCGATGTTTCAGGGCACTCGTCGCAGGCATCGGAAAAATCGCTCCGCCAGGTGCTTGAGACCTACGTCGTGTCGGCCGAGCCTGCGGGCAACCTGCTCGTGCTCAAGACCGGCCCGGGACAAGCCCAGGTTGTGGCGCTCGAGTTTGACAGGCATCCCCAAGATGGGGTGGTCGGGGTGATTGCCGGTGATGACACCATCTTTCTGGCGATGACAAGCGTGCGGGCGGCGATCGACCTGGCCGGGAAACTCCGAACGCTTGCCAAGCTCACGAGCATCGGAGGTGCAGCGTGATCCGGGCAAGCGTCATTGGTGCAGGCGGATATACCGGCATCGAGCTCGTGCGCCTGCTGCTGACGCATGAACAGGTCGAGCTTGTGTCGGTGCATGCCAGCGATGGTTCGGCGGGCATGCCTCTGGCCGAGCGCGCCCCGGAGCTGCGCCGTCTGACCGATCTTGCGCTCAAGTCCATGGCTGAGGTTCCGGAAGTGGACGTTGTGTTTCTTGCCACGCCGCACGAGGTCAGCGCCGAGCTGGCCCCCTCGCTGCTCGACCGGAACATGCGCGTCATTGATCTTTCGGGCGCGTTTCGTTTTTCTGACGCCGAACAGGTCAAGCGTGTGTACGGCATCGAGCACGCCCGGCCCGCACTGCTCAAGGAGCGCGTGTACGGCCTGCCCGAGATTGTGCATGCCGACTGGACTTCAGCGAGGCTGATTGCCTGTGCGGGCTGTTACGTCACTGCTGCGAGCGTACCTCTTGCCCCGGTGATCGCGGCGGGCCTGGCTGAAGATAGTGAAACGGTGCTTGTCGATGGAATCAGCGGCGTCAGCGGCGCGGGGCGTGGGGCGTCGCTGGCGTCAAGTTTCTGTGAAGTGAGTGCCCAGCCGTACAAGGTGTGGAACCATCGGCACGGGCTGGAGATTGAGCAGGCGACGGGGGTGCCGGTGCTGTTTGCTCCGATGCTGGGGCCTTGGAAGCGCGGCATCCTGTGCACAAGCCATATCCGACTCAAAGCAGGCGTTTCGAGTCAAGACGTGCGATCCGTGATCGAGCGCGTCTACGCCGGTCGGGCGTTGGTGCGGGTGTTGCCTGCCGGTCAGTGGCCGAGCGTGGCAGCGACCGAACGGACGAACTTCATCGACATCGCGTGTGTGGTAGATGAGCGGCACGGCCGGGCGGCGCTGTTCAGCTCACTGGACAATCTGCTCAAAGGTGCGAGCGGGCAGGCTGTGCAGTGCATGAACCTGGCATTCGGGCTTGCAGAGCAGACGGGGCTGATCTGCAGTGCGCAGGTCGCCGGGTACGCCTTGGCAAGCGAGGAGGGTCGATGAGCGGTCCGATCGTGGTCAAGGTTGGGGGCTCGGTGCTCGACGAGATTGCGCACATGCCGGGCCTGTGGCAAGCGCTTGCCGAGGTTCACGAGCTGCGCCCGTGCGGTCAGGGGTTGATCGTGGTGCATGGCGGGGGACGGGCGATCGACGCGCAGCTTCGTGCGCTGGGCATGAAGCCGATCAAGCGTGATGGCGTGCGGGTGACGCCTCCGGAACAGATCGACACAGTGGTGGGCGTGCTGGCAGGGGTGATCAACACGCGCATGGTGGCCGAGCTTCGCCAGGCGCATGCCCCGGCGGTCGGAGTGACGCTTGCCGATGCCGGCACGGTCACGGTGGTGCGCGAGCATCGACTCGGAACGGGCATGGGGCTGGTCGGGCGTGTCGTGGGGGGTGAGGCAAGCCTCTTTCAGGAGTTGCTCGACGCGGCTCGCCTGCCCGTGGTTGCATCGATCGGGACTCAAGGCGACGGACAGCTTCTCAACGTGAACGCAGACGAAGCCGCGGTGGGCATCGCCGAGTGTGTGGGCGCGGAGATGCTGGTGATGCTGACCGACGTTCCGGGTGTCTTCGATGCGGATGGCGCATTGATCGGATGTGTCGATGCCGAGTCGGTCGAAGAACTGATCGCGTCGGGCGTGGTGGCGGGGGGGATGATTGCCAAGCTGCGTTCGGCGGTCGAGGCGGCTGAGCATCTGGGATGTCCCGTGCTCATCGGAAGCGTGATGCAGGCCAAATCTCTTCTTTCAGGCGTGATTGGCTCGGGCACACGGGTGGAGCCTGTGCGTGTACGAGCGATGCGGGCGCAGGGGTAAGCCCGCCCGCTTCATGGATCAACTGACAAGTTTCCGATTCTTCCATTTCGGCACGTGCGTTCAGATGGGCGCACGGGAGATTCGACGAGATGAACAGCACAACTGACAAGACCGAATCCAGCCAGTCAGCAAGCATCGAGATCAAGCCAAGTGCGAGACCTTGCGCTACGACATGCACGCATTTTGTCTCGGTGTGCGATCTGACGCCGGGCCGGATCGAAACGCTCTTTGAGACGGCAAGGGCACACAAGGCCGAACCCTCCGCCTACGCCGGCGTTCTGAGCGGCAAGAGCATCGTGATGCTCTTCGAAAAACCTTCGCTTCGCACGCGCGTGACGTTCGAGATCGGCCTGGCACGTCTGGGGGCGCACGTGCTCTTTCTGGACCACACCGCCCAGCGTCTAGGCGAGCGGGAGAGCGTCAAGGACTATGCGCGCAATCTGGAGCGCTGGGCCGACGCCGTGGTGGCGCGGGTGTTCAAGCATTCGGTGCTGCTGGAAATGGCCGATCACTCGTCGATCCCGGTGGTCAACGCGCTGTCCGATCTTGAGCATCCGTGTCAGGCGTTGGGTGATTTGTTCACGCTGCAGGAGCGGCTCGGTTCGCTTGCAAACAAGCGGATCGCGTTCGTGGGCGACGGCAACAACGTGTGTCATTCACTGATGCTGTGCGCAGCGATGCTGGGTGTCGATGTCACGGTAATCTCACCGAAGGGCTTTGAGCCGCAGTATGCCGTGGTGCGCGAGGCGCTGCGACTGGCGGAGCGGTCGGGCGCAACGATCCGAATCAGCAACACGCTGGAGACAATCGCAGGACACGACGCGGTGTATACCGATACGTGGGTGTCGATGGGGCAGGCGCATCAGGTCGGCTTGCGCCAGGACAGTTTTGTTCGTTTTCAGATTGATGAAGAAGTGATGCAGCGTGCCGGTGAAGGCATTGAGGGCGGAGCCGTGTTCATGCACTGTCTGCCGGCGCATCGGGGTGAGGAAGTGGTGGATGAAGTGATTGATGCAGAGTATTCGCTGGTGTACGACCAGGCGGAAAACCGGCTCCATGTGCAAAACGCGCTGATGATGATGCTGCTGTGCGGCTCGGGCGAATGAAAGGAACGGAACGAGCAATGGTGAACATGCAGGCGAAGAAGGTTGTGCTGGCCTACTCCGGCGGACTCGACACCTCGGCGATCGTGCCGTGGCTGGTCGAAAATGTCGGCTGCGAGGTGGTCGCATTCGTGGCCGACGTTGGACAGGGCGAGGAAGAGCTGGCCGGCATCGAGGAAAAGGCGCGGCAGAGCGGAGCGAGCGCGTGTCATGTGGTCGATCTTCGCCGTGAGTTCATCGAGGAGTATGTCTTCCCGACGTTGATCTCGGGCGCCGTGTATGAGGGGCGATACCTGCTGGGAACATCGATGGCGCGCCCGGTTATCGCCAAGGCGCAGGTGGAGATTGCGCGCAAAGTTGGAGCCGATGCAGTGGCACACGGATGCACGGGCAAGGGCAACGATCAGGTGCGCTTCGAGGCGACGTTTGCTGCGCTGGCGCCGGATCTTCAGGTCATCGCGCCATGGCGCGAGTGGAACCTGCGCAGCCGGGAGCAGTTGCTTGCGTATCTGGCCGAGCGGAATATCCCGTGCTCATCGAGCTTGGCGAAGATCTACAGCCGCGATCGCAACCTCTGGCACATCAGCCATGAGGGTGGCGCCATTGAAGACCCCTGGAATGCGCCGCCGGAAGACGTGTGGCTGCTCACGGTCCCGCCTCAGGAAGCGCCCGATGAACCGACGGACGTGCATCTGACGTTTGAGCGCGGGCGTCCGGTGGCGCTCGACGGAACGAGGCTTCCGGGGCACGAACTGGTCGCAAGGCTCAACGTGATTGCCGGACAGAACGGCGTGGGACGTGTTGATCTGGTCGAGAATCGCTGCGTCGGGATGAAGAGCCGCGGGTTGTATGAAACGCCGGGGGGGACGGTGATCGTCGAGGCGCTGCGCGGGCTCGAGGAGCTGACGCTCGACCGGGAGACGCTGCATCTCAGGCAGGAGCTGGCGCTCAAGTTTGCGAGGCTCGTCTACGACGGGCGCTGGTTCACCAGCGTTCGAGACTCGATCTCGCACTGCTGCGAGCGGATCGCCCAGCGTAC
>RFGK01000228.1 GCA_003697045.1 Planctomycetota bacterium
CGGGTTCGCAGCTCGGGGTACTTGTCAAGAAGCGGGCCGATGTTTGCTTTGAGCGCGCGCACGATCGGGAGGGCACGCGCCGTGCGAGGTTTCCAGAGGCGTCGGGTCGTCTTGTACGCGGCGAGGCGCAGCTTGCCCGGAGTGCTTGCCCGTACGCCGGCAAAACGAAGCAGGCGTGAGCCGAGATAGCGTCCCGAGGGCGAGCGCTGCTCGTGCAGCCGCCGGGCGTAATAGTGTGCGCCGACCGTGGCGAGCTGGTGGGCGAGCAGGGCGCTGTGGCCTCCGACGCCGCCCACAATCGAGCGGGTTTGCATGACCCGACGAAAGAACTCGTGCGGATCGTCGATTGACTCTTTCGGCGCGATGGGAACTCCCGTCCAGGTGCGCCCGGTGTTGAGCAGGCCGTGATCATCGGACCCGCCGGTGCGAGCCTTCTCCCAAATGCGAGGCCACAGCGGTTCGATGCCGTGTTCGTCCACCAGTCGATGGATGAGTCCGGGGCTGAGCGTATCGACGAAGCGTTCAATCGCCCGGTTCTGCACGTCGGCGTGCGCACCGTTGCGGACCTCAAAGCCCTTGAACAACAGCGCGGCCCGCTCGACGTGCCAGCGCGTCAACTTCCCGTTCTGTGCATACAGCGGATGGGCAAAGGCATGGGGCAGGTTCTGCTCACAAAGCCAGTGGGCAAATCGGTACACGTCGTTTCGAAGCCCAAGCGTGGCAATCTGCTCGTGCTGCTCGGGCGAGATCGCCCACACCAGCACGTGGACCATGCAGCGGTCCTCGGGAAACTGCACGCTGACTTCTTCGCCGATGATGAAGCGTTCGAATCCGCGCTCGGCAAGCTCGAGAGCGCCGGCGATGGTGTCATGGTCGGAGATGGTGACCAGATCCATGCCGCGAGCGATCGCCTGGTCATAGACCTTCTCGGGGGGTGAATAGCACTCGGGACAGTCAATCAGCCCGGCCAGTGTGTTGTAGGGCTTGCTGCTCGCGTGGGAGTGGCAATGAGTGTCCATGCGCACGAATCCGCGCCAATCGCGTCGCGGGAGTGTGTGGTTCAAATCACTGGCGATGGATTCCATGTGGCGATTCTCCCCTCGCTGGCTTGTTCGGCCGGGTCTGCTCGTGCGCGGTTGCATGCTATTGGCTGTGCGGCGCTGTTCCAAAGCATTGGGGCCGGGGCGAGAGAGGTTTTGCCTTTCCTTGACGAACCAGGCGTGAGGTTGAGCGGGGTCGGATGAAGGCGCGGCCTAGACTTTCAGACTTTCAGGTTAATTCTGGTTTTACCCAGTTTCGGGAGGTGTGAGAATGCCCAGGTTGCATGTCGTCGATCCGGCCGAGGCGGAGGGCGTGGTCAAGGAGCTGTTCGAAGGCCCGCTCAAGAACCGTCAGATCAATATCTACAAGGGGCTTGCCAACTCCCCGGCTGCGCTTCAGGCGTGCCTGGGCATGGGCAAGGCGCTGGCCGAAGCGAAGCTGTCCAAGAAGGAGCAGGAGGTCATCCAGCTTGCCATTGCCGAAGCGCAGGGTTGTCACTACTGCGTGGCGGCGCACACCCAGGTCGGGCGGATGATCGGTCTGAGCGATGAGCAGATGATCGGGGCACGCCGCGGGACCATCAAGGACGATCCGAAGCTCGACGCAGTGGTCAAGTTCGTGCTCTCCATGCACGAGAAGCGTGGCTTTGTGAGCGACGATGAGCTGGCATCGATTCGTGCGCACGGGTACGACGACGGACAGATTGCGGAGATGGTTGCCTCATATGCGTTGATGATTTTCACATCGACGTTCAATCACGTGAACGACACGGAGGTCGACTTTCCCGAGCCTCCGGCACTGTGATGTGGCGGTGGTGAAATCAATGGACCCCGCGCCGGTGAGGCGGCCGGCACGGGGCCTCGCAGGGGTTGAGCGTCACTCCCCCCCGGCACACCGCAAGTGTGACAATCACGGCGGCCGCGTGCCAGGTCGGTGCGCGGCTGCGCGATTGACTTGGTGCAGGCGGAAGGGCTTGTGCCGGTTGTTCGGGTGGGTTGGCCAGCCGGGGTATGGATAGGATGCCCGCGATGGCCGAAGTGAGTGTGATCAGTATCGGGGCGATGAGCTTCAACGAGTTGTGGGGGGAGCGTGAGCCGGTGCGTACCGGGCACGCGACGACGTGCCTGATCCGGGCTTCAGACGCGGTGATCGTGGTTGATCCGGGTCTTCCAGCGGTGGCGCTGGAGGCGAGGCTCGGGGAGCGTTCGACGATCCGTCCGAGTGATGTCACGCATGTGTTCCTGACGAGTTTTCGTCCTGACGTTCGCCGCGGGATCGAGCTTTTTGATCAGGCCGAGTGGTTGATCTCAGCTGCGGAGCGCGAGGCGGTGGGTGTGCCTTTGGCCAGCGATCTCAAGCGTCTTGCCGAGGCAGGAGAGCTTGAAGACGACGCCGAGCCGGAGTCGCGGCAGATCGGTGAACAGCTCAAGTCGGAAGTGGCGTTGCTGCAGCGATGCCGGGCAGCACCCGACTCGCTCGCGCCGGGGGTCGATCTGTTCCCGCTGCCGGGCGCGACCGTCGGCTTGACGGGGCTGTTGATACCCTCTAACAGGGGAGATTTGCTGATTTGTGGCGATGCGGTCCCGACGGCCGGCCATGTCGAGCTTGGACGAGCCCCGATTCGCTGCGCCGATGCGAAGCTGGCCAGAGAGTCACTCCGCGAGGCGATCGAGATTGCCGATCTCCTGATTCCCGGGCGTGACAATCTGATGGTCAATCCGGTGCGCAGGCTGTTTTCCGGTCCGTCGCTTTCGTCCGGGTCCTCGTTATAGGACTATATCAAACACCGAATACGCCGTCTGCCCAGCAAACCGGAGCAAATTCATCCATGGGCTGGAAAGACCCCATTGATTCTGGCGACGCGGCCCGGTATTCTGACAGTCTGTCGTCGCAACGATGCGACGGGGAGAGAGACACATCCCGTCTTGGGACAATTTTTGGAGAGAGCACCATGAAGAAGGCATTTGTTTTGGCCGCTTTGGCCGGTCTGGGTACGACAGCAGCTGCTCAGCCCGCATCTTATGTGGATCTGGGCGCGATTACGGGCGATACCGTGATCAACGGGTTCTTTGATGCCGGTGAGGTTGCGTGGGTCCGTTTCGAGATTCCCGCGATCAGCGCTCCGCTGTATCTCGACTTTGCCACTGAAGGTTCGACGAACCCCGACGGCTCGACCGCGGACACCGAGCTGGGCCTCTATGACGGCGTGGGCAACTTTGTGGCCACTGACGACGATGATGGCGTGAGCCTGTTCAGCGTGCTCACCTTCGGTGCGGGTTCCGGGCTCATGCTCGGCGACTCGTTCAACCTCGGCGGCGACGGCATCGCCAACGGCGAGGACGGCAACCTGGGCGCGGGCGTGTACTGGCTTGCCATCGGTGAGTACAACACCACTTACAATGCCGCGAACTGGGACGTGGCGGGTGGCAATGAGGCGGTCAACTACGTTCTCAGCGTCTACGCCAATATCCCTGCTCCGGCTTCGCTGGCTCTGCTGGGCCTCGGCGGGCTGGTCGCTCGTCGTCGTCGCTGATCGACGCATCTGACTTGCAGTTCACCAAGCCCGGTCCCGCGTGGGGCCGGGCTTTTGTTTTTTGGCGTGTTCGTGATCGAGTGTGACACCCGCGCACAAGAAAGAGCCTTCCGTCTGTACGGAAGGCTCTGGATGATTTGTGGCCGGTCAGATCAGGTGCTTCCGGCTTCGGCTTCGACTTCGGACGGACCATCTTCCGATTGCTCGGCGGACTCGGGATCAACGGTGCTGGGGGCAAAGAACAGGGCCTCTTCGCCTTCCTTGCGTCCGATGAGCAGATGGTTGTATCCGTGCAGCTCGCCGCTGAGGAGCTTTTCGCTGAGGGGGTCTTCGATGTAGTTGCCGATGGCCCGGCGCAGCGGGCGGGCACCAAAGTCGGGGTTGTATCCCTTGTCGATGAGGAAGTCCTTGGCTGCCTGATCGAGTTCGATGGTAAAGCCCTGCTCCCTGAGGCGCTGCTCGACCTTGCCGACTTCGAAGTCGACGATGGAGACGAGGTCGTCGCGCGTGAGCGGACGGAAGACGATCACGTCGTCGAGACGGTTGATGAACTCGGGGCGGAAGAAGCGTTCGATCTCCTTCATGAGGATCGACTTGATATTTTCGTAGTCGACCTCGGCGGTGCGCTTCTGGAAGCCGAAGCCGCCGCCGCCCTTGATCAGATCGGCCCCGATGTTGCTGGTCATGATCAGGATGGTGTTTTTGAAGTCGACGTGTCGTCCGAACGAGTCGGTGAGTCGTCCTTCTTCCATGATCTGCAAGAGCATGTTGAACACATCGGGGTGGGCCTTTTCGACTTCATCGAGCAGGACGACGGCATAGGGGCGTCTTCGGATTTGCTCGGTGAGCTGGCCGCCCTCTTCGTAGCCCACATAACCGGGAGGCGCGCCGACGAGCCTGGAGACGTTGTGCTTTTCCATGTACTCGCTCATGTCGAGATGGATGAGCGCGTCGGCGTCTCCGAACATGAACTCGGCCAGCGCCTTGCTGAGCAGCGTCTTGCCCACGCCGGAAGGACCGACGAAGATGAAGCTGCCCATCGGGCGCCTGGGGTCCTTGAGCCCGGCCCGTGCGCGGCGGATGGCCCTGGCGACGGCCTTGATCGCTTCGTCCTGGCTGATGACCTTCTTGTGAAGCTCGGCCTCGAGCTGCAAGAGGCGCTGAGCTTCTTCCTTTTCAAGACGCGTCAGCGGGACACCGGTCATCTTGGAGACGACTTCGGCGATGACGTCTTCATCGACGACGCCGTTGATCTCCTGTGCGCGTGCACGCCACTCTTCCTGGATTTGCTCCTTCTTCTTGCGGAGCTGTTCGGCCTGGTCGCGCAGCTCGGCGGCCTTTTCGTAATCGGCAGCGCGCACAGCTTCGTCTTTTTCGACGCTCAGGCGTTCGATCTCGGCTTCGATCTCGGCCAAGTCTGGTGGCTTGGTCATGCTCTTGATGCGCACGCGTGCGCCGGCC
>RFGK01000035.1 GCA_003697045.1 Planctomycetota bacterium
CGCCCGTGTTCCCTGATCGCCTTTTCGCTCTTGAACTCGACGAGATCATCGACGCTGTAGACCTCGACGCGGATGAACCCACGCTCAAAGTCGGTGTGGATCGTCCCGGCAGCCTGGGGCGCCCTGGTCCCGTGGGGGATGGTCCACGCGCGGATTTCCTTCGGCCCGGCGGTGTAGAAGCTCTGATAGCCCAGCAGGCGATACGCCGCCCGCGCCAGCTTGTTGAGCGCCGGCTCGTCCATGCCCAGATCGTGCAGCATCTCCCGCCTGGAAGCATCATCAAGCTCGGAAAGCTCACTCTCGATGCGCGCACATACGGGCACCATCTCCGAGCCGACGCGCTCGGCATAGGCCCGCACCTGCTGGGCATACTCACCCTGCCCGTTGACATCCTCTTCGTTCACATTGGCGACATAGAGCGTCGGCTTGACCGTGATGAGCCCAAGACTCTTGAGCCCGCGTTTCGTCTCCGGATCATCGATTGGGACGGTGTGAGCCGGTCGTCCATCTTCGAGCACCGGGCGAATCTTCTCGATCGCCGCGAGTCGGGCCAGGGCGTCACGATCCTTGCCCCGGGCGGCCCGCTGGGCCTTGGGCAGCGCGTTCTCCAGCGTTTGCAGGTCTGCAAGGATCAGCTCGCTCTCGATCGTCTCGATGTCGCGCATGGGATTGACCGAGCCATCAACGTGCAGGACCTCTTCGCCGCCGGGCGCGTGGTCGAAGCAACGCACAACCTGAATGATCGCGTCCACATCGCGGATATGTCCGAGAAAGGCGTTGCCCTTGCCTTCGCCCTTGCTTGCCCCGCGCACCAGCCCGGCAATATCAACGAGGCGCAACATCGCCGGCACGACTCTTTGCGTCTCGATGAACTGGTTGATCGTCGCCAGCCTCGGATCGGGAATCGGCACCACGCCGACGTTCGGCTCGATGGTGGCAAACGGATAGTTCGCTGCCAAGGCACCGGCCGAGGTCAACGCATTGAACAAGGTGCTCTTGCCGACATTGGGCAGCCCGACGATACCTGCTTCCATCAACCTGTCTCCAGCGGAATCACAACCTTCGGGCCACTGCCCGCAGCCGGGCACGTCTGCCGATTGCGCCGGATCATAGATCGACCCGAAGGGGCCGGCGTTCGGCAACCACTGCAACGCGCAGCAGCCGGCACTGCCCGCTGCACATGCGCTCGCAGCTACGAACTCACCACGCCCAGCCCACCGAAGCTCAGCGCCACGTCCAGTCCAGCGAGAATCACACCGCCTGCCAGCATTGCCGCAACCCACATTCTGGCCCGCCCGGCCGAACGATCGGCTTCAAGATCATCAGACTTGCGTCCGACCGCCGCTGCGAGTGAGCGTATTCGACGCGCGATTGAACCGTGTCGGAAGGTGGGGCGATCGATGATGATGTCATGGGCCGCAGCCACGCGACGAAGAGCCGCAGCCATTGCCTGCGCCGACTCGGGCGAAATCTCCACTGCTGCGCCGCCTCGCCGCTCGCCGCTGAGGTGACGGGCTGCAAATGCGTCGGCCTGCCGCTCGAATCGACGCGACACCATGCCGAGGACGACCAGAGTCAGAGTCAGCGTCACGCCCATCGCGGCGCCCAGTCCGATCTTCTCAGCACGTGAGCCCGGCTCAAATGCCATCAGCATCCACCCCGACGCGGTTCCAAACAACAACACCGACGCCAGCACCGACGCGGCAAGCCAGATCGTGTGATGATGCCGGATGTGTCCAATTTCATGTGCCGCCACGGCCTCGACTTCCAGCGGATCGAGCCGATCCAGCAGCGCATCGGTCAGGACGACATACCGCAACGGCCGCACCAGTCCGATTGCGGCGCCGTTGAGCATCAACCCGCTCGTGCGCCACACAAGAAAATCACGCACCCTGACGCCGTGCGCGCGCGCCAGCGCCTCGAGCCGATCGCGCAGCTCACCCTCGCGCAAAGGCACGGTGTCCCAGATCCGCACCAGCAACGGCGGAATCAGCGCAAACACGCCCACCAGCCCCAGCAACTGCCCGACCAGAAGCACCGCGTCGCGATTGAGCGTGGAGCTGTCAAACCGTACTACAAGGCGATCGATGCTCTCAGCCCAGGCCAGCAGCAGCGTCAACGGCACCAGCATGAACAGGATGTGATGCCGCGCCCACAGCCACACAAAACGCCCGCGCGGTGGAAACGGATGGACGGGAAGCCCCGAATCAAGCGAACGAATGATCATCGCATCACGCAATCGCCTCTGGACCGGATACACGATGAACTCGATGGCGCACAGGCCGAGCACAAATACCGAAAGCACGAGAAGCTCATCCAGAGCGATCACATCGCCGATCAAGCTGCGTACCCACGTCAGTGTGCCACAAAGAATGGCTGCGGCTGCATGCACCCCAAGCAAGCCCCATCGCAACGCGGATGCCAGTGCCTCCACGCGGCGCACGCGGCATGCACGCCCGTCGCGGTCAAGCCCGCGCATCTGAGAGGCCGTATACACCCACAGGCCGATGAGCCCGATCACCACCGGCCCGACCGCCGCCCATGGGGCATAGGGCGCCCACCCGTCCACAACGGGCGCGCCCAGTTCCTCGGCCAAGTACACCGCCGCAAACGCAGCCAAAACCATCGCGTGCATGTCAACGCTCGGGCGGCGCGACAACGCCAAGATCCAGCACGACCCCGTTCGGCTGGTAATAGTCCACGTTCAATCCGCTTTTTCCCACGCCCGTGAATACCACACAGTTGCGTCCGCTGCGGGCTGCAAAGAGAAGATCCGCCTCGCTCGGTCCGGCATGCGACGGATTGGCCTGACGCTGCACATGCTGGTGATAGAACGCCAGCGCGCGATCGGCGTAGCGAATCATGTCCTCGCTGGCGACGAACTCCGTATCGCTCTTTCGGTCGCGCACGCGCGGACGGAACAGCAGGATGCGAAACGTCCCGTCGGCCGTTGCTTCAATGACGCCACCGTATTCAGTCGTCCGATCGGCATGGTCGATCTCCACCTGCTGATAGAGTCGATCCACCAGCGCGGGTTGGCGCACGGCTTCGTCGATCACGAAGATCGTCACAAGGTCTGCCCAGCTGAGCGCATGGGCCCAATCGGCCAGCCTCTCCTTGCGCATCTGCCCGAGCACCATTTTCTCTGCCGATCGCTTGAAATGATCCCGCCCCGCAAGGGTCGACTCGAGCGACTGCAAGAGCGCCTGACGCGACTGGCCGAGCAGGTCTGGACGATGTGCCCGCACCCAGCGAAGAGGCTCGATGTGTCGAAGCTCGAGCCCCTCGCGCTGTTCACTCGAGAGTGCATCAATTGCCGAGGATGCCTCGCGCCACCAGGTTTCGTTCTCGGCCGATCCATCCGCGAGCGATTCGATCCACCGCAACTCGTCACCGGTGCGCGGAACCACCCCGAACGAATCCAGCGCCCGTTGCAGCGCTCGAACGGACGCTCGCGTCGATTCGGATACATCATCGGCCTGTGCCCGTCGGATGAGCCCACGTCGCAGCTCGCCTGTCTGGTCCACGCGGCCCAGCAGGTCCCAGACGTCGGCCCGCGTGCGCTGGTTGAGCCCGAGCTCGGGCGGGGCGTCGTCATAGCCCGGATCGAGAAAGACGGCAAACAGAGTGTCGGCCAGCGACCTGTCCGGGTACATCTGTTCCAGAGCCATCCGCTCGGCCCGCTGCTCATCGGGCACACCCTCGACAGGCCGGGCATACGAGCGCACCAACGCGGAGGTCATCTCCTTCCACCCACGCTGGCCCGCCCGTGCTGCAATCGCCGAAACGACCGTGCGCGATCGCTCGGTCGGCAGCATCAACATCGCCATTCTGCGTGCATCGGCCTGTCCTGCAGGATCAGGGTCATCCAGCAGATGCGTGATACATGCCACGCGCACGTCGACCGGGGCTGCGGGCGACCAGGCCAAATCCTTGAATGCGTTTCGTGTCGTCTCGCGATCGCCCAGCCCGCTGAGCACGTCCACCCAGGCTTGATCGGCCGACGAAACCCTGATCTCCGCCCGCAGGTTCGGGTTGCGCAGGTCCAGCAGAGCGTTTCCCGAAGGCTGGTATCGCGGCGATGTGCAGGAAACCATCAGCCCACAAGTCAATACCATCAGCAGAATGGGTCTGGCGTGCATCCGAGTAGGGTAGGGTCGCACCTGCCTGTCCGGGCCCTATCATCCGTTCGTGACCGATTCCGATGCCAAAACCGACGAGCCTGTGAGTCTGTACGACCGTGTGCACCGCGTGATCGAGCTCATCCGCCCGGCCGTGCAGGCCGATGGCGGCGACCTCGAACTTGTCGAAGTCACGTCCGCCGGAATCGTCCGGATCCGCTTCCTCGGCGCGTGCATCGGCTGCCCTTCCTCCGAAATGACCCTGCAAATGGGTATCGAGCGCAATGTTCGACAACACGTCCCGGAAGTCAAAGCAGTAGAGGCAGTCCCCTGATATGGTGATCAAGAGCAGGAATCGTGAGCAACTCTTGCGGATTCCGCTCTCATCTGGGGGGAAAGCCGGTATACTGCGCCCGGTGCGAGGCAGTGGTTTGGGGGGCGAAGAAGATGCTTGTCATCACCCGTCGTGAAGGCGAAGAGGTCGTCATCGGCGACCCGAAGAATCCGATCGGAGTCGTGCGCATCGCTTCTGTCAAGGGAGAACGCGTGCGCATCGCGTTTGAGTTTCCACGTGAGATCGAGATTCATCGGCGTGAGATCGCCGACCAGATCATTGACGTGAAAGCGGAAACGCCTTCCGATGTGATCGGCGAGATCAAACCGGTCGCCACAGTCAGCGCCCGCTGACATCGCTTCATCCGGGGTTTATCCACCAATTATTCACCACATTTGCGCACGCGCCCGCTCGAGATCGGCACACACTGCCTGTCCCGCCCGGCATTTTCAGCGAGTGAGCTGCCAGCTTCATCAAATCTGGCGAACATTCCCGCCAGTCCCACTGTACGAACACACCCGACCAGACAACATGCCAAGCGTTGTCGTAAGCCCTTGTGCGCAAAGGGTGACGGCATTTCCGCCCCCTGCCCCGGCACTCTCCGTTTCGCGGGCGAGATTGGGGGGCCCACAAGCAACCATGACGGTTGATCGCGTTTGCCAACAACACGGCTGGGAACTTCCGGATTCTCTTCTTGAACAGACCGAGCCAGGTTCGCAGCCGGGTGGCCTCTGGAGCCAGCAGAGTCTTCGAACTCGGCGTGTCAAGCAATGATCTGACCGACACCGGCTGCACGGAGCGCTGCCTCGTTCGGTCCGGCCCCGGCGCAACATTCGACGAGCGTTCCACCAACTGCCACGGCTGGAACGCGCCCGATGCCAATGCTCCTGGCCCGCTCAGCGACCTGGGGATCGTGCATGTCCAGCACGCGGACTTCACATGACGAACAGGCGATCCGGTGGACCAACTCGACGGATTCCTCACATACGGGGCAACCCGCTGTGAACACTTCGATCTTGCGTGTGGCGCTCATGATGACACCTCTTCGGCTCCCGAGGGTTGTGTGTGCGATGTGTGTCCTTCGGGAGCACAGGAGGGGCGAACGCTGCTATCGACTTCGGTCGCTTTTCGCGGCCAGACGTTCCAGATGGATGCGGCCACGAGCAGGACAATCCCGCTGTACATGACTGCATCCGAGACAAGAACAAACTTCCCTGTCAACACCGTTGCCGAGGCAATCAGACCAAGGACGAACGGGCCATAGCCTCTGCGCGCCCTCGCCCGGAAGGCCAGCGAGCCGGTGGCAACGAGCAGGAGCAAGGCCGTGACCGGCAACAGGTACGTCGTCTTGAAGAGGAACCCAAGCCCCAGTGCGCTGAGCACACCGGCGTACGCTGGCCAACAAGCCGGACACAGGCCCACCGGTATCACCGTCGCGCCGATACCGGGTAGCACTGCCAGGCAACCCAGCCAGCCGGCCTTTTTGGACGGTGTCTCTGACGAACCGCGTTCGTCGCCACGAGCTGCTTGCTTGACAGCCCGTTCGATCATCTCGACGGATGGCATCCCTTCGCCATCAAACATCCGGCAGCCGAACCCGTAGCTGGCTCCCGTTCGTTGCGTGGGGTCGATATCCTCGCCATTGATCAACACGGTCGGTGAACCGACAAACTTCATGGCCACAGGATCATCATCCTGTGTGAGCTCAATTTCACAGATATCCGCCATGACACCAAGCCGGTCGATGACCTGCTTGACCCGCTGCACGGTGGGCTTGTGGTTGGGGCACCCTTCAAAATAGAGCACTTCGATCCTCATGATGACTTTCCGTTTGGCTGGTCCAGAGCTTTGAGGATCGGGCACTCATCCGTGGGCCGACCGCGTTTGCAATCACGGGTCAACCCGGCGAGCGCTCGTCGCATTTTGCGGAGTTTGCGGATGCGTTCGTCAATGTCGGCAATCTTCGCCTCGGCCAGCTCAAGCACATCGCCGCAGTGGCAACCGGGTTCGACCCGCAGCTCAAGCAACTCCTTGATTTCACGAAGCGTGAAGCCGAGTTCCTTGGCATGGCGGATAAACCGAACTCGGCGCACAACCTCGGGGTCGTACTGGCGGTAGCCGGATGCTCGCCTGGCCGGTTCCTCGACAAGCCCTTCCCGCTCGTAGAAGCGGATGGTCTCCACACCCACGCCCGCCTGCCGGGCCACCTTGCCGATGGTCAACGTGTCCATGTCAGTCTCCACAGAGAGCATAACACCGTACTATACTACGGAGTCAAGTGTTTTTGCAGAACAACTCTCGGTCGCCCGGCGGACAAAATGTCAGGGTTGCGTCTGGGATGATCTCGCTGGGATCCGTCCGGGGAGTCTCTGCCGACACCTGGGCAAGCGGGTTCCAGCACCATGCTGTATGCTGGCTGGAACGTGGGGAGTTTTTCCCCAAGGAGGTCTTGTCATGTCGAATGGTCGCATTGCCATGATCGTCGTCTCTGCTGCGGGCTTGGCATTTGGCACCGGGCTGGTGGCTGCGCCGGTGTTGCAGCCTCAGATGGACCCGGAGGCAGAAGCGCGGTGGATGAAGGCAGTCACGCCCGATGAACATCACCATGCCTTGCAGGCGCTGATCGGCAAGTGGGAAGGAGACGTGAAGATCTGGATGGCGCCCAATACCGAGCCGATGGAGTCAACCGCCACGTTCTCGCGCAAATGGGCCATGGATGGACGGTTCGTCTTCGAGCACGTCACGGCATCGAGCCCGGAAGGTGAGTTCAAGGGCATGGGCATCATCGGGTACAACACGCTCGAAAAGAAGTACGAAAGCATCTGGATCGAGAACATGGCCACCTACATCAGCCTCATGAACGGCAAGATGGACGAGAAGAAGAACACCATGACGTTCCATGGCGACGTACTCGATCCAACCACCGGGAAGCGCCAGGAAACGTGGCACATTGTGGATATGAGCAACCCCACCCGGCACACGGCCGAAGGATGGACCATCGGTCCCGACGGCGAGAAGTTCAAGAACTTCGAAGCGGTCCTGGAAAAGATCGACTGACCCGTTCAGGAAGCGGTTGGAACGGACTCCTGCAAGGTCAGGCACATCACCCTGCGTTGCGCCTTGTCCGCGTGTTCGGCCTATTCAGGCTTTCCTGCGGAAAGGTCATACACCCAGCACTCGCAGGCCCGGTCCCAGGTCTGGAGTTCTTCGGGCTTGAAGAACAGGCCGAGCTCGCGTTCGGCAGCCTCGGGGCTGTCGGAGCCGTGAATGAGGTTGAACGAGTTCGAGACGCCGAAATCTCCGCGAATGGTCCCGGGTTCGGCGTTGGAACCGAAGGTGGCGCCCATCATCTTGCGTGCGACGGCGATGGCGTTGTTGCCGCGGAGAGCCATGACGACAACCGGGCTTGAAGTCATGAAGCTGACCAGCGCGTTGTAAAAGGGCTTGGCGTTGTGGGCCTCGTAGTGCGAGGCGGCAAGGTCCTTTGAGATGGTCATCATCTTGAGCCCGACGATCTGCAGGCCCTTGTCCTCAAAGCGGGAGATGATCCGACCCATGAGCCCGCGCTGTACCGCGTCGGGCTTGAGGATGATGAGTGTGGTTTCCATGTGTGCTGCTCCTTTTTTTGTTGGGCAGAAGTGTAGGGGGAGTCAAAGAGGGGACAACGACAGCAGGCAGATGCAACGCAAGCCGGCGACGGGAAACCGCCGCTTGCACGAGATGCAAGAATCGGCAGAGAAGCAGAGCAGATCCGCCCGACGCCCGGCAACCGACACCGCTATCCTCCGTCATTTCCCGCACGATCCGCCATGGAGGGTGGAATGGCCAAGAAGCAGCGCACGCGCGCGACCGCCGAGACCATGGCGGGCAAGCAGCGTGAAATCTCCGTCTCCGAGTTTTTCGCCAAGAACAGGCATTTGCTGGGGTTCGATAACCCCCGCAAGGCACTCCTGACAACGGTCAAGGAAGCGGTTGACAACGCACTCGATGCCTGTGAAGAAGCGGGGATCCTCCCCGACATCGAGGTACGCATTGAAGAGCTGATTGCCCCCCCAAGCCCGAGCAAGCCGGGGCGTTATCGCGTGACGATCACCGACAACGGCCCGGGAATCGTGCGCAAACAAGTCGAGAACATCTTCGGCAAACTGCTCTACGGGTCGAAGTTTCACCGCCTCAAGATGAGCCGGGGCCAGCAGGGCATCGGGATTTCCGCAGCCGGGATGTACGGACTCATGACCACCGGCCGTCCCATGGTCATCACCACCAAGCCGAAGAAGAACAAGCCGGCTCACCACCTCGAGCTGGCCATGGATACGACCCGGAACAAGCCCGAAGTGACGGTGGATGTCGAAACGGACGAGTTCTTTCCCACCTCGTCGGGCACGGGAACACGAGTCGTCATCGAACTGGAAGGGCGCTATGTCCGCGGCAAGGCCAGCGTCGAGGCATACCTGGAGCAGACGGCCATTGCCAATCCACACGCCCACATCGTCTTTGTGCCCCCCGAGAAGGCCAATGAAGACCCCACGCTGGAAGCAGGCCGCGAAGGCACAGATCCGGCCGGCATGGCGGGCTCGCCGGCGGACATCGTGCGCACGACCGAGCATGAAGACCGGATCGTGTATCCACGCACGGTGGAGGAGTTGCCTCCTGAGACGGTAGAGATCAAGCCGCACCCGTATGGGGTCGAGCTTGGCAACTTCCTTCGCATGCTCAAGGCCACCAGCGAAAAGCAGCTTGCCGGGTTTTTCAAGCGCGAGTTCTGCCGCGTCACGCCGGCGGTGATCAAGGAGATCACGAAAAAAGCGAGCACAAAGGACAAGACGATCACCGGGCAGACGTATGTGAGCACGATCGACCATGCTGCGGCCGAGCGAATCTACAAGGCGATGCAGGAAGCCAAACTCCGCAGCCCCCCCACCGATTGCCTTGCACCCATCGGCGTGCGCACACTGCTGGCGGGCCTGCTCAAGGGAGTCAAGGCCGAGTTCTACGCTGCCAGCACCCGAAACCCGGCGGTGTACCGGGGCAACCCCTTCCAGATCGAAGCAGCCATCGCCTACGGCGGGGACCTGCCCGCCGACCAGCCTGCGCGGGTGATTCGCTTTGCCAATCGCGTGCCCTTGCTGTATCAGCAGTCGGCGTGCTGCGCGTTCAAGAGCGTGACGGAGACGAGCTGGAAGAACTATGGGCTGAGTCAGCCGCGCGGCTCGGGCCCGGTCGGGCCGCTGGTGGTGATGATCCACATGGCAAGCGTGTGGGTGCCCTTCACCAGCGAAAGCAAGGAGGCGATTGCCGACTACGACGAGATCCGCAAGGAGATGAAACTCGCGCTGCAGGAGTGCGGACGCAAGCTCGGCACATACGTGCGTCGTCGGCAGAAGATGAAGCGCGAGGGCGAACGCCGCGAAGTGTTCGAACGCTACATCGGCGAGATTGCCAAGTCGTGCCACGCGCTGGTGGGTGTCGATACCGCGACGATCTACGAGGCGTTGATGAAGCAGGCCAGGCGCCGAACCGAGATTGCCGATGCCCAGCTCGACGAGGATGGGCGCATTATCCGCGACGACTCGAACGGCAAGCTCGATGACGACGACGGCGTGATCATCGTGCGCGACGACGGACCGGGACCAGAAGAGACCATGGGCACGAGCAGGGGCGGACTCAAGGGGCCGGCCAAATCGAATGATGGCAATGAGCATTCGAGCCCCAATACGGGGGCAAAGTCGCGGAACAAGACTCGAAGGGGCTCGCGCAGCAGCGGTGCCAAGAAGAAAGGACTGACGAAGAAGCCTGTGTCCGGGAAGAGTCCGAGACCCAAACCCGCCGAGGCTACTCCGACTTCTCTGGCCGGCACCGCAAGTCTGAAGCGGGGCGGAATCAAGAACAGGGGGATGCCGAAGCCGCGGGTGAAGTTGGGAGCGAAGACCGAGAAAGGGCTGTTTGGGTGATTCGAGCGTGAAGTAATCGGCGATGGCAATCAGGAGGAGTGCCGCGTGTACCTGATGTACGTTGACGACAGCGGTGACACGGGATTGATCTCCAATGGATCACCTACCCGACACTACTGCCTCACGGGGCTGGTCATTCACGAACTGCGATGGGCAGATACGATGCGCGAGCTTCTGAGCTTTCGACACTGGCTGAAGCGGAAATACAAGGTGTACTTGGACGATGAGCTGCACGCATCGGAAATGCTCAGTAAGCCCGGCCATTGTCCCCAGTCGCTTGCAAGGCTGCGAAAGCATGAGCGGGCCGCCATCTTGCGACACCACGCAGATCAACTCGCACGCCTGCCGGATATCCGGCTGATCAATGTGTGCGTAGACAAGGCCAGCGGAAAGGACCAAGACAGTCACTCCGTTTTCCGAAGGGCGTGGTTCGCGTTGTTTCAACGTTTTGAGAACACCATTCTTCATCGGAACTTCCCGGGCTCGCCGAACGAGCATGAACGGGGCTTGGTGTTCCCTGATGGAATGGACTGCGCACGGCTCAAGGCACACTTGGACGACATGCGCGTTCGCAATCCGCTTTTCGTGCGACAGCGAGATGGAAGCAGGGTGTCGATCGACGAGCCGATTCGGCTGTTGATTGAGGATCCAGTGTGCCGCGATTCCAGGCACTCATACTTCATTCAGGCGGCCGACTGCGCAGCCTATCTGTTCAAACAGTTCTTGGAGCCAAATGGTTATGCTCAAAAGCACGGCATCCAGGCATACTTTCCCAAGCGCCTGAAGCATGTGCTGTGCACTCACGCCTGCAATGCGGATCCACTTGGAGTGGTACGCCTGTGATGGGTCAAGAAACAAAAATGGGGCCCGAAGGCCCTGGGGGATCCTACTACCCGGACTACCCGGGGTTCAGATCCACTTTGATTTCATCGACTGAATGCAGCGTTGTCAACAGTCTGTCACACGTTTTTCAGATGTTCGCAGTTTTATCGGGCAGGGTTGTCAAACGCCTTGCGGCTTGAGCCCCTCAACCGGGACAAGTGGAGTCCACCATGGCCAAGAAGACCACAAAGAAAACCCGCGGCAAGAAGGTTGCCAGGAAAACGACTCGCACCAAGTCTCCCGCTCCCGCGGGAGCTGCTCGCCGCTCCGACAACTGGAAAGAGCGTGACGAGAAGACTGCCCAGGCTCTGCGCAGCCTGGCTGAGAGTGTGGTCAAGTCGGCTCTTTCCGGACGCGAGCCAAAGTTTGAAGTACCTACCCGTTCGGCCAGCAATACGAAGTGGAACAAGAGCCGCGGCATTCTCCAGATGGGCAGCGCCACCAACACGCGCCAACTGTTC
>RFGK01000229.1 GCA_003697045.1 Planctomycetota bacterium
CAGGCGCACGCGGACGGGATTTGCCAGATCGGCCGGTCCCAGTGATGAGACGACGAGCAGCGAACGCGGAGGTTGCACCTCGGCGATGGCGATGTTGGGAACGCTGGAAGGGCGCGGACTCTGTGTCTTGAGGCGTACCTGGGTGGACAACGGCTTGAGAGCGCGTTCGATGGGAGAGGAACCCTCGAGCCAGTCGCTCAGGACAATCAGTTCGGGTTCGAGGCTGTCGTGTTCGGCAAGCCAGGAGTTGATTTCGCCGGCCAGCCCGGCGAAGTCGGGCGCGGATGCTGCTGGAGTGATCGCATCGAGGGCTCGCAGGACACCTGCCAGGTCGACACTTGGAGGGAGGACCAGGCTGCGAGCGGGTCGTGCGAGGGTGAGCAGCGCGACGCTGTCTCCGCGGGCGGGATCGAGGCGTTCGATGAGACGGCGGGCCTGGGCTTTGGCGCGATTGAGGGCGGTCAGGCCGTCGTCGTCTTCAACTGCAGAGCAGATCGAATCATCGATGACGAGAAGAAGGGTGCGTGCACGTGCGTGGGGGTCGGCAGCGTTGCCGAAGAATGGGTGGGCCACGGCAAGACCGATCAGTGCGACCAGTGTGCATCGCATGAGCAGGAGGAGGAGTTGTTCGAGTTGGAGCCGACGTTTCTGTTTGCGGTAGGCTTCAAGGAGGAAACGCATGGCACCCCATCGCACCGTGCGTCTGCGTCGGCGCGTGAGCAGGTGCACGAGGATCGGCACGGCGACACACGCGAGCCCGGCGGCAAAGATGGCAGGATGGAGCAGTTGGAACGGCACGAGGACGCGTTATCCGTACTTTCTTTTCTTGATTTGCGCATTTCGATGCGCGACGAAGGCGGCCAATGTTGGGCCGAGCCATTCGTGGGTGTGGACCTGCTCGTAGTCGAACCCGAATGAGCGGGCGGTTTTTTCGATTTGTTCGTTGTGTGCGCGAAGGGCGTCGAGGTAGCCCTTGCGCAGTGCTCTGGGGTCGACGTTGAGTTTGGGCTCGCCTTCCAGACCTTCAAAGCGAGAGAGGGATTCGAAGTCAAAGGTTGTTTCGGCGCGGTCCAACACCTGGAAAACGATCAGATCGTGAGATCGGTGTTTGCAACGGGCCATGGCTGCGTCGATGGTTTCGGGGTCGGCGAACATGTCGCTGATGAGGGCGATGAGGCAGCGGTTTGAGATTTTTCCGAGGAGTTGATCGACGACACGGGCGAGATCGGTGGGGCGGTCGACGGGATGGGTTGCGAGTGCTTCGACGATTTGTCGCCAGGTGCCGCGCTGGCTTGATCGTGCGACCATGTGTCTGATTTCGTCGGCGAAGACGACGAGTCCGACGCGGTCTCCCTGGTGGAGGGTGATGTATGCCAGCGCCGCGGCGGTTGCGGTGGCGTGGTCGAACTTGGACCAGTAGGTTCGTCCGTCGGGAGAGGTCTTGCGTGCGGTGCCCGAGGCGTCTTCGAAGGTGCGTGAGCCGAAGTTCATTGATCCGGACGAATCGACGAGAATGAGAAGGTCGAGATTGGTTTCCTGCTGATACTGCTTGAGATGGAGCTTGTCGGTTCTGCCATAGACTTTCCAGTCGAGGTGGCGGAGGTCGTCGCCGGGCACGTAGGGTCGGTGCTGTGCGAACTCGACGCTGACACCCTGATAGGGGGAGCGGTGTTGTCCGCTCATGACGCCTTCGACGATCATCTTTGCGCGGAGCTCGAAGCTTCCGAGGCGCGCCAGCGTCTGCGGGTGCAGATACAACGATGCGTCGAGGCGTTCGGTCTGGGGTCGATCGTCCGTCCCGGGCATTGGGTCATGGTACCGCACGCAACGTGCCGGATTTGAAAGAGTGGAAAAAGGATGCCCGGGCGGAAGATCCGTCCCGGGCATTTCTGAACCCCCTCCTCAGGGTGTCCGGTGCGAGTTGTTCATGACGGGCGAGCAGGGTCAGTCTGGGCGCCCGCGGCGGCGCGGCGCGAAGTCATCTTGAGTTTCCGCATCGAAAGGCCTGCGGAAACCTCTGTCGGTGCGGCCGTCGGGGCCGGTGGGTCTGGGGCCGGCCGGTCCGAATCGCTGGCGAGGAGGGGCGAACTGCCTGGAGTCCTTTGGTGCATGGCTGCGACGGGCACCGAGCAGGCGTGCGGCGTGCCAGGCCCGAGCGGGGCGATCGTCAAACGCGCCGTCCTGTTCTGCCGCTTCACGTTCGGTGGCGTTGAGCACGCCGTCGCCATCGGCGTCGTATTTTTCGACCAGGGCGTCGTGCCAGGCCTTCATCTGGGCTTGCATGTCCTGGCGTGCGGCCTGGCGTTCGTCGGGCGAGAGTGTGCCGTCGGCGTCGATGTCGTACTTGGTCAGCAGTTCGTCGTGCAGTTTCTGGCGTTCGGCGCGAAAGTGTTCGCGTGCGGTCTGGCGTTCGTCGGCGTTGAGCATGCCGTCGCCGTCGGCGTCAAACTTTTCAAGCAGTCTTTCGCGGGCTTTTTCGGCTCGTGCGCGCATGTGCGCTTCGGCTTCGGCGCGCTCGGCCTGGTTGAGGATACCATCGCCGTCGAGATCGAACATTTGCAAAGCCCGCTGGCGCAGGCGATCGCGGATGCCGGCACCTGGTTGGGCCGGTGAGTCTTGGCGCAGAGCGCCCGGTTGAGCGGGTTGCGGGGCGTCTTGAAGCTGCTGGGCGCGCGGTCCAAATGCGCGGGTGGGGCGATCCTGCGGCTGGGCGTTTGCCCATCCGGCCGTCAGCGCCACCAGCGCGGCATATCCGATCATTTGCTTGCGGTTCATCATGTCACCTCCGTCTTCAGCAAACCCACCTTCGATTCCACGGTGCTCAACGCTTGCAGGGGTTTTCGATTGCAGCCCAACTCCACTTCTTCAGGCAAAACGGCAGCTACTCCGATAAGCTCTGACGATGACCACTTTCGACCGATGCTCGGCTTCTGGAATCACGCGGATTGGAGTGCTCACCGGTGGGGGCGATTGTCCGGGGCTCAACGCGGTCATCCGGGCCGTCACCAAGGATGCCCTCTTTCACGGCATGGAAGTGCTCGGCATTGAGGATGGATTCCTGGGGCTGATTGAAGATCGCATCCGACCGATGACCAATGACGATGTGTCCAACATCCTCGCAATGGGCGGGACGGTCCTGGGCTCGTCGAACAAGGCGGACCCGCAGAGGTATCCCGTGGGCACGGACGCGGAGGGGAATCTGGTATTCAAGGACCTGACCGACGTGTGCATGACCCACCTCGAGGTGCACGGCATCCAGGCGCTGGTGTGCATTGGAGGCGACGGGACGATGTCGGCGGCCAAGCCCTTTGCTGATCGGGGCATCAACTGTATCGGAGTGCCCAAGACGATCGACAACGATCTCTGGGGGACGGATATCACGTTTGGTTTTCAGACCGCTGTTGCAGTTGCGACCGAAGCCCTTGACCGTGTGCATACGACGGCGGCGAGCCATCATCGCGTGATGGTGGTCGAGGTCATGGGTCGAAACGCCGGGTGGATTGCGCTGCATGCCGGCGTTGCGTCGGGTTCAGACGTGATCCTCATTCCCGAGATTCCGTTTGATATTGACAAGGTGTGCCAGTTCTGCGTGAAGCGTTCACAGCGTGGCAAGCGGTTCACGATCATTTGCGCTTCGGAAGGCGCCAAGCCGATGGGTGGCGAGCAGATCGTCGAGCGCGTGGATCCGACCAGTCCTGATCCGATTCGGCTTGGGGGGATTGGCAAGTGGCTGGCCAACAAGATCGAAGAGTGCACGCAGATTGAGAGTCGTTATGTGGTTCTGGGGCACGTGCAGCGTGGCGGGACACCTGTGGCGGGGGATCGGGTGCTGGCGACGCTTTTCGGCGATCATGCCATGCGATTGATGCATTCGGGCAAGCGGAATCGGCTTGTGGTGATGCGGGGGTCGGATCTGGGTGACATTGAGATCACGGCTGCGGCGAACCGGCAGCGGCTGGTACCACTGGATCATCCGCTGATTGAAGCGGCGCGAAGCGTGTATACGTGCTTTGGGGACGAATGAGCGCGCCGCTGATTGTTTTCATTTACATTCCGAAGACCGGAGGCACCACGCTGAGTCGGGCGATTTGGTTTCGGCACGGCAGTTTCGGGACAGGCTGTAGACTCTGCTTTCCCGGGTGGGTCTGGGGATGGAGGGGCGTTTGATGGGGCTTCCAGCACCGATTGCCTGGTTGATGTCGGCGATGCACCGTCCGGTGTATGCATCTCGGCTGCGTGGGCTTGTGGATGCGATTGTGCCGCATCTTGAGGCTGGGGATCGTGTTCTGGACGTGGGGTGTGGGAATGGGACACTTGGCCGGGCCATTCTTGATGCGCCAAGTTGTCCACCGCAAGTGACAGTTGAGGGGCTGGAGCGGGTGGTTCGAGGGGGCGAGCCGATCCGGGTGCATTCATATGATGGCGTGAAGATGCCACTGGAGTCGGGGAGCTACGACGTGGTGATCGTGGCCGATGTGCTGCATCACGAGGCGGAGCCGGATCGGTTGCTGTCGGAGTGTGTGCGGGTATCGCGCCGTCTTGTGATGATCAAGGACCACCAGATACAGGGGATTTTTGCGCAGCAGAGGGTTTCGTTCATGGATTGGGCAGCCAATGCGCCGTATGGGGTTCCGTGCCTGTACCGATATCCGACCCCTCAAGAGTGGAGCCAGATACTGGAAAGGCACGATCTGCGCGTGGTGGAGCGCAAGGATCGCATGAACCTGTATCCGCCCGTGGTCAACGCCATTTTTGGGGGGAGGCTTCAGTTCATGGCGGTGGCGAGTGTGCCGGGGGGTCCGGCGTGTGATGGGGATCCGGGCGGTGAGGTTTTGACTGGCGAGGCGGAGGCGTGAGCGAAGGAGCGGCGATTTCGGGAGATGGACGGCGAGCGTTGTGGGTGGAGCTTGCGCGGCTGGCCAGGCCTCAGCAATGGCTGAAGAGTGCGTTTGTGGTTGTTGGTCCGTTCTACTCGCTGCAGGACCGACCGGTGGAGGGTGCGGCGTTCTGGGATGTGGTGTGGGCTGCGTTTTGCGCAGCGGCGGCGTTTTCGCTGGCGTCGAGCGGCTGTTATGTGTTCAACGACCTGGCCGATGCTGAGAGCGACCGGGCCCACCCGCGCAAGCGTCATCGTCCGATTGCCAGCGGGGCGGTCTCGTCGGGGACGGCCCGCTGGTTCGGGATCGCGCTGATGGTCGGAGGCGCGGGATTTCTGCTTGGGCTTCCGATGCCCGAGATGTGGTGGGTCGGGCTTTTGCTTGGGTTGCACGTGGTCAATGTGCTGTGCTATTCGGGCGGGCTCAAGCATGTGGTGATCATTGATGTGATGAGCCTGTCGTTGGGGTTTGTGTTTCGCGTGATGGGCGGCTGTGCGGCGGTGGGGGTGGGGCCGAGCACATGGTTGCTGAACGTGACTTTTTTCCTGAGCATGTTTCTCGCGTTTGGCAAGCGACTGGGGGAACGTCGCACGATGGGTTCGGGCGAGCAGGCGGTGCGTGCGCGGGCGGTGCAACTTGACTATTCGGATGAAATGCTGCGGATGGTGGTTGTGGTGACGGGCGTGGCGACGCTGGTGACGTATGCGGGGTATGTGCAGGAGCGATCGGAGGCGTATCACCTTGGGTTCAACCTGTTGTGGCTGACGGTGTTGCCGGCGACCTACGGGTTGATCCGCTGCATCACGCTGCTGGAGAAGGGGGTGTATGACGATCCGACAGAGCTTGCGGTGCATGACTGGGCATTTCGGATCGCGGGCGGTGTGTTTGCGGCGATGTCGCTGGCACTGGTGGGTTTGAAGGCGAGTTGGGGAATCTTTGAGTGAAGATTTGGGTTCGATTGATCTCTGA
>RFGK01000230.1 GCA_003697045.1 Planctomycetota bacterium
CACACTTTTCGGCGCAGATTCGGGCGAGGACGACGCGAGTCAGATCGCCCTGGTGGCCGAGCTCGAAGCCGCACGCGGGCAGCGGCCGATCGATGCGCCTGATCTGCACAGCGTAGTGCGTGCCTGGCTGGGCGATCACGACGATGTGGATGCGGTGCTGTGGATCTGCCCTGCCGGTCCCGATCGCAAGGGCATCCAGTATTGCGCGCTCACGACCGAGTCCATGGTTTCCGGCCACGCCGACACGCTGATCGCCGAAGAGCTGACCGATGCGGTGGCCTCGGTTTGCTCAACCCTGAACTGACCCGGCGTTGATGAACGACGTCTCGAACAAGGCCCGCCGCGCGGCAGGCCTTTTTCGCGCGATGGTCTCAATCAGCCTCGAGCAGTTCAGCGAGCAGGCGCACGCCGAACCCGGTCGGGCCGGCGATGTACGGGCCCTTGTCCGAATCGATCGCATGAACGCCGGCGATGTCGATATGGCACCACGGAAACGCCTGGCTCCCGTTTTGTGCTGGGTAGTCGACAAAGTAGCGCAGGAACGCGGCGCCCTGGATGGGGTGCGCCTCTCGAACCGGGGCCGAGTTGACGATGTCGGCGATGGACGACTTCATCATCTGCTGGTACTGCTCGTCGTGCGGGAGTCGCCAGACGCGATCGCCGCTGCGCTCGGCTGCCTGTTCGATGCTCTTGCGCAAATCGGCGTGCTCGCACCAGTAGCCGGCAAAGGGTTTGCCAAGCGCGACAACGACGCCTCCGGTGAGTGTTGCCATGTCGACGATAAAGTCGGGGTTTTCCTTGTCCATCGCCCAGCAGAGGGCATCGGCGAGAACGAGGCGCCCTTCAGCGTCGGTGTTCGTGACTTCGACGCTCACGCCATTGCGGAAGGTGATGACATCGTCGGGGCGGTATGCCTCGTCGGAGATGGAGTTTTCAGCAGCGGCCAGCAGGGCGACAACCGGACGCTTGGGCTTGATGACATTGGCGATGGCGTGCATGGCGCCAAAGACGGCGCAGCCGCCATCCTTGTCGCGCTTCATGCCTTTCATGGAGTTGTTGATCTTGAGGCTGAGCCCGCCGGAGTCGTAGGTCATGGTCTTGCCGATGAGCACTGCCGGCTTGACGCCACGAGGCATGCGTGCAGGGCGATACTCGATGCGGATGAGACATGGAGCGTTTTCACTTGCCTTTCCGACGTTGATCAGACCCTGCAGGCGTTCTTCCTCGAGCTTTTTCCCCTGAATGACGGAAACCTTGAGCCCGCTCTTTCGGGCCATGGCTCGGGCCTGTGATGCCATCCACGCGGGCGTGGCAACGTTGGGAGGCGTCTGGCTGAGGGTGCGCGCGATGTTGACTGCTTCGGCGATGCCGAGCCCGCGTTTCATGCCTTTTTCAAATGCGGAGTCCGCACAGCGAAGCTGGAGCTTTGATCGCGTGCTCGGCTTGGTGGCGCTGCCTCGAAACTGATCGCAGGTCCACGCTGCGATACCGACTGTTTCAGCAAAGAGCGAGCCGGCGCGGGCGGGATCGATGCGCCTGGACTTGAGCGGGCCGGCAAGGTCGATTTCCACGCTGGTTGCCTTGACCGAGGCGAGTCGGCGCGCGACCGCAGCCGCCACGGTGCGGATCGACTCGGCATTGAAGTCTTGTTGCTCACCAAGCCCGACGATGAGCACGCGGGTGAACCCCGATCGGGGATATGCCTCGACGATCGTGCCGATTTCCCCGGTCGCTTCGGGGCGAGCGCATGCAGCCCGTGCTGAACCATCCGTGTCTCGTGACAGGGACATGCGATCGAGTCGCTTGGATGCAAAAACACCAAGAACGAGCGTATCGGCTGAGCCGCGAGAACCAACGCGAACTGAATCAAACATGAAGACCTCCCTGTGTGCACGGCCGATGAATGGTTCGGGACCGGAATGGGAGGATAGACCCTCTGCCTGCAGAGATCCGATAAGATCACCAGGCATCAGGAGCAGAGTTTCGTGGGCTGGGAAGCGTGGTACACCTTGGGAATCGTCGCGGCGCTTGTCGCGGCACTGGCCTCGGGCAAGATGGGGTCCGACACGTGCATGCTCACGGCCCTGACATTGCTCATGGCGGCAGGCGTGATCGATGCGAGCGAAGCCGTTGCTGGCTTTGCACATCCTGCCGTGCTCATGATCGCGGCGTTGTTCGTCGTGGCGACCGGTCTGAGTGAAACCGGCGCGATGACGGCGCTGTCCAAGCATCTTCTGGGCAGGCCCAAGACGCTGCCCGGCGCTCTGCTGCGATTGACGATCCCCGTGACGGCACTCTCGGCGTTCATGAATAACACGCCGATCGTGGCCATGTATCTGCCGATTGTGGATGACTGGTCGAAAAAGTTGAACATCAGCCCGAGCAAGCTCTTCATGCCGCTCAGCTTTGCTGCGATTCTGGGGGGAGCGTGCACGCTGATCGGAACGAGCACGAATCTGGCTGTCAACAGCCTCTACATCGAGTACTTTCGCAATCACGCAGCCGAGCTGACGGCACAGTTCGGGTTGAGCGAACCATCGCCGACCAAACAGTTCTGGTGGATCAGCGTGGTCGGAGTTCCGGGTGCGATTGTCGGGATTGGGCTGATCGCGCTGCTTTCCGGCAAGCTGCTCCCTGAACGGCGTCGGCTGAACCAGTCGGGGCTGGAAGGTCGGCGTTACACGGTGGAGATGATGGTTGAGCCGGGTTCGCCGCTGGTGGGCCAGTCCATCGAGCAGGCCGGGTTGCGTCATCTCCCGGGGCTGTTTCTTTCCGAGATTGAGCGCGACGGCGTGGTGCGTCCAGCCGTCGGGCCGGACGAGGTGCTCCAGGCCAACGATCGTCTGGTCTTTGTGGGTGTTGTCGAGTCAGTGGTCGATTTGATGAAGATCAGGGGGCTGTCGCCGGCGACGGACCAGGTGCGCAAGGTTGAGGGAAGTCGCGCCCAGCGGACGTTGGTCGAAGCGGTGGTGAGCCACAACTCCCCGCTGGTCCGCCGGACGGTGCGCCAGAGCCAGTTTCGCACGCGATACAACGCGGCCATCGTGGCGGTTCATCGCGGGGGCCAGCGGGTGGCGGGCAAAATCGGCGACATCGTGCTCCAGCCGGGAGATACGCTGCTTCTCTCCACGCACCAGGGATTTCTGGAAGCCAACCGCAACAGCGACCATTTCTACCTCGTCTCGGGCATTGAGGGTGCGCGCGAGGTTCGGCACGAGCGTGCCTGGGTCGCGGCTCTGATCATGGTCATGCTCGTGGTTCTGCTGACGGTTCCGACGCAGCCTCTGCTCGGACGGCAGATTCCTCCGATCACGGCCGGATTTCTGGCGGCAACGGCCATGATAATTACCCGCTGCTGCACGGGCACGGTCGCGCGGCAGAACATCAACTGGCAGGTGCTGCTGGTGATCGGTGCGGCAATCGGGATCGGCCGTGCGATGGAAGTGACCGGAGCGGCGCAGGTTGTGGCCGACCTGATCTTCAAGGTTGTGGGTCCGTTGGGGTTGCACGGAGCACTTGCGGGGCTGTTCGTGACGACAACGGCGTTTTGCCAGTTGATCACGAACAAGGGTGCAGCCGTGCTCATGTTCCCCATCACGATGGCGGTGGCACGCGACATGAACGCCAGCCCGGAGCCGTTCGTGGTGACGCTGATGGTGGCCTCGGCCCTGAGCTTCCTGACGCCGGTGGGGTTTGTCACCAATCTGATGGTTTTCGGACCCGGCGGATATCGCTTTACGGACTATGCCCGGCTCGGCACTCCATTGACCATCGCGATGTGCGTCCTGTGCGTGCTGATCACGCCCCTGGCGTTTCCCTTCCACCCGGAAGCTGCGTCGCAAGATCAAGCTCCTCCCGTTGCAGGCCGATCAAGCGAACATGCGGGGGCGCTGAGTTCGTGGCGAGTCGAACCCGCAGCCCCTATGGTTCGTAGCTCCGCCGAGAGGATGGAGTTGGGAGGGACGTTCCCCGGGCCATAGAAGGTTGGTTCTTGTCGTTCCCCGGGTTTGGGGGCAAGACGGCAATCGGACGTTGCCGCCACGGAAGGGCGAGAAGTTCACTGCTCGCGCGCATGCGCGGGCCCCATCGCGGGAGTTGATCATGAGTGGAAAGCTGGCAGTTGTATGTGGCGGCGGCGGATTCATCGGCGGCCATCTGGTCGGTCGTCTGCTGGAGCGCGGGTTCAAGGTGCGCTGCGTGGATATCAAGCCGCAAGACGAGTGGTACCAGGTTCACGAGCAGGCCGAGAACATCGTCGCGGATCTCAAGGACAAGGATAACTGCTACCGCGCCTGCGACGGTGCGCAAGAGGTCTACCAGCTCGCGGCCGACATGGGCGGCATGGGATTCATCGAAAATAACAAGGCACTGTGCATGCTCAGCGTGCTCATCAACACGCACATGCTGCTGGCTGCACGTGACTGCAAGGTTGAGAAGTTCTTCTATTCTTCGTCGGCGTGTGTCTACAACGCGGACAAGCAGAAGGACACGCACGTGACGGCGCTCAAGGAAGAAGATGCCTATCCGGCGATGCCCGAGGACGGCTATGGGTGGGAAAAACTGTTCAGCGAGCGCATGTGCCGACACTTCCGCGAAGACTTCGGGCTGCACACTCGCGTGGCGCGCTTTCACAACGTCTACGGCCCGCACGGAACGTGGGAAGGCGGGCGCGAAAAGGCCCCGGCTGCCATCTGCCGAAAGGTGATTCAGTGCAAGCTGACGGGCGATCACACGATTGAAATCTGGGGCGATGGCTTGCAGACGCGATCGTTCATGTACATCGATGACTGCCTCAAGGGCATTGATTCGATCATGCACTCGGACATTCTCGAGCCGATCAACCTTGGTTCGAGCGAGCTGGTGAGCATCAACCAGCTGGTGGACATCGTCGAGGAGATCGCGGGGATCAAACTGGAGCGCAAGTACAACCTGGACGCGCCCAAGGGCGTGCGCGGGCGAAACAGCGACAACACGTTGATTCGCAAGTACCTCGGGTGGGAGCCTTCGATTCCCCTGCGCGAGGGCATGAAGAAGACCTATGACTGGATTCTCGGAGAATACCAGGCCAAGTATGGGAACAAGCCGGCGGCGGCCTCGGCCTGATCGGTCCGGGCGCCGGGAACAACGACACAGCGGCGCGGCCGGGCCTCCGACCGCGCCGTTCTCTTTCACGGGCTCGCGGAAATGAGCAACTCGAACGCATGGAGGGGCACCATCCTGATCATCTCGCAGGTGTATGTGCCAGATCCGGCCAGTGTCGGACAGCACATGCACGATGCCGCGGCCGAGCTGGTTCGCCGCGGGTATCGCGTCGTTGTGCTCACTTCCGGGCGAGGTTACGACGACCCGACCGTCAAGTACAAGGCCCGTGAGACTCTCGACGGCGTCGAGATCCGGCGCACAGCGCTGTCCAGCTTCGGAAAGAAATCCATCCCGCTGCGCGTGCTCGCACAACTGATCTTTCTCGTTCAGTGCGTGGCGCGAGGCTTGTTTGTCAGAGACTTGCAGGGCGTGCTCGTGAGCACGTCGCCGCCCATGGCTTCGGTCGCGGCATTGATCGTTCGGTTCTTCCGTCGCGTGCCTCTGGTCTACTGGGTGATGGACCTCAACCCCGACCAGATGGTCGAACTCGGCAAGCTCAAGCCGAACTCTCCGCTCGTCAAGCTGTTCAACATGTTCAACCGCTACATTCTCAGGCGGGCCCGGGCTGTTGTCGCGCTTGATCGGTTCATGGCCGAGCGTCTCAACAGGAAGCTTGATGTCAGCGACAAGCTCGACATCATGCCGCCCTGGGCGCACGACTCGGCGCTGGAAGTCGTGCCCCACGAATCAAACCCGTTTCGCGCAGAGCACGGGCTTGGCTCGGGCCCTGAGGGCAAGTTTTGCGTAATGTATTCGGGCAATCACGGATTCTCGACGCCGGTGGTCACTGTGCTCGAAGCTGCCGTGCGCATGCAGGACCGTGAGAATCTCCGATTCTTCTTCATCGGAGGAGGCGTCGGCAAGAAGGACGTTCGAGAGACAATCGAAAAGCACAAGCCGACGAATATTGTCGACCTGCCCTATCAGCCTTTTGATCGGATCAAATATTCCCTCTCGGCGGCGGATGTGCATCTTGTCAGCGTCGGCGATGATGTGGTGGGTGTCGTGCACCCGTGCAAGGTGTATGGAGCCATGGCCGTGGCACGGCCGATTCTGCTCCTCGGGCCTGACCCGTGCCACGTGTCGGACATCATCCGCGAGCACAAGATCGGCTGGCACATCAAGCACGGCGATGTCGAGGGAGCGATTGCAACGATCGACCAGATCCTGGCCACGCCCCGCGAAGAACTCGAAGCGATGGGCAAACGTGCAAGAAGACTCATTGAAGACGAACTGAGCATGAACAAGCTGCTCGGGGCGTTCTGTGATGTTGTCGAGCGAGCGATACCCGGGCGCACGGCTGCGGCTCAGGTAAGCACGGAGTGACCCATGAGCTCGGGCGAATCTCCAGCACACTCGAGTTTCGTCAAGGGCTCCGGCCCGATTCTGGTTGCCTCGCACGAGCGTAGCGGCACGCACCTGTTCATGGACCTGCTTCGCCGTCAGTTCCGGGCATGTCGCGGGCGAGCCGGGCGATTCATCAATCCGCACGACTCGCTCTACTTCTCGATCGATCGGTTCAACTCGGGGCATCATCGCCCGGGCCAACCCGCTGAATGCGATCGTGTGCTCCGTGCCATCGCGCGACCTTGTCTCAAGACGCACAACACACCGGGCATGGAGCGCATCGCTGCCGAACACAGGGAGTACGTCCAGGCCCTCCTGGATCGTTCGACGTGGTTTTACTGTTATCGAGATGGGCGGAGCGTGCTGTGCAGCCTGCAACGGTTTCGCCAGTCGTTCGATCCGTCGGCCTCGGAGAACATCGGAAAGTTTCTGCGTGAAGATCACGGCGACGGTCGCAGCCGCGTTCGCGCATGGGCCGACCATGTGCGCACATGGCTGGCCGTCGACCGCGTCGTTCCGATTCGATTTGAGGCCGTGATTGCCAACACACGAGAACAACTCAAGCGTGTCGCCGAGGCACTGGGCATCGAGCCGGAATGGACCGAGCCACTTTTGCCCAAGCCCACCAAGTCAAGGCTGGAGCACTGGTTCTCACGCCTGACCGGGCGTGATGAGAGCACAAACATCACCGGGCGCGGCAAGGGGCTGGAGCCGGTCCGGTGGAAGGACGCGTTTACGCTCGAAGACTGCCGGTTTTTTGAGGAAGAATCGGAAGGACTGCTCGTCGAGCTCGGCTATGAGCAATCGCCGCAATGGCCGGAGACAATCCGCGAGCCGGCAAGGAGTGCATCGTGACAGAAGCCGTCCGTGACATGCCAACCGCTGCGCACCCCGCCATTGATGGCAATCTCGATCCCGTGCCGCGGATGGACCCGCCCGGCAGGCCGCTCAAGAAGTACGTGTTCATTCAAAATGATCCGTTCTACCTTCCGAAAGTGCTGGACAAGTATCTCCGCGAGTTCGGCGATTCTACCGTGGGCATCAACGTGCAGTCGGTCGCCCAGGGCAAGCGCACAGTCGTGCAAACGGCACTCGACCTGCTGAAGATGTACGGGCCCTGGTACTTTCAGTGGAAGTTTCGAAACTACGTGTGGCGGAAGATTCAGGGCAAGCTGATCAATGACATCCTCGGCTCGACGAGGCGTTGCTATTCGGTTGCCGCTGTGGCGCGCAAGTATGGCATCCCCGTGCATGAGTGCGCAGATGTGAACAGCGAGGAGTTTCTCGCTCTGCTGCGCGACCTCGGGGTCGAGTTCATCGTGTCAATCTCGGGCACGCAGCTCTACAAGCGAAGGCTGCGCGAGCAGACGCCGTGGGGCATTGTCAACTGCCACGGTGCCCTGCTTCCAAAGTATCGCGGGCTGATGCCGAGCTTCTGGACACTGGCAAATGGTGAAAGAGTGGGCGGGGTCAGCGTGCACTATGTTGACAAGAAGCTCGACAACGGCCCGATCATTGTGCAAAAAAAGTATCGCATTCACCCCCATGACACGCTCGAAGACATCATGGCACGATCCAAAGATCTCGCCGCCGAGGCGATCATCGAATGTGTGCACAAGGTCGAGGCCGGCCATCCCGAGCTGATCCCCAATCCGATCTCGGAGATGACCCACTTTTCAATGCCGACGAGGGAAGATGTGATCCGATTCAGAAAGGCTGGACACCGCTTCTTCTAGGAACACGAACAACAAGGTCGGAACAAGACACGACATGCCGCAGACCGACTCGACATCCAGCACGCTTGCACACTCCGGCGACGGGCGCGGGGAGCACTGCTGCGGCTCCGGGGCCAGGGGCAGCCTCATTCATGCGCTTTCATTCGACATCGAAGACTGGTTCCACATCGTCGAAGTCAAGGCTGTTGAGAATCCCGAGCTTTGGCCCGATCTGCATGCCCGGAGCAGCCTCGTCGAGCGATACACCGACCTGATACTCGAAATCTGCGCCCGGCACGACACGCACGCCACCTTTTTCATCCTTGGATGGGTGGCCGAGCGTCATCCCGATCTGGTGCGCCGCATCGCCGACGCGGGGCACGAGATTGGTACGCACTCGTTCTGGCACCGCAAGGTGTACGAGCTGAGCCCGGACGAGTTTACCAAGGACATGCGACAGTCGATCCAGGTGATCGAGCAGGCCTCGGGGGCCCGAGTTGCGGGGTTTCGTGCGCCCTCCTTTAGTATCACGGCAGGGACGGAGTGGGCCTTTGACGTCATGGCAGAGATTGGATTGCTTTACGATGCCAGCCTCTTTCCTGCCCGGCGTGGGCACGGCGGCTATGCCTGTCCGCAGGGCATCCACCATCACCAATCCCCGAAGGGACGACAGATCCCGGAGATCCCCATGTCGATCGCGCCGGTCGGCATCGGGCCTCTGAAAAAACGCATGTGCTATTCAGGTGGCGGGTACATGCGATTGCTTCCCTACCGCCTGATTGAACAGGGATTGCGGGCAGAGCAAGCGTCGGGGCGTCCGACGGTGGTGTATCTGCACCCGCGCGATTTCGCCCCTGACTGTCCCAAGGTGCGCATGCCCCCCCACCGCTTCTTCAAGTGCTACGTGGGCACATCGACAACAGCAGCCAAGCTGGATCGCCTGATCGGTGAGCATCGATTTGACACATGCCGCGCGGTGCTTGAAAACGCCCTTGGCCCCTTGTCGCCGCCTGTGAAGGAGCACGCCGCGTGAACGATTCTCCGATCATTCTGGTGGGCACACATCGCTCGGGGACGACGTGGCTTGGAGAGGTGTTCAGCCAGCATCCACGTCTGGCCTACTGGGTCGAGCCGCGACATGTGTGGACCTGGCACAACAGCTATACCCCGGACGATGTGCTCACCGAAGAGCATGCCACCGAGCCCGTCAAGCGGCACATTCGCAAGTGCTTTGCCAACTACGTCAAACGACTTGGAAAGGACCGGCTGGCAGAGAAAACGCCAAGCAACTGTCTGCGTCTTCGATTCGTGCGTGAGATCTACCCGCAGGCCAAGATCCTTCTGGTCATCCGCGATGGTCGGAGCGTGTTGCGTTCGACAGATGAGATACTCAAACGCGGCGTGCCGTGGGAACGCATCCTGACGCGCGCCCGGCAGACCCCGCTTCTGGAATGGCCGGCGTATGGAAAGCAGGCGCTGGAGACGATCGGCCGGAAAATTACCGGCAAGAAGCTCAACTACTGGGGCCCGCGTCCGCCGGGCTGGCGCGAGTGGGTGCACCATGACCCGACGGATGTGGTCATGGCCAAGCAATGGGCGGGCACGATCGGACGCGCAGTCGAAGATGCCGATTATCTTGACTCGCAGGGCGAAGGGGTTTTCCGATTCAAGTACGAAGACCTGATGACGCGCCCGCGCGAGTTGATGACAGAGATTTGTGAATATGCCGAGCTTGCCGACCCGGAGCCGGTGATTGAGTTTACAGAACGTACCGCTGATCCGACTCGCACGAACAAGTGGCGAACGCAATTGGACGATGAGGTATTGGAACTGGTTCGCCCGCACATGCAGCCGATGCTCGAACGCCTCGGGTATTCCTGGTGATTTGCCCAACCGATAGGATTTCCGCCGTGTCAGATCATCTACCAAGCCAAGCCGAACATGAGTCGGACCACGAGTCGGACAAGGCGCTTTCGCGCAAGACGCCGTGGACGCTCAAGCAGAACATCGCGCGAACCATCTGGATGACATTCGGGAAGGTGGCATGGTTCCTGCTGCCTCGCTGGCGGCCGTCGCTTATCCGCCTTTTCGGAGGCGATGTCGGCAAGAACTGCATCTTTGCCGGGTCCGTGGAGGTGACGATTCCCTGGAACGTAACGATCGGCGACAACGTTCGGGTGCGTTCGGACGCCATCATCTATTCGCTCGGGGAGATCACCATCGGCGACAACTGTGTGCTCGATGCGCGTTCGCACCTGTGCGCGGGTACGCATGACATGACCGACCCGTCGTTTCCGCTCATCAAGCTTCCCATCACGATTGGCCGAAACTGCATGATCGGGATTGACAGTTACATTGCCCCGGGTGTGGAGCTGGGCGATGACTGCCGGGTGTGGCCTCGAGCGAGCGTATACAAGAGCTATCCCTCGGGCGTGTCGCTTCGCGGCAATCCGGCCAGGCCGATCGATCCTGAGGAGGCAGCCCGAGAAGAAGCCGCCGCACGTGACGAAGAACTCAGACAACAGCGGGAAAAACGTCTCAGTGAATCCACCGGCGTTCACTCATGAAGATTCCAAGTCCCAACGCACCTTTACGACACCCGCGGGCGGAGTTGCCGAGCCACCGCCCCGGTATCCCTTTTGTGCGTTCGCTTATATGGTGGGGATTCGGGCGATGGGTGTGTCGGCTGAGCTTCCATAACTGGTATGCGCTTCGGTGCATGATTTTGCGGCTGTGCGGCGCGAAACTTCATCCGAGCGTGAAAATCCGCGCCTCCGCACGCATCGATCGCCCGTGGAACCTGACGATGGGCAAGCTCTCAGCCGTAGGCGACAAGGCGATTCTCAACTGTCGAAGCAGGGTCTATGTCGGTGACTTTTGCACCATCAGCCAGCACAGCAAGGTCTTCACGCTGGCTGAAGATCCACTGGATCCGCTTCGGCGGATTTACACGGCCCCTGTGCGCATCGAGAAGGATGCCTGGGTCGCAGCCGACGTCATGATTCTGCCCGGGGTGACCATCGGTGAAGGGGTGGTCGTGGGCGCACGCGGCATGGTCGATCGAAACCTTCCCCCGTGGACCATCTGCACGGGTGAGCCCGCCAAGCCGCGCCGCCAGCGCCCCATGCTCGACCGGACGGAACGTGATGAAGGTCCCCGATGGAAGGGCGCACTGTGAACGCGGTGGACATTTCCAACAAGCCAAGCCCGCATTCACGCAAGAACATGCTCGGGCGTGCGCTGTGGGGAATCACGCAAGCGACGATTTTCCGGATGATTCCCCGGCCGATGCATTCGCTGCGCGCGCGCATCCTGCGCCTGTTTGGCGCACGTGTCTCGCTGCGGGCGCGAGTCTGCCCGCGGGCACGAATCTGGGCGCCGTGGAATCTGACGATGGACGACTACGCGACGCTTGCCGATGACGTGGACTGTTACTGCGTCGCGCCCGTCAGGATCGGAGCGCACACAACCGTCAGTCAATACACCTATTTGTGTGGAGCAACGCACGACTTTGAGGACCGCACCTTTCCGCTTCGGCCCGCACCCATCACAATCGGACACCATTGCTGGATCGCGGCTGGGTGTTTCATCGGCCCGGGCGTGACGATCGGCGACGGCACCGTCGTCGGCGCACGCTCCAGCGTCTTCCGTGATCTGCCCGAATGGAAAGTCTGCATGGGGACCCCGGCCAAGCCCGTGCGCGATCGCATCATCCGAGAGTCGCAAGTGTGATTCGCAAGCCCTGTCCAGTCCGCAAGGTCTCGCCTGATGACGGCTGGCACTACTGGTTCGGGTACTACGACAAGTGCCCCTGGTCGCCTGATGGCACAAAACTGCTCGCGCACCGGGCACGCTTCTGCGACCGATTCCCTCGCCCCGATGATGTTGCCGAAGTCGGGTTCATCGACGCGTGGAACAGTGACAGGCCGAAGTTTGTCAAGCTCGGCCAGACAACGGCATGGAACTGGCAGCAGGGCGCCATGCTGCGCTGGCGCGCCGATGAAGCGGTCTGGAACAGGCATGAGCACCCCCCGCTGGTGTATGCCGAACACGCCGGTGGCGCGCGGCTCACGCTCGGATTCGGACGACTCTCCCGGCTCCGACCCGAATACGGGTATCCGGCACTCGACGACCCCAATGCAAGCGACCCGTCGCCTGCCAGCGACGGCATATTTCGAATCCATGATGACGACTCACTCGAGCTGATCCTGTCGATCGACCAGCTTGATCGCACAACCTCTGATGGCTCCGAACGAGCCGGAGGACACCTGCACCAGCACGTCAACCACATCATGTTCAACCCGTCGGGCACGCGGTTCTGCTTCATGCACCGATTCGAGCGGGAGGACGGCATTTTGCATTCGCGCCTGTTCACCAGCGATCTCGAAGGTCGCGACGTCCGTCTGCTCTTCGAAGGGATGTGTAGCCACTACGACTGGCGCGACGATCAGAAAATTCTCGCCTGGGCCGGCAAACGCCGGTTGCTCGGCTCGGCCGGAGCAAAGAAGACTCCCACACAGCGCATCATGACGATGGCGCGGCGTGGGCTCAAACCGGTGTACTACGCGCTTGGCAAACCTCGCATTCTGATGAACAAGATCGTCAAGGACAGCTACCTGCTCATCAGCGACGTCGATGTGCGCGCGCCTGATGCACCTTCGCCTGCTGCCTTTGCGCGCGGCGAGCTGACGTGCGACGGACACTGCACCTACAACCGCGGCGGCACCGAGCCGGGACGATGGGTGCTCACCGACGGCTATCCGGACCTGAAAAGCCGCCAGCCCCTGTTCTTGTGGGATTGCGTGAAGGGCCAGGGATATGAGATCGGGCGCTACCCGACGCCACGCGAGCTTGACGGGCCGATCCGCGTCGATCTGCACCCGCGTTTCAACCATGATGCAACGCAGGTGTGTATCGACTCGGCGATGGACGGAAAGCGCGGGATGTACGTCGTAGACGTGCGGGCAATCACCAGTGGATAACTCGTCCGCGCTTGGGTCATCCGGCGTTTCGGAGCATTCAGGCTTTGAATCTACTCGAAGAGCAGTCGTCGTGGCCCGAAGTCGAGCCTCATCGCCTTCTTGGCAAGATACAGCGTTTCCTCGGCTGCATCATTGGCCCGGCGCGTGTGCTCCCGCAGCAGGGAGAGGATCTTCTCATCCCCGTCCTTCCCTTCATACGCCTTGCGACGCTCCCGCATCGGTTCGCGCAACTTGTCGATCGCTTCGGCGACCTCGACTTTGATGTGTCCGTCGCCGATGTTGTCACCGGCGGCATAGCGGCGCTCCAGCTCGGCGACACGCTCCTGGTCCTGGATGAACGCGCGCACATATTGAAACAGCGCATTGTTGATATCGCCCGGCTCGGTCATGCTCTGCCGCCCGGTATACAGCCCGCCGATCTTCTTCTTGATCTGCTTGAACGTGTCGGTGAGAAAGATGGCGTTGTTGAGGCTCTTGGACATCTTGTTGACGCCGTCGGTCCCGATGAGGCGGGCCACTCTGCCGACCTTGCCCTGCGGGATGGGGAACAGTCCCCCGGCCTTGACGTAATCCTCGTCTTCGGTCTGCGGGTCCACGCCGCAGTAAACCTGGTTGAATCGGCGAGCAACCTCGCGACACGGTTCAATGTGTGCAAGCTGGTCTTCGCCGACGGGCACAAGCGCCGGGCGGAAGATCAGAATGTCCGCACACTGTCCGACGGTATACATCGGAAAGCCGAACGAGTAGTTGTCGCCCAGCCCCTTGGTCTCCAGCTCGGTCTTGAGCGTGGGATTGCGCATCACGCGGTTGAAGGGGAGAAGCATCGCCA
>RFGK01000231.1 GCA_003697045.1 Planctomycetota bacterium
CCCTCTGAGAACGCCACGGCGCAAAGGACATGCGGCGGGTCGGTCGCCCTCCCCGAAACGGCATCAGCCTCGGGAGCCCGGGAACGCAGAGCCAAGCCAGAGAACCTGTGAAGCACGAATCGGCCGATCGAACCGTCGGCCACGTGCGCCCTGACCGACGACGCCTCTTTCCAAACCACTCACCGTTCCGCAGCCCCTGTCAGCCACCCCCAACCGACGCGGACGCAAACCTGACCCAATCCTTACACCCATCGATTTCCCGTCCGTCCAGCCGGTTCCAAGCGGGCTCATCGCATGTGAACGACGCAGTTTTTGTGCTTGCACATGACCGACGATCATGCTAATGTGGATTTGTATATCAGAATAGGAAGTTTTGGGCGGATTTCGACCCAGACTATTTCCTAACCATCTGACACGAATCCACTTATCCACACTCAGGCACGGAGCGGAAGATGAAGCAGATCGAGGCTCTCGCACTCCTCGGAACGACAACAGCAGCACTGGGCGCCGCGTCAGTCATACTCCTTGCTCGAGCCGCACCTCAAGGCGTTTCGCTGGTTCTTGTCGCCTATGAGCCTCGCGGTGACGTACTCATCCAGGGGACCGTGACAGACCAGAGCACCGGTGATCCGATCGAAGGGGCATTGATCTCGCTTCAGGCCCAGGGTGTCCGGACCACAACCCAGGCCGACGGAAGCTATCAGTTGTGGATTCCCGACGTGCTCGGCTCTCGCATCGTCGCGGCGGCACCCGGGTATTACAACCTCGGGCAGTCCTACGACGAGGGGACCACGATTGACTTCGCGCTCACCGAGACACCCCGGGTTGACGACCCTTCATACCACTTCGTTGCCCCAATCAACTGTGCGGGATGCCATCCAAACCAGTATGCAGAGTGGAACGGATCGCCCATGGCAAACGCGGGCATCAACACATGGGTCCACGACATTTTCAGTGGCACGGGCACACCCGGCGGCATGGGAGGCTTTGTCTATCAGCGTGACTCGGTGTTCGCGGATACAAACCCCAACTCGGAGTGTGCTTCGTGCCATCAACCCGAGTCGTGGATTCCCGAGCCGTTTACGCGCATGGAAAATCCGACCGACGACGGCTACCCCTCGCCTGCCGCTGCGCACGGCATCTCCTGCGAGGTCTGCCACAAGGTCGCCGATGTTGACGTCTCGAAGATCAACTTTCCCGGGATCTTTCCCGGCGCAGTCGAGTACAACCGCCCGGCGACCGGGCAGCAGGTCATGTATGGAATGCTCGGAGATGCGGACTTTGAGATCACGTCGGTGATGCAGCCCGCGTACCAGCCGCTCCTGGCTGCGGAGGTCTGCGCCGCTTGCCACCAGGACAAGAACGATCCGGACGAGAACCACACTTACACGGGTGTCACCAGCGAACCCACGTATATCGAGTGGCTCGAATCGCCTTATTCAGATCCGGGCTCGCCGCACTTTGCCACGTGTGTGGATTGCCACATGCCCCCGACCGGTCAGACACAAGCGTGCTCGGTTCTCCAACTCACTCGCGACCCCTCGACCATTCGCTCGCACGACATCCGTGGAACCACGCCGGAGTTTCTCGAGTCGGCCGTCGAGCTCGACGTGTCGGCCGAGCTGATCGACCACGAGCTGCACGTGCAAGTCGACATTACCAACAACGGCACCGGGCACCGCGTTCCGACGGGTGTGACCATCCGCAACATGATTCTGCTGGTCGAGGCGTTTCGCCAATCCGGGGGGGACCCGCTCACTTTCACCGGAACGCAGGTCGTCCATGATCTCGGCGGGATCGGTGACCCCTCGCAGGGATACTTCGCCGGGCTTCCGGGCAAGTTCTTTGCCAAGGTGAATCACAACGCTCAGGGCGAGGGGCCCACCTTCTTTACTGACGCCACGGGCATTCAGTTCGACAACCGCATCGAGCCTCTGGCAACTGATTCGAGCTCCTACGTCTTTGCTGCCCCGCCCGGACTCGGCGATATAGAGGTGCGCGCCCGGCTCATCTATCGGCGCTCCTTCCGCTTTCTGGTCGACGCCAAGGGATGGACCGAGGATGGACACGCCAACCCCCTCGAGGATGTCCTGCCCCCCCACTTCGGACACCTGATGGAATCGGCCGAGTTGACTGTGAACGGGCCTTGCATTGCCGATCTGGCTGCTCCCTTTGGATCGCTCGACTTCTTCGACGTGCTCGCGTTCCTCGCAAACTTCTCGTCGGAGGACCCCATCGCCGATGTCAACGGCGACGACACTTTCGATTTCTTCGACGTGCTCGCGTTCCTGCAGGTGTTTTCAAACGGGTGCAGCTAAGACGCAGGCAGCCACAAGCTGCCGGATGCGCAGCCAGTGAGCTTCGATTGTCAAGAAGGGTCCGGTGGCGACATGGCGCACTCGATGGGAAAGACTCCCACGCATGTGCCGCAGTCCGTTCCCGAAGGGGCTTCAGGGAAAGGTACGGCGCACGAGACCGACAACACGTCATCCACGCTTGCTCGATGACGTCGCATGAACCTTCTTGCACTTCCGTGCTACCGCTGGCGCACTGTGCATGCTCCCGCGTACCGGTTCCGTCGCTGGCGCCCCGGGATCGACGAGCACCGCACCCGCGCTCCTTCGCCTGCACCGGGGATACGATTTGGCAGGAGGGTCCATGTCAAGAGTCCTTGCTTTGACCATCATGCTTTTTGTCTGTGCGATCGTCACCGCGAGCGTCGCGACCGGCGTGTACATGCTGTTGTCGTCGAGCCG
>RFGK01000232.1 GCA_003697045.1 Planctomycetota bacterium
ATGTTGAAAGTGCTCAATAGTCCATGTCATCCATGCCGGCACCCGCGGGGGCAGGCTTCTTCTCCTTGATCTCGACGATGGCTGCGTCGGTCGTCAGGAGCAGGCCGGCAATGCTCGCAGCGTTCTGGAGAGCGACGCGCTCAACCTTGGTCGGAACGATGACACCCATCTTGACCATGTCGCCGTACTCCTGCGTCAGAGCATTGAAGCCGAAGTTGACGTCATCGTTTTCTTCGACCTTGCTTGCGATGACCGAGCCGTCGAGGCCACAGTTCTTGGCGATCTGCTTGATCGGTGCGGTCACGGCGCGAGCAACGATGTCAATACCGAGGCGCTCGTCACCGGTTGCCTTCTTGCGCAGAGCCTCGAGGCACTTGCGAGCACGGAGGACCGCCACGCCGCCACCGGGAAGGATGCCCTCTTCAACGGCTGCGCGACATGCGTGCAGAGCATCTTCGACGCGGGCCTTCTTTTCCTTCATCTCGACTTCCGTCGCAGCGCCGACGTTGATCTGCGCGACGCCCCCGGCCAGCTTGGCAAGGCGCTCCTCGAGCTTCTCACGGTCATAGTCGGAGGATGTGTTCTCGATCTGGTGGCGGATCATGTCGATGCGCCCCTTGATCGCGTCGGAAGAGCCGGCACCCTCGACGATGGTCGTGGTGTCCTTGTCGATGGTGACCTTCTTGGCCCGGCCGAGGTCCGAGAGTTCAAGCTTCTCAAGGTCGATCCCGAGCTCTTCCATGATGGCGGTGCCGCCGGTGAGCGTGGCGATGTCTTCGAGCATGGCCTTGCGACGATCGCCGAAGCCCGGCGCCTTGACCGCGGCAATCTTGAGCACGCCGCGGAGCTTGTTGACCACGAGGGTCGCCAGAGCTTCCGAATCGACATCCTCAGCGATGATGAGCAGGCTGTCGCCGCTCTCGGCGATCTTGCCGAGGATCGGGAGCAGATCCTTGGCGCTGCTCAACTTCTTCTCGTGGATGAGGATGTAAGGCTTTTCGAGCACACACTCCATGGTGGAGGTGTTGGTCACGAAGTGGGGGCTGAGATACCCCTTGTCAAACTGCATGCCTTCGACGAGTTCGACTTCGGTCTCGAGGCTCTTGCCTTCTTCAACCGTGATGACGCCGTCCTTTCCGACCTTGTCCATCGCAGTGGCGATGATCTTGCCGATTTCCTCATCCTGGTTGGCGCTGCAGGTGCCGACCTGCGCGATTTCCTTGGAAGAGGCAACGGGCTTGCTCATCTTGGCAAGTTCATCGACGAGCGCAGCGACGGCCTTGTCGATGCCGCGCTTGATCTGGTTGGCGTTGGCGCCGCTGGTGATGTTCTTGAGTCCTTCGGTGAAGATGGACTCGGCGTAGATGGTGGCGGTCGTGGTGCCGTCGCCAGCCTCCTTGGAAGACTTGGAGGCAACCTCCTTGACCATCTGCGCGCCCATGTTCTCATACGGATCTTCGAGCGTGATCTCCTTGGCAACCGTCACCCCGTCCTTCGTGACGGTGGGCGAGCCGAAGGACTTTTCGAGAACAACCACGCGACCGGATGGGCCGAGCGTGACTTTCACAGCGTTCGAGAGCTTCTGGACGCCGCGAAGAATCTTCTCGCGGGCGTCGGTACTGAATGCGATTTGTTTTGCAGCCATGGCTTGCTCCTGAGACTTGCTTGGGCACCAGGCACGAGGCGCTGGGCGAACTTTCTTCGAATCCTTCCGACCGCTCCGTCGCGGTCGCCGCTTGTTCAATCACCGGCTCGAAACCGGCGTTACTGCGTGCCGATGCGGATGTATGCCACCCGCTCGGCGTCAATGATGAAGATGCTCTGTCCGTCGGTCAGCTTGATCAGATGATCAGGTTCATCGGGTACGAGCATCGCGTTGTGCACGTTGAGCTGGGTGTTCGGCTCCGGCACGCCGTGGAACACAAACGTGGCGGTCCGCTGACCCTTGAGCTCGGCGAGAGCTTTTCGTAACTGGTCGGGGTTCATAAAATCGCCAGTTCTCCGCAAGGGCCCTTCCTCGTGGTCGGGCCGGGCCAGTGCAGGTTCAGTCGATGATCGCGAGGATGTCGTCTTCGCTCATGATCAGCAGCTCTTCGCCGTCAAGCTTGATCTCCGTGCCGGCGTAGCTCGAGAAGATGACCCGGTCTCCAGCCTTGACGGTCAGCGGAATGCGCTCACCGGTTTCGGTATTGAGCGAGCCATCTCCGACGGCCTTGATCGTGCCGGTCTTCGGACGATCCTTGCTTGATTCAGGCAGATAGATGCCCGATTCGGTACGTCCCTCGGCCTCGTCACGCTCGACAAGGATCTTGTTGTGAAGAGGACGAACGCTGATCGCTTTCCTGGTCTTGGTTGCCATGTGTGAAACTCCGTTCTCCATAAGAGTCGATGACACGTGAATCGGCCCGCAACGCGGACCGCGATGGACTAACTGGCAATGCCTCCCGGCCAACGATTCTGATAGAAACGCCGGAGGCACCGTTGCAACACGCCAAGCATGAGTTCGAGATCCCCCTGGCCGTGCGGACGATCAACGACCGCATAGACCCCGGCACGCAGAGCCGCCGTGATCTGCCGCGCGTCGTCGCGATGGGAGCACGCCGGCTTGACCACCACGATCGGAGGCGGCGATTCGAGCCGCCGCAGCAGTTCGAGAATGCGTGGCCCGGCCTCATGCCCTCCAGACCTCTCGGACGAAGACAGATCCATCGGAAGCCCGAGATCCACCACCGCGATGTGAATGGGGTAGCTCTGAATGACACGCGTTGCTTCCGTCCCCGTGCCGGCACGCAGAGAGCGAACCCCCAGCGGCTCAAGCAAACGGGGAAGACGATCAACCCACGGATTGTCCGAGAACCCGCCGTAGGACAACAGCAGGTTGAGCCTTGAGCCGCTCGATCCGTCGGCCACGCCGGTCGACCCGTGGGCCCCACCGGGCTCGCCCTGGTCAGGATGGAAGCGCACATTCAGCACGGTCGGCGGAAATGCAAAGGACAGGCCGAAACCGCGATGGCCATAAGTCATTGCAGTTGAACTATTTATGAAGGCCTTTGCCCCGCCCTCACTGCCACGACGATCGAGGCGGACAACTCGGGGTGCCAAGTTGGCAGACCGTTGGGCTTTCAAAGGCGTTCGCGGGGTCTGTGTGAGCGTGCAGGGGCAATAAAAAAGAGGCGGCCCCGAAAGCCGCCCCTCGCTCAATCGCAAGTGGAGTGTGAATCAGCCCGCGCCGCCGACCGGACGGCCGTTGTCGCTGCCGCCGGGCATGGGTCGCCCGCCGGGACCGTCGTTGTCCGGGCTGGGGCAGAACCCGGGAACGAACATGTTGAAGAACATGATGACGTCATCGTAGTTGACAACGCCGTCGCCATTGATGTCAGCGAAGGGATCACCTGCGTAATAGAGGTCGAGGAAGAAGATCAGGTCTTCAGGCGAGACGATGCCGTCGCCGTTGAGATCGCCCGGGCAGCTCTGGTTGTTCGGGTCGCACAGGTACGGCGTTCCTCCCGGAAACTCGGAGCCATAGAAGCGCACGGCATACGAAGTGATCGTCTTCTCGCCCGCACCGTCCACGCCGTCCATGCCGTAGGGGCTCAGGTCGACCGTTGCATCCTCAACATCGAACGGGCCGTCGGGAACAAAGTCGGTGATCTGCAGCGTCCACTCGCCTGCGGACGGCTCATCCCAGTGCTTGAGGGTGGTGAAGACATAGTTGGTGTACGTGCCCGGATCAGTCCGCACCAGCGCCAGCGGCGAGACTGAGCCCCACGGGCTGATCAACAGAATCTCAAGATCGCCGACCCATGCACCGTTGGTCGTGATTTCGACTTCAACCGACTCGAGGCGAATGTCGGGCTTGACACAGAAAGTGTCGCTGAACGACCCGCCCCCGCCGTAGCTGAGAGCGTTGTTGATGAAATAGGTTCCCTCACCGGGCGGCACTTCGACAAACTCGGCACCCGGGATCGTGCCATCTTCCGGCACGATGTCATAAGTATTGAGAAACACCGGGGAGGGAGCCCCGCTCCATGACAGCGCGGCATTGACCGCGGCTTCGGCATCAATGACGCCGAATCCATATTCGTCGCTGTGACGCGTAAATGCGCCGTTGACCTGCCACCACGTGTCGCCCAGAAGGGGGAAGCCCGCTCCGAAGAAGTAGGTCGACCCGTTGGTGAAGTTCACCGGCCTTGCCGTGTCGGCGAGAATGTGCTGGATGTCGCGGAAGGTGAGATTGGGGTTCGCTTCGAGCATCAACGCGATGACGCCGGCTGCCATCGGACAGGCCGCACTGGTGCCGCTGAACGGATCGCCGTTGCCGTTGACATCGGGAACGTAGGTCTCGTCCACACCGGGAGGCCCGCCTTCAGACTCGGGGATATCCACACCCGTGGTCTGAATGCCCCGGAGCAACGTGGGCTCGGCAGCCCGTGAGTATGCCGTGGCAAAAAGACTCGTTCCACCCTGGCTGTAGCTTGCAATATTGTTTTCTTCGTCCACCGCACCAATTGCCAGCGTGAACCGGCTGGACCCAAGCGGCTCGAGGTCAACGCGGTCGGCCGGGCCGTCATTGCCTGACGCAAACAGGTAAATGGCCCCCTTGCCTCCGCGTCCAATTCGCGCTGCCCGTGCGAGCGCGTCCATGACGAACTCGTCTTCGGTGTGGGCGGGGAAGACGCCTGGAGGATTGGCCGGGCCCCATGAGTTGGACTTGATCGGAATTGAGTTGTACCACCACTGCAGGGCGCGGCCCCGCACGAGCTTGGTGCCATTGCGCAGCCTGGCCAGCTTCGCGTTGTATGCAACACCGGCAACGCCTTCATCGTTGTTGGCCACCGCTGCGATGATCCCGGCAACGTTGGTCGGGTGCATCTGGCTGTCCCATGTCGAGAACGGCGTGGTGTCCATGGAAAGCGTCTGGTTCCAGTTCCCAGCCAGGTCGGGATGATCGACCCAGAAGTTGTCGTCAAATGCCTCGAGAATGCCGACGACAACGCCCGCTCCGGTGTATCCCATGTCATACACGGGAACGACGTTGAGATCCCCGCCGGGATTATCGGTGTTGAGCAGGTGCCACTGGTTGACGACCAGCGGATCTGTCGGCAAGTCACGGTTCTCGACCGGCTCTTCCCAATCGACTGAGACGGACTTGAACTGACCGGTGGCGCGGATCGCCTCGGCCACATCGATCGCTTCACGCACGCTCGATGTCTC
>RFGK01000036.1 GCA_003697045.1 Planctomycetota bacterium
GCCGCGCCTGCTCCGAGTTGTGGGCCAATCCGTCGAGTGTGCATCGGGCAGGCCAGCAGGTGCGCCAGGCCGTGGAGCTGGCGCGGGCCGAGGCCGCCGCGCTCATCGGTGCCCGCCCGCGCGATCTGACCTTCACCTCGGGCGGGACCGAGTCGATCCATCTTGCCATCCGTGGCGTGCTGTCACGCGTGCCCAACCCCGTGCTGGTTACCACCAGCGTCGAGCACGCCTCCATACGCGAGCTTGCCGATGTGCTCGCACGATCGGGCGTCGAGGTGCGACGGCTTGCCCTTGCCGAGGGAGGCGTCGTTGATCTTGACGCGCTGCCCAAGGCGCTTGAAGGTGCGTCGATCGTCAGCGTGCAGTGGGTCAACAACGAAACGGGCGCCGTTCAGCCCATCGACGATATCGCACGTGCTTGTGCGCACGCGGGCGTGGTCTTTCATTGTGACGCAACGCAGTGGGTGGGCAAGATGCCCACCCGCGTGGGCACGAGCGAGGGCCCGCCCATCGACCTGTTGAGCTTTTCGTTTCACAAGTTTCATGGCCCCAAGGGCGTGGGCGCCTTGTGGGTGCGGCCCGGAGTGGGGATTCGGCCGTTCATGCCCGGCGCACAGGAGCTCGGACGGCGGGGAGGTACGGAAAACGTGCCCGGAATTCTCGGCGCCGGTCTCGCTGCGCAGCAGGCGCGTGCGTGGTTGAGCGATCCCGCGCAGCGAGCCGCACAAGCCGAGCTGCGCGACCGATTCGAGCAGGCCGTCCTTGAGCGCCGCCCTGATGCCGTCGTCAACGGGCCGGGCGAGCCGGATCATCGCATCTGGAATACTTCCAATATCGGGTTTCCGACCCTTGAAGCCGAGGCGTTGTTGATCCTGCTCAGCGAGCGCGGCCTCTGTGCGTCCGCCGGGGCAGCCTGTTCATCCGGCTCGCTTGAGCCAAGCCCGGTGCTCCTGGCCATGGGCGTGCCCGCCGAAGTCGCGCACGGGTCGATTCGGTTCAGCCTGAGCCGGGAGACAACACAGGCGGAGATCGACCAGGCAGCCCAGATCATCGGCGATTGCGTGGAAAGATTGGCCCGGACATTACCGTAGAGCGGAGCGCATGCCGCGTCTCAGGGGAGACAGAGCCCCACAGGTGAGAGTGAGTCAATCCGGACGGCTCTCTGGCAGTCCCGGTCGCTTGTGTGAAGCGATGGTTGAAAGAGACGGGCGGATTGGCACGACCCGATCGACTGGTGTACGCTCCCGACATGACACAGAGTCCTTACGCCGACAATCCGTTCGAAGCGGAGATGATGAACGAGCCTCCGAAGACCAGCGCCCTGGCGGTGGTTTCGCTGGTGCTGAGCTTTGTTGGGTGCTGTCTGCCCGTTGGCTTGCTCGGCTCTCTGCTGGGGCTGGTCAGCCTCTTCGGGATTTCAGGAAGCCAGGGCCGTGTCACAGGCAAGGGACTGGCGATCGCCGCGATCATCATCCGGCTGATCAACACCGGCCTCTGGATCGGAGGCGGACTCGCAGTCAAGGCCGGAATCGGAATGTACACCTCGATGACCGGGCCCGTGCTCAAAGATATCGAGGCCGGTGACTTCCAGGCGGTGCGCAGCGCCATGGATCCTTCCGTGAGCTTTTCCGATGCCCAGCTCGAAGCGTTCCGGGCCGCCTACCAGGCAGAGCTCGGCTCGTTTGACGGCGTTCCGCAGGGCATGTTTGAGCTGATCAGAGACTTCACCGATCCAGCCGTCGGGCCACGCATGCAGAGCTATCAGGGCCGAAACGACATGGTCCCAATCCCCGGCCGGTTTGATCGGGGCAAGGTCGTCGTCCTGTTCTTCTTCAATCCCAACGCTCAGGGCGGCGCTCGTCTCCTGTTCAACGACATCGTCATCGTCCTGCCCAACGGCGACGAGATCAAACTCTCCGACCAGCCCGACGCCCCGTCCGAACAGCCCGACTCCGACGGTTGATCCCATGGCCGATCTTGCCGACCAGCCCATCATCCGCCTGCGCAACGTCGTCAAGCGATTCGGCTCGCAGACCATCCTCGACGGGATCAACCTCGACATCAAGCGCGGCGAGACCATGGTCATCATGGGGGGCTCAGGCTCGGGAAAGAGCACAACCCTGCGCCTCATGATCGGCACATTCCTGCCCGACGAAGGCACCATCGAGATGTTCGGACAGAACACGTGCACGATGAGCGAAGATGAGTTCAATCACGTGCGCCGACGCTTCGGCATTCTGTTTCAGTCCGGCGCCCTGTTCAACAGCATGACCATCGCCGAGAATGTGGCCCTGCCCCTCCAGGAGCACACGGACCTCGACCCCGAGATCATCGACATCACGGTCAAAATCAAACTTGAGCTCGTGGGGCTGCGCGAGCACGCCGACAAGTATCCGGCGCAGATTTCGGGCGGAATGAAAAAACGCGCCGGCCTGGCGCGGGCCATGGCGCTTGATCCGGAGATTCTTTTTTACGACGAGCCCAGCGCCGGGCTCGACCCGGTCACCAGCGCCCAGATCGACCAGTTGATCGTGGCGCTGTCCCAGCAGCTCGGCGTGACCAGCGTCGTCGTCACGCACGAGATGGACTCGGCCTTTACCATCGCCGATCGCATGGCGATGCTCGATCATGGGCGCATCCTGCGCGTCGAAGATCGGGCGTGGTTCGAACATCTGCGCGACGTGCCGCCCTCGCGGGCTCGCGAGCTTGACGAAGAGCAGCGGCTCATCCGTCAGTTCCTGAGGGGCGATGCCGAAGGACCCATCACCGACCGCCGCTCGGATATCGCCTATGAAGAAGATCTCTTCGGCACGATCGCAGAGCACCTCCCATCGGTGCCCAGCGTGGAGCCGACGCGCGGGCACTGAGCCGATTGCACGAGGAGTATTTGGTTCATGAGCGCACGCACCGCCAGACGAAACAACGCCCTTGCCGGGTTTTTCCTGCTGCTCAGCCTGGTCCTGGCAGTGGTGATGAGCTTCTGGGTGTCGGACCTGACCGAACGCTGGGGCCGATTCTCCGAATACGTCGTTTCATTCTCGCTGCGCGACGGAGCAACCGGGCTGGAAAAAGGCTCGCCGGTGCTCCTCGGCGGGAAAAACGTCGGACGCGTCGAACATGTAGATTGGCGCCGCAAGGGTGACGATCCCGCCGGCCTGCCCGTTGCCATCGATGTCAAGGTCAAGGTACGCGCCGACGTGCCGCTCTATTCCAACGCGGTCGTCAACGTCGAGCGCCCGATTCTCGGAGGCCTGGCCTCGATCAACATCATCAGCCCGGGCGGGCCCGGAGAAGATGCCGGCCAACCCGCCGAGCTTCTGGCCGAGGGCGGCGTGATGCACGGCGGGCTGGCGCCGGGCCTGCTCGCACAGGCCGGGCTGGGGCCCGAGCAGGTCGAGCAGATCAAGTCCACCATCGAGAAGGTCAACGCGGCAATGGATGACATCAAGATCATCACCGGCGCCATCGCGCCCAATGCCGACAAGAGTGTCAGGGACATCGACGCGATGATCGAAGCCGCCCGCGCCACCATCGAAGCGGCGCGCGACGATTATCACAAGCAATGGTCCCCGCGCGTGACCGAGATTCTTGAAACCGGACAGCGCATCTCGAACAAGGCCGAGCGCATCACTGACACCGGCAACCAAATTGCCGACAACCTTCTCGCCGGCGTGGATGAAGCGCGAGGCGTGATCAACTCCGCCCAGCAAACCATTGACGACAACCGCGCCGACATCGATCAGATCATTGACAACGTCAACGAGACGACGCGGCACTTCAAGGAGCAGACAACCACCGACATCGACACGCTCATGGCCCGGGGGAACTCGGCCCTCGAAGAGTTCGAACGCGTCGGCAACGAGCTTGGTGTCATGCTCGACGAGTTTGAGCCGGAAGTGACCACCATCCTCACCAACGTTCGGCTCACGAGCATGGACGCCCGCCTGTTCCTCAACGAACTCAAGGCCCAGCCCTGGAGACTGCTCCGCGCCCCCAACACCAAGGAAATGGAACGACAGCTGCTCTACAGCGCAGCTCGTGCCTACGCGTCGGCCGTCAGCGATCTCAAGGCCGCCAGCGAATCGCTCGAAGCCGTTCTCAAACTCGTCGAAGCCGGTCAGGCGCCGTCGCTGACACCCGACGACGTTGCCGTGCTGCAAGAGCGGGTCCGGCAGGCGTTTATCGACTACCAGCAGGCCGAGGAAGACCTCTACGACGCGATCGTTCAAACCGCGCCTTCCCAGCCATGACCGAAACTTGTTAGGATACGCCCGTGGCCCAGCGACGATACCAGTACGAGCGCGCCTTTGAGTCCTTCCTGCGATACCGGCAGATCCCCTATGTCGCTGTCAATGAGGCCAGGAAGGCCGCCCTGCCCGACGGGGCTTCGCTGAGCATTTCGAGTTCCGGCGAGGGCAAACGCACCCTCAAGTCCTTCGATTTTGTCATCTACGGCTCATCGACGAACCTGCTGGTCGAAATCAAGGGCCGAAAGCTCGCCGCCACCTCACCCACCGCCACGCCCCGGCTGGAATCATGGGTCACCCTCGACGACATCGAATCGCTCCGCGTGTGGGAGTCCTTGTTCGGGTTCGGGTTCGAGCCGGCCTTTGTGTTCATCTATCGCTGTCACAGTCAGCCTCCCGATGGGCTGTTTCAGGAGGTCTTCGAGTTTGAAGGCTCTTGGTACATGCTCCGGGCGGTGCTCTTGCAGGCTTATGTCGAGCGCATGCGAACCCGAAGCCCGCGTTGGCGTACTGTTCACCTGTCCAGGAGCGACTTCGAGCAGGTCAGCCATCCCTTCGCACCGGGGCACATGGGGCTCACCTGCGATGCCGGGCCGAAGGTGCCCGTCCTCGAACCGCTCTCCGCTTGAGCCTTGTTCCGGCACGTGCCGGGGATTAGCATCTTCCCATGAACCATGCCCAAAAGCGTCGAGTCGTCTCGTGCCTGGCCGCTCTGGTGATGAGCACAGCGCTGCTCTCAGAGGCAAACGCGCAATCTTCACGCAGGTCCGGCCAGTCCGGCCCGGGGTTGACCATCCCCAAGCCGCGGGGCGAGCCCAAGCCGACGACGTATACCTCCATTCTGACCGCCCTCGTCATTGGGGGCGTCGTTGTTGTCGTCACGCTGCTTCCGAGCAAGCGTGGTCATCAGGACTGATTCACACGTGAGGTCTTCAATCATGAAACCACGCTCCAATCGCTCTCTGGTGGCGCTGAACATCGCTCTTGTGCTGGTGTTGGGTGCCGTTTCCCTCCCACGGATTGCCGGCGCACAAAACGAGCGTTCGCGCAGCCGCGGCGAATACACCATGGTCGAGGGAGTGCGCGGCAGTGGCTCTTCCAACGCCGTGTACATCCTCGACTCGGTCAACGCCGAGATGATCGTGCTCCTCTGGGACCAGGGACGCCGGACGCTCCAAGGCATCGGGTTCCGCGATCTCGAAGATGACGTGCAGGCCCAGATCCGCCGTTGACGGAAAGGAACGCCGACATGAACACCAGCAAGAATGCCGCGCGACTGACCCTTTCGATCACCGCTGCCGTGCTCTTCGCCCTGATCATGCTTCAGACGCTCGGGATGCCCGCCAAGACCGCCCAGGCCGGGCTGGTCTCAAAGACGGGGGGGTACACGATGCTCACCGTCAATGGCGGCCGTCCCGATGAGCTTCTGTTCGTGATTGACGATCGCAACGAGAACCTGTTCGTCTACTCGATCGAAGGCGGCCGTATCATCGAGCTGCAGGCTCGCGAGTCCCTTCCCGAAATGTTCACCGCGGCGCGGGCACAGTCCATCGGCCAGCGCCCCTAGGGCTTTGAGGTCGATATGCCCATTCATCCCCTTCCTCAGTTCGAGGAGGACCTGCTGTCGCTCGAAGAAGAGCGTCGCGCCATCGAAGCGCTGCGGGTGCCAAAAACCATCGTCGTGCGCTTTGGTGCCATGGGCATGATCGGTGAGTTTCCCTACCGCGGAGATGGCATTCCCGGCTGTGGCTCCAAAATCGTCGTGCGCACCCACAGGGGCATCGAACTGGGAGATATGCTCACCAGCACCTGCCCCAACGCCGGATGCGCCAGCTCCATCACTCGCGAGCAGATGCTCGAATACATCGAGCACTCGGGCGGGCGACAGTATCCGTTCTTCCGAAACGGGCGCGCCCTGCGCATCGCCACCCATGAAGACCTGCACCGCCAGAAACAGCTCGACGATTCACGCCACGACCTGCGTCTCAAGGCTCGGCAGGTTGCAGCTCGCCTCGGCCTCGAACTCAAAATCGTCGAAGTCGAGCCGATTCTCTCGGGCGATCGACTCACCGTTTACTACGCCTCTGAAGACCGCATCGAAACCCGTGCGCTCGGGCAGGAGCTCTCGAGCACGTTCCGTGTCCGCGTCGATCTGCGCCAGGTGGGAGCACGAGACGAGGCAAGGCTTGTCGCCGACTATGAGCGCTGCGGGCAGTACTGCTGCTGCAAGAACTTCCTCAAGGTCCTCAAGCCGATCAGCATGAAGGCTGCCAAGATTCAGAAGGCAACTCTCGACCCGCTCAAAATCTCCGGCCGGTGCGGACGGCTCATGTGCTGCCTCCGATACGAAGAGCAAACCTACGACGAACTCAAACGCAATCTGCCGCGACGTAAGACCCGCGTCGGTACACCCGAAGGCGACGGCATCGTCATCGACACGCAGATCCTCACCCAGCTCGTCCTCGTGCGGCTCGATTCGGGTCAGGACGTGGCCGTTCCCGTCGAACAGCTCGGAGAGCCTGGAAAAGTCAAGCCGCGCACCGTCGAAACGTCCACACGCAAGGATGAATCGACCTCCGATCAACCCGCTCGCAAACGCCGTCGGCGCAGACGCCGCCGGCGGGGCGACGCCGAATCGGCCACCGAGCAAAAATCCAGCGACAAGCAAACCCAACCCACTCCGGAAGACGCCGGCACCGAGGAACAACCGTCCGATAAGAATGACGACGGCGATACCCCGGCCGCCTCCGACCGCCCACGCAGGAAGAAGCGTCGTCGTCGTCGACGCAAGCCGCGCGATGGAGACTCGACCTCCTCCCAGGCGCCCGAGTCGTAACGAAGCTCTATCCTTGCCCGATGCCTGAGACCAGCGCCGAACCGCCCAAGACGTCCATCAAGGAAACGCTCACCTCGATCACCATTGCCTTGATCGTGGCGCTGGTGTTCCGGGGTTTCGTCGTCGAGGGCTTCCAGATTCCCACCGGCTCGATGGGTCCGACCCTGCTTGGTGCTCATGTCCGCGTGCGCAGCGACATCAGCGGATACGAGTGGCCGCTCGAACCCTGGCACATCACGCGCAACCGCACGCCGCTGCCCCTTCAGCAGGGACTCACGCCCACCGACCCCATGACCGCCATCCAGCTGCCCGCACGCGACTACCGGACTCTCGCCGGCGACCGCGTGTTCGTGCTCAAGTACCTTGAGCCATTGCACGGCCCGCAACGCTGGGACGTCACCGTCTTCAAAGTGCCCACTGGATCACAGGAAAACTACATCAAGCGCATGATCGGGCTTCCCGGCGAGCAGGTCGCGCTGGTCGACGGCGACGTGTTTACACACCCGCTGCAAGCAGACCCCGTCGGTTGGGACGCCGATGGCTGGAACATCCAGCGAAAGCCTCGCCGCGTCCAGGAAAGCGTCTGGCAGCCGGTTTTCGACAGCACCTACACGCCGAAAGACAGCGCCACCTTTCGCTCCCCATTCCGCGGGTCCACGCCGGGCTGGAGCGGGCTCAACTCCGATACCACCTACCGCTTTGATGGAACCGGCCCCACCAGGCTCGACTGGCTGAACACCACATTCAGACTCGACGACTACCTCTCTTTCAACGAAATGCCCGCCGGAGGGCAGATGTGGGATCGCGAAGACTCCCGCTCTTACCCCGTCTCTGATGTGGCCGTCGCGTTCGGCTTTGAACCCGTGTCAGACCCCTCCTCGCTGGCTGTGCACCTGACCGCAAGGGGATACGAGTTTCGCGGCATGCTCGTCCGCGATGGAGGCAGCGTCACTGCCATGGTCCAGATGCGCCCCGCTTCAGATGGGCAGGGCACCTGGTCCACCCTTGCCCAGTCCCGGGCGCCTTCGAGCACGCTCGCTGCCGGGCGCATCACGAACGTCGCGTTCTGGCACGTCGACCAGGCGCTCTGGCTCTTTGTCGATGACAAGCTCATCTGCGGCGGGCCGGAAGACGGCGCCTACGACTGGTCCATCGCCCAGCGACTCACCAACGCGACCGGGCAGGACGTGCTCTCGAAAATCGCCTCTGATCCACGCTTCCCGCTCAACAACGTCATGCTCTACCGGGAACCGTCGCTGAGCATCGACTTTGCCGGCTCACCCTTTGCGCTCCATCGCGTCCGCATCTGGCGCGACCTTTTTTACCGCCCGGAGAACTTCGGGCGCACCGCTTGGCCCGGCGATCCGATCACCAGCTCCGGCAAACCCGGCCTGGCAACCCACCCCGACGCCCCCATGCTCCTCCACGCCGACGAGTTCTTTCTCTGCGGCGACAACAGCGCCCGCTCACTTGACGGCCGGCTCTGGGGCTCACCACACCCCCTCGTCGCTGCAAAAGTCGGCACCGGCCCCGGCAAGGTCCACCGCAGCTTGCTCATCGGACGTGCCTTCTATGTCTATCTTCCCAGCCCGCAGCGACGCTTCGGCCTGCCCATCCTCGACTTCGGACGCATGCGCTGGATCTGGTAAAACAACAAAGCCATGCGCTCGTGCGCAAACTGCCCGGCTCCCATCACACCACGCCTCAGCCGACGCGCTCCGCACGCTCGTATTTCACCCACTCCAGCCGAAGTCCCTCCGGAGGAAGCGTCGGCCCCGCACGTCGACGATCCAGTGATGCGATGATCTCCCCGATCGCAGTCGGTTCCATCCGCCCACGACCCACTTCCATCAACGTGCCGGCGATGATCCGCACCATGTTGTAAAGAAAACCGTCGCCCGACACCCGAATCACCAGCCGCTGATTGTGTCCATCATCGCACGGCTCGCATTCCACATCGCACCGATAGACCGTGCGCACCGTGCTGCGACGCCCGTGATTGATCTGCGCAAATGCAGCAAAATCATGCGTGCCGATCAGCATGCGCCCCGCCTGCTTCATGCGCGCCGCATCAAGCCCAAACCACGTATAAAACACGAATCGCCGATCCCACATCGGACGCCGATCGCCACACACGATCGTGTACGTATATTCCTTCTCCACGGCGTCGGAGATCGGATCAAAAGAGTCCTCCACAATCTCGGCCCGGCGCACCAGCACATCCTCAGGCAGCGATCCGTTGAGCGCACGCACAAGCCGGTCGGTCCCGCGCTCTGCCGGCCAGCCGACTCCGCGGGCCGGGTCCGGTCTCGACGTAAACGCGGCAACCTGCCCGAGCGCATGGACGCCGGCATCGGTCCGACTGGCGCCCACCAGCGCGACCGGCTCGCGACACACCCGGCGGACCGCCCGCTCCACAACTTCCTGCACCGTCCGCAACGCCACGCGACCCGCACCGACTCCATCGCCCTCTGTCGAGTCGATCACCTGCTCCGCCCGCGTGTGTGCGGCATCCGCAGGCGGGTGTTGCTTCTGCCATCCATGAAAGTCCGTGCCGTCGTAGGCGATGACCAGCTTGTACCGGGGCATCACGTCGGCTCACTCGTGGACGGATCCCGCGCATCGTCCTTCGCGCCGAACCCCCTGATGACGGTGGCTCCCGCCTCGGCGTCGTCGTTCAAACCTTCTCGAAAACGACGGTGTTCCTCGTCGGCCCAGTTGTCACCAATGCGCCACCACACCAGCGTGAGCACGGCTCCGACCACCCCGAGAACGATTCCGAAGATGAGCCACCCAATCATGCGCAAGCACAATAGGCAAAATCCCGCCACGCCGAATGCAATACGGCAAACTCGCCCTCGTTGACGCTCTGCGGGCGAACTCGTGCACCGCCCCTCGGGTCACTGAATCCGGGGCATCGATCCGGGGCGCGGCGTGTGCCCGCTTCGTCGATGCCGAGTCAATAAAGGAGGGTCTCACATGACACGGACATGCAGTCTCCTGGCAGCCTTGATCGCATCCATCTGCTTCACATCGCCCGCACGGGCCGACGCTGAGGATCTCGCGCAGCGATGCATCCAGGCGATCCACGAAACCATGCACATCGCCGTCGATCGCATCCACCATCGCACTGCGATGGGCGTGCGACATATCGAGCATCTCGATGCCAATGGGGCAAGCGATGATGAGCTTCGTGAGTCGGCAGCCCGGTCGATCCGCTCGATCAACGCCACCGCCCGCGCCGCCACCGCCCGCATCTCACGTCTCGCCCATCACTGCATCCAGGAGCTGCGCGACATGGATGCGCCCCCGCCCCTCATCGCGGCCGTGCGCAATGCCGCGGAAGAGGCAAACCAGCGCGTCGAAACCGCCGCCCAGCACGGGCGTCGTGCCATTCTCGAAGCGCTCGATGAAGCTCTGAACAACTGAGCATTTCGTCAGCACCCCATCTTCGCGCCCCGCGTGGTACGTTCCACCGGGGCGTCTTTTTTCTGCGAAGCGCCCTTTCTACGCTTCTCAAATATGGCTGTCGATGCGCCGCGTGAAGCGCCAAGCCTGCGCACCGGACCATCCTTCATCCGGGCAACCGCATTTTCCGCGTTCTGCTTGCTGAACTCGGTACCGATGAAGCGCCGTCCCAATGCGTGCGCAACGACACCCGTCGTGCCGCTGCCCAGAAACGGATCAAGCACCAGATCGCCCTCATTCGAGCTGCACGCGATGACACGCTCCAGATAAAGCTCGGGAAGTTGATTGTCGTGGTAGTGACGGCGTTCGGCGTTGTTGCCCTGGATGCGCCCCCAGTTCTTGCCATACCACACATCCATCGGCACACGCAGCCCCGCGGGCATGCCGTCCTTCTTCGACTCCGTCCGCTTGTCCGAATAGATCGCCCGCCGGTCCGAAGTTTCGAGTATCGGCTCGGGGTTCCACGTCCGCCGCGCCCGGTCCTTGCAGAAGTAGAGCACATGCACCTTGCTCGATATGAACTTGCTGCTTGTGTTCTGCCCAAAGCGGTAGTGCCAGATGCACCAGTTGACCATGCTCAGCTTGCGCTGCTTGAGGTGAACGACAATCTCGGCCGCCCAGTCATCCGGAATGTTCACCCATAAAGAGCCGGTCTCCTTCAGCCCGTCGATGCACACGTCCAGCCATTCATACGTAAACGCAAGGTATTCCTCGGTTGACATCCGATCGTTCCACTCGTCGTATGCACGCGCCCAGTTGAACGGAGGATCGGCAAAGACCAGGTCCACCTCCTGGTTCCGAATCTCGGCAAGACGCGGCAGAATCTCCCGGCAGTCTCC
>RFGK01000233.1 GCA_003697045.1 Planctomycetota bacterium
CCGGCATCGCTGGCGGTGCGTCGCTCGGCCATGCGCGAAAGTATGGCGATCGACTCGGCCCTTCTCTGAGGGTCACACTCGGCAAGATGATGGATGACCGGCAGCGTGAGTTTGCCCTTCTCCGCATCCTTGCCCACATTCTTGCCAACCACACCCTGATGTCCGGTCAGATCCAGCAGGTCATCCTGAATCTGAAACGCAACGCCCAGGGCATAGCCGAATGCTTCACACGTTTCACATTCGACGCGAGACGCCCCCGACGCAATCGCGCCCAATCGACACGCTGCTGCAATGAGCGCTCCGGTCTTGCGACGGACGATCTCAAAGTAGGTCGGCTCATCAATGGAGAAGTCCTCGCGATTGTGGAGCTGGAGCAACTCACCCGCAGCCATGTCCATGCTGGCTCGGCCGATGACAAGCGAGGGCTCCTGCGAAGCAACCTGAGAGCAGAGATGAAAGGCACCGGCGATGAGGTAATCGCCGAGGATGACCGCAGCCTCGTTTCCGCGGAGCCGATTGACAGTCTCGCCGCGACGCCGTGTGTCCGCTTCATCGAGCACGTCGTCGTGCACGAGAGTGGCCATGTGCACCATCTCGCTGACCGCCGCGAGCGTGATGTGATCGTCGGACAGTTTCATCTGGTCGGACTCGTCAGCCGTGGCAAGCCCGCACAGGAGCACCAGCGTGGGGCGCAGCATCTTCCCGCGGTATCTTTCGACATGTTCGCACAGGCTGCGCACGGGAGACAGTTCGCAGACGAGCTGGCGATCGAAGCGATCGACGACACGATCAAGAGCGCCGGCAATGAGTTCCTGCAACGGCGCCAGATCGTCGGGCAGGTCGAGCAGTGCGTGCATGGACAACCGTAGGTCTCAGCGTGCCCGCTCGGCGACGATATAGCAGACGAAGGACTCGCAGGCTTCGCCCCTGAGCGTCGGGCGGAACACGCCGTTGCCTCCGCCCTGACCGTCGTCCCCTTCCCAGTAGACCGTCACAGGCCCGAACCCACTCTCTTCGAGCAGGTCACGCATTTCGGGAAGGGTCCACACACGCCAGTCATACGAGAAGGCCCGTTTCATGCGCGATCCATCGGGAAACTTGAAGTGGATGTAGCATCGGACGCGACCGGTGATGGGGTTGAACTTGTCCTGCTCCCAGACGTAGGTAAAGCCCTTCTGCTTGCGTTCTTCTTCGATGTCGAGGAACGCCTCGGACCCGCCGTAGAAATCGAGAAAGAAGATGCCGTCGGGTTTGAGGCTTTTTCGCACGGACTCGAAGTAGCGTTTCATCGTGGCGCGCTCGTGAAAACACCAGTAGCTGAAGTTCATCGCCAGGATGCAATCCATGTCGCGCGCATCGCCCGGTTCGAGCACGTCTCGCTGAAGCAGGCGAACGCGTTCGCGCTGGTGGGGCTTGAGCGCTGCAAGATGGTGTTCGGTGCCCCACTTGAGCGTGGCGGCATCAATGTCAAGACCCGTCGCAAAGTTGGTCTTCCGCCTGCGTACCCACTCGGCCGAGGTGTTTGCCGTGCCACAGAAGTCCTCGCGCAGCGTCGAGGCCTTGCGTTTGCGGAGCTTCTTGAACACACGATCAACGAAATCGACTTCGGCCTCTACGTTCTGAACCGATTGCTCGTAGAGTGCGTGACGATCCGCATTCCTGGCGGTCAGGCGTGACTGCTTTTTCTTCCTGCTCATGGGGTCGAGAGTGTAGCCTGTCAAAGGCGCGTCGCTGGACGGGCGATGCCTAAACTGCCCACAACTTCAAGGAGCTCAAGACGATGCGATTGACCATGGTGGGAACGGGATACGTAGGGCTGGTCACCGGAACATGCCTGTCCAACACCGGCAACAACGTCACCTGCCTGGACGTTGACGACAGAAAAATCGAGGCCCTTCGCCGGGGCGAGTGTCCGATCTACGAACCCGGACTCAGCGAACTCATCCACAAGAACGTCGATGCACGCCGACTCTTTTTCACGACCGACCGCGACGAGGCGTACCGCCAGGCCGAGATGATCTTCATCTGCGTCGGCACGCCCACAGCCCCCGACGGAAGCACCGACATGCGCTACATCGAAGGTGCCGCCGATGACATAGCCGACGTGCTGCTCTCGCTCGGCCCGAACCAAGAACCCAAGACCATCGTGATCAAGAGCACGGTTCCGGTGGGCACCTCGCTGGCGGTGCGCGACCGGATCCGCCGGCGCGTGGGAGATACGATCCCCTTCCACGTTGCCAACAACCCCGAGTTTCTCAAGGAAGGCGACGCCGTCAACGACTTCAACCGTCCCGATCGCGTCGTCGTCGGCGTCGAGGACCCCAAGACCGGCGAGCTGTTTCTCGATCTGTACGATCCGTTCGTTCGCAACGGGCATCCCATCTTTGTCATGGACATCCTCAGCTCGGAAATGGTCAAGTACGCATCAAACAACTTCCTCGCAACCAAGATCAGCTTCATCAATGAGATGGCCAACCTGTGCGAAGCGCTCGGTGCCAACATCAACCGGGTGCGTGAAGGCATGTGCGCCGACAAGCGCATCGGCCATCAGTTCCTTTATCCCGGCCTTGGGTATGGGGGAAGCTGCTTTCCCAAGGACACACGCGCGTGCATCATGATGGGCGAACGCACTGGAACACCCGTCGAGCTGTCGAAAGCCGTGGACCGCACCAATGTGCAGCAGCGCCAACGGTTTTTCGACAAGATCGTGGACCATTTCGCTCCGCGCGGTGGGCTGACGGGCAAGCGGCTTGCCTTCTGGGGTCTTGCCTTCAAGCCTCGCACGGACGACATCCGGGAAGCGCCAGCCTTGACGCTGATCGAGCTGGCAACCGAACAGGGCGCCAAGGCTGTGGGGTTTGACCCGGTCGCCGGGGCCAATGCTGCCGCCGCGATGGGTGACCGGCTGGAAGTCGTCGGCGACATGTACGACGCGCTGGATGGTGCCGATGCGCTCATCGTCTCAACAGACTGGGATGACTTCAAGAGCCCTGATTTTCGTCGCATCAGCTCACTCATGCGCTCAAAGGCGATCTTTGACGGGCGCAATCTTTACCGCCGTCAGCATCTTGGAGAGCTCGGGTTCTACTACTACTCGGTCGGCCGGGCGCCGGTGGTGCCATCCTGACGGCGCTGGACCCGGACCCGGGCGAACTGATACGCTGCGGGCATGAGAACCCGGCGATTTGAACTTCTCTTGGGAATGATTCTTTCGTGTGCCGCGTGCTTCCAGCCTGCCTTCGGGCAGGTCGAAGCGACCGAAAAACCACCGGCGATCCGCGGCCGCGTCGTCGACACCCAGGGCAAACCCGTGGCAGACGCCATCGTCCTGCCGTGCGATGCCGAAACAGGACTCCCCTTTGCCGGTGCAAACTGGACGCCGTTTGCCAAGGCGGTCTTGAGACAGAACGACCGCGCCTTTGCGCAGATTCAGTGGGCCCGAACGGATGCCAACGGCACGTTTGAGTTTCGCTTTGCGCCCGATCGAACGTACAAGTTGATGGCGCAGTACTGGACCCCCGAGCCGGAGAAGCTTCAGCCGCTGGAAGTCAACGGGCCACAGGTGCATGTCGTGGGTGCACCGACGAGCGTGCAAGTCGAGGCCGGCAAGTCCGATTTCGTCGAAATCCGACCGAGTGATGCAACCTGCATCCTGGAAGTATTCTGTGAATCGGCCAACAGCGACACGCTGCTGGTTGTCAGCGCCGCACCGACCAATGCCGATCCGATCCTGGGTTTTTCAGGCTGGAATGGAGCATTCCTGTCCGGGGCGGTTGCCTGGAATCGCATGCCGCTCGGCAAGACGACAATCTACGGACTTCAGCCGGGACAGGTGCACCTGGCGATCTTCTCAGCTGACAACAATCCGGGCTTTGGCGCCGCCTCGGCCGAGCTGCGCGATGGGTGGCTGACACGCGTGGAAGTTCCGTGGGTCGCATCATGGTCCAACGGAATGCACCTTCCACCCCCGCCGATCGCAGAGGTGATGCAGCGGATGCGCGACGCCGGCCTGATCGAAATGCCCCGGTGGATGGCATTCCTCGAAAGCGAGGGGATTCATCTGCGCCGTCCTGAAAATCCCTTGCAGGCCCTGGCGCTCGGGGCTGACATCATCGACAAGCACGTCCAACTTCCAAACAACGGCGGCGAGCTGCGCGTGGGAGACGGCATCGCGGCTGTGGCATACCACGCGGTCGCTCAAACACTGGCCAGACAGGAACGAACGCCCAACCCATATCGCCTGCCACAGACGACCATGCGCCGGCTCGAACCGGACGATTCCGACGAGCCCGGCGGGTGAGTCTGACGACCGATCCACTGCGAGCAGCCGGGAGACTCTGGGCGGGGTGGCACCCCCCCACCCCGCGAAGTCGCGCAAGGGTGGCCGACATCAGGCCCGGCACCCTCCGTCTGCACGATCGCCACAGTTCCTACGATGTCTCGATGACCCGCCGCGTGTTCAGGTTGTACCAACGGCACAAGCTGATCAACATCAATGTGAACGTCGCGGCGGCCGGGCTGCTGGCCATCCTCGTCGCCAAATACCCCGTGCTCGTCATGGACGG
>RFGK01000234.1 GCA_003697045.1 Planctomycetota bacterium
CACCAGCGGCACCGGGTCATGTCCGCTTATGGCTGCTGCGGTCAAGCCCTGACCAGGTTCACGGCACAACCCGTGCACCGGGCCCGGCCGTCAACCGACACGGGGCATTCATGCTAGAACCACATTCCCTTCGGGTACACTCTCACATATGACCGAACAACAGACAACCCAGCCCGGTCCCGAGCGTGCCCCGGCTCGCCCCGATGTGCCCGATCCATTCTCCTCGGTCGACCACGGCAGGGTTGTCCTCGTTCGCATCGTCCGAATCGGATTCGTCGTTCTGTTTTTCGCCGTCACGCTGCTGTCCATCGTCGGCGTTCAAAGCGACTCGGCCGAAGCGGAAATCCGGTGGGCCATCGCGTATCCGGTCATTCTGCTGATCGCAGGTGCCGTTGTGGCGGTGGTTCTCCTCATTGACTACCTCACGCCCAAGAAGAAGATCTCGACGCTGTTCAGCATCCTCATCGGGCTTCTGGGCGCCGTGGCTGCGTCCATTGCTGCCGGGTTTGTCATTGATCTGCTTCTGGAGACCTGGATCAACGATGCCAACTCCCGTGCTGCCATTGCCCCGATCGTTTCGACGATCAAGGTCCTCCTTGGCATCATCCTTGCCTACCTGGCCATCACCACCGTTCTTCAGACCCAGGATGATTTTCGTCTTGTGATTCCCTATGTCGAGTTTGCCAAGCAAATCCGGGGCATCCGTCCGCTTCTGCTTGACTCTTCGGTTCTCATCGACGGACGCATCTACGACGTGTGTCGCACCGGTTTCATTCAGGCGCCGCTGGTCATTCCTCATTTCGTGATCGCGGAGTTGCAGACCCTTGCCGACTCATCCGACAAGCACAAGCGTGCGCGCGGCAGGCGAGGTCTGGACACCATTGCGACACTTCAGCGCTCCCCGGAGTTTGACGTGTCTATCGAGCAGACGCCGGTACCCGGAAAGGCTGTCGATCAGATGCTCGTCGAACTTGCCAAGAGCATGCCGGCCGTTATTGCCACGACCGACTCTGGTCTTGTGCGTGTGGCCGCCATCCAGGGTGTCCGCACCGTCAATCTCAACGACCTGGCCTTTGCGCTCAAGCCGCCCGTTGTCACGGGCCAGGAGCTTTCCATTGAGGTTGTGCGTCCGGGCGAACAGCCGGGTCAGGGCGTGGGATTTCTTGAAGATGGAACGATGGTGGTCATCGAAAACGGTGCCGAGGCGGTCGGATCCGAGATTTCTGTCGTCGTCACCAGCACGCTGCAAACCAGTGCCGGGCGTATGGTCTTTGCGCGTCAGCAGGTCGCCGAAGCCGATCAGCAGGTTGAAGAGCCCGGGAGCGATGATGACCAACCGGCCCAGCCTCGCACGCCTGCGCGAGGCCCGAGACACTCCGGCGCGCGCGGGAGGAATCCACGTCGATGATGAACTTTCGCGCTGCGTCTATCCTGTCGGGAGATCCTGCCATGCGCACGACGATTGCGATGCTCGCCTGCCTCACCCTGTTCGGGTGTGCCTCGACCGGTATTGCGCTCAAGGAAGCGTTCGGCTATGCCAAGCGCGAGCAGCTTGTCGATCGCGTCGAGGATGCTCGAGACGGGCAGGAACAGGCAAAGAAGCAGTTTGCCTCGGCACTGGATGAGTTTCTTGCCCTGACCAGATCGGACACGACTGACCTCGAAGCAGCGTACGAGCGGCTCAAACGCCAGCTCGAGCGCTCAGAGCAAAGAGCCGATGCAGTCCACAGCCGCATCAAGGACGTCGAGCGCGTCGCTGAAGCGCTGTTCAGGGAATGGGAGGGCGAACTGGCGCAGTACCACAGCGACGATTTGCGTGCTGCCAGCGCAGCCCAGCTTGAACGCACCCGCACACGCTACGACGAGCTGCTCGGCGCCATGAAGAGTGCCGAGGCGAAAATGCAGCCCGTTCTCGACGCATTCAACGATCAGGTCCTCTTTCTCAAGCACAATCTCAACGCCCGCGCGATCGCTTCGCTTGATCGGCAGGTCGCTTCGCTCGAAACCGAAATCACAGCCCTGATTGCCGAGATGGATGCCTCCATTGCCGAGGCCGATTCCTTCATCGCCGAGATGGCTTCCGAATAGGGCCGTCGCACGATCCGCGCAAGACAAGCTCGGCATGCCCGCCCACGTCCGGGCTTTGCCGGTTCCCCTCGACACACGGCACGTCGCCGGCGGGCCGGCCGTAACGACACAGCTCGTGCCGTCCATCCTCTACACTCCCTCCATGAGCACTCTGGTCTGCGTTCCGATCCTTGTCCACGATGAACAACAGGCCCGGGCGGATGCGATGGCTGCACGCAATCTCGGAGCCGATCTCGTCGAGTTTCGCGTCGATACCTTTTATGAGCGACTTGTCGACGAGTCTGAGGAGCCGTGGAAGCCCGTACTGCGCGTCGTGCGCGAGTCCGAACTGCCCTGCATTGTCACCTGTCGTCCCGAATGGGAAGGCGGCTCCTACATCGGACCCGAAGAGCCTCGTGCTGATCTTTTTGAGCGTTTGCTCGTCGAACCCGAACGTCCGCGATACATCGACGTTGAACTTGACGCATTTCGACGTTCTCCAGGCCTGCTCGGGCGCCTGCGGGCTGCAAAGGCCGGTTCCAGCACCGGAATTATGGTCTCCATCCACGACTTCGACGGCCGGCCCCACAATCTCTCTCGCCTGCTCCTCGAGCTGCGCGATCTCGAAATCGCGGACGTGACGAAGATCGCCATTCGCGCGCGCAGCCTCCGGGATAACCTCGAGCTTTTTGAGATCCTGCGTCAGGCCGACACGCCCACCATTGCCCTGGGCATGGGCGTCTTTGGCACGCCGAGCCGCGTGCTCGCACCCCGCTACAACGCGCTGCTCACCTTTGCATCTCTTCGAGACGAGTCCGCGACCGCTCCCGGCCAGCTCACCATCTCCGAGCTGCTCACCCGCCACAGGTTCCGTTCGATTTCGCGCACGACCGGGCTTTACGGCGTCATCGGCTGGCCTGTGGCGCATTCGATGTCGCCCGCGGTCCACAGCGCCGGCTTCGAGGCTGTCGAACACGATGCGGTCTACCTGCCCTTGCCGGTCGCAGGTGACGAGGATCCCGAGTCCAGCTACGCGAGCTTCAAGGCTTCGCTCACAGCCCTGATCGATGATGACCACCTCGACTTCCGGGGCGCAAGCGTCACTTTGCCCCACAAGTCAAATCTCGTTCGGCTCGGCATCGAGATGGGATGGGATGTCGAGCCTTTCGCCCGCGCCTGCAACGCTGCAAACACACTCACAAGGTTGGAAGAACAGTGGCATGTCACGAACACCGACGCCCCGGCTGCAGTCGACTTGCTCGAACGCGAAATCGGTCCGGTGCGAGACAAGCGTGTGCTCGTGCTGGGCGCCGGAGGCGTCGCCCGCGCCATCGTCCTCGAGCTTCTCCGGCGCGGTGCGTGTATTGGTCTTTGCAACCGATCGCAGGATCGAGCGAACAAGCTCATCGAGGGTGCCAGTGTGGGAGTGCGTGCCTTGCAGACACAAGTGCCCGGCTCGATCGAACGGACCACGCCGACCCGGTTTGCAAGGGCTCACGCGCTCATCAACTGCACGCCGGTCGGCATGGTCGGAGGTCCTGACGAGACGGGCCTACCCATCCCGCTCGAGCAACTCCAGCGCATCGAAGGGCTCAGTCTTGTGCAGGACACCGTGTACAACCCGCCCGAAACTTCGCTTCTCAAGGCGGCAGCAAGCCTCGGGCTCGCAACATTGGACGGGGTAGAGATGTTTGTAGCTCAGGCCTGCGAACAGTTCAGGATCTGGACGGGTCACAAGGCTCCCGCATCGCTCTATGAGACAATTGTGCGCGAAAGCCTCGCATCGAAGGATTGAGTCATGTCAGCCGGTCAAGCTCGAAGCGTGCTCTATCCCGATCTTTACTGCTGGTACGTGCTCCTCGCTGCGCTCGACATCATCGTGACGGCGCTGGTCCTTGACCTTTATGGCATGATCGAGGCCAATGCTCTGGCTGCGAAGGTCATCGACCAGTACGGATTGGCAGGGCTTGTGCCGTACAAGTTTGCCTCTGTCATCCTCGTCGTACTCATCTGCGAGTATGTCGGGAAGTTGCGCCCTGCGACCGGTTTGCGAATCGCCCGGCTGGCCGTGGGCGTCTCTTGCCTGCCCATTCTCGCAGCGGCTGTGCAGCTGGCGTTCGCCCAGCCGATGGTTCGTCTCTGATCTTCGCGACAGCTGCATCTTTTCTTCGCACTGCCTGGTCCGGCCCGGCACGGATGGTCGTGTCCGGGCCCCGGTTCTTCGGATGATCTCCTTGCCGCTGCCGGGTGGTCTGGCCCTCCGCCTGCCTGATGATCGAAGTCTGGTTTGACGACAATGTGAACAAATCACTTCATGACTCGATTGTCCGCTTTGAGAGGTGTAGGCTATCATCACGCCCTTTCACGGAGCATCGGATGCACATCTTCGTTCCACGAGAGACCGATTCGTCCGAGCCTCGCGCCGCGGCGACCCCTGACTCGGTCAAGCGTTTGTGTCGCACCGGGGCCGTCGTCAGCATCGAAAGCGGGCTCGGGTCCCACTGTCACTGGTCCGACGCGCAGTACGCCAAGGCCGGGGCAGAGATTGCCGAAAGTCGCGCCGCCGGCTTCGAAAAAGCCGACATCGTCCTTCGCGTGCGAAAGCCGGAGGAGGAGTCCATCGGGCAGATGCGCAAAGGCGCGGTCCACGCGTCATTTCTCGATCCTTTCACTCAGCGCGACCTCATCGAAAAGCTTGCCGAGGCGGGCATCACTGCCATTTCCCTTGAGCTTGTTCCGCGCACCACGCTGGCCCAGAAGCTCGATGCCTTGTCCAGTCAGCACTCGGTGTGCGGGTATTACATGGTCGTCCTTGCCGCTGAGAGGCTCGGAAAGGTCATTCCGATGATGTCCACTCCGTCGGGCGTCATTCAGCCGGCCCATGTTTTGGTCATCGGCGCCGGTGTTGCGGGGCTGCAGGCGATTGCCACTGCCCGCCGCCTGGGCGCGCGCATCGAGGCGTTTGATACCCGCCCCGTCGTCAAGGAACAGGTCGAATCGCTCGGAGCCAAGTTTGTCGAGATCGATCTGGGCGAGACCGGGCAGACCGAGGGCGGCTACGCCAAAGAGCTGACCGAAGAGCAGAAAAAGAAGCAGCGGGAGGGGCTCAAACACGCCATTTCCCGCGCTGACATCGTCATCACGACCGCAAAGCTGTTTGGCCGGCCCGCACCGAAGGTGGTCACCCGCGACATGATTGAAGTCATGAAGCCCGGTTCGCTCATCATCGACTATGCCGTCGACTCCGGCGGCAACGTCGAGGGAAGCCGTCCCGACGAGGAGGTCGTCATCGACGGCGTCCGTGTGCTCGGGTTCTCAAACTTCCCGGGCAAGGTCGCCATCGACGCAAGCCGCATGTACGCAAACAACCTCGCCGCTCTGGTCGAGATGATGATCGATCCCGAATCGAAAGAGCTCAGGCTTGATTTTGATGATGAGATCATCAGGGGCTGTGTCGTGACTCACGACGGGCAGGTGGTCAACGAAACGGTCAAGAAGGCCTACGCCGAAGCCTGATGCCGGGAGGATGCACATGCAGTACCTGACGCTCGCATTCGTCTTTACTCTTGCCATGTTCCTGGGGCTCGAGCTGATTCGCAAGATTCCCTCCCAGTTGCACACGCCGCTCATGTCCGGTTCAAATGCCATCTCCGGCATCTGCCTGATCGGAGCCATGGCACTGGCGCCGCTGACTGAAGACAGCCCGTTCGCACTCGGGCTTGCCACGGCCGCTGTGGCCTTTGCCGCAATCAACGTCGTCGGCGGCTACCTCGTCACACACCGCATGCTCTCCATGTTCCAGGGCAAGAAGGGAGAGTCCAAGTGATCTACGTCGCAGCCGTTCTCTTCTTTGCGTCCGCCATCGGGTTCATCCTCGGCCTGCGCATGCTCCGTCGCCCGGAAACCGCTCGCAGGGGCAACATGGTCTCGGCCTTCGGCATGCTCTGTGCCGTTCTCGGCACGCTGGCCGAAACGATCGCTCACGGGCACTTCAACACCCTGGCCGCGGTGTGCGTCCTGGGCGGCCTTGCCATCGGTGCGGCGATCGGCTTCCCGGCTGCCAGATTCGTCAAGATGACCGCCATGCCCGAAATGGTCGCCCTCTTCAACGGGTTCGGGGGCATCGCCTCGCTGCTCATCGGGTGGAGTCAGACGCAAATGGCAGTTGCCGGTGCCGAGCAGGCAGGGGGCATGGGTCCCATGCTCATCAAGCTCACCGGAGGCCAGCCCAACGTCGTCACACTGGCGACCTTTTTTGCCATCCTCATTGGTGGCGTCACCTTCACCGGGAGCCTCGTCGCGTTCGGAAAGCTCTCGGAACGCATCACCACCAAGCCGGTCCTCTACCCCGGACAGAACATTGTCAACGGTCTGGCCGTGCTCGTCGCCGTGATTCTCGGCATCTGGTTTGCTGTCGCCCCCGACCAGATCTGGCTGCTCTACATCCTCATTCCGCTCTCGTTCGTTCTGGGGGTCGCAGTTGTCATTCCCATCGGCGGCGGAGACATGCCGGTCGTCATCTCCCTGCTCAACAGCTACTCCGGGCTGGCTGCGTGTGCAGCCGGATTTGCTGTCAACAGCCCGTTGCTCATCATCATCGGCGCTCTCGTGGGTGCCTCCGGGCTCATCCTCACCCGCATCATGTGCCTGGCGATGAACCGCAGCCTGTCCAATGTCCTCTTCAGCGGGTTTGGTTCGGCATCGACCAGCGGTGGGGGCGGCTCGGGTGAGAAGAAGGAAGCCCGTATCCTCAGCCCTCAGGATGCGTACCACGTGCTCGAAGCGGCCCAGAGCGTCATCTTCGTCCCGGGCTACGGCATGGCGGTCGCGCAGGCCCAGCACGCCGTCAAGCAGCTTGCCGATGTGCTCAAGGCCAACGGCTGCGAGGTCAAGCATGTCATTCACCCGGTCGCCGGTCGCATGCCCGGGCATATGAACGTTCTGCTGGCCGAGGCAAACGTCGAATACGAAGACCTGGCCGTGCCCGAAGATGTCAACCCGATGATGGAAACGATCGACGTGGCCATCGTCATCGGCGCCAATGACGTGGTCAATCCTGCGGCGCTGACCGACAAGGACAGTCCCATCTACGGCATGCCCATCATCGAGGTGCACCGCGCCAAGACCGTCTTCACGCTCAAACGCTCGTTGCGATCGGGCTACGCGGGCATCGACAATCCGCTGTTCTACATGGAGAACAACGCCATGGTGCTCGGCGACGCCAAGAAGACCGTCGAGGCGCTCATTGCCGAGTTCAAGAGCGAGGATTGACGAACACGGCGCAATCAGCCGGCCGAAACAAACGCTCTTACGCCGTCCGGGCCTGCCGGGCAATCATCCGCGCCAGTCAATCACGATCTTCCCGAAATGTCCGGCGCCTTCGAGACGTTCGTAGGCCGCCCGGCATTCGTCCGGCCCAAAAACCGTATCAATGATCGGTTCAAGCAGTCCGGCGCGAAACAACGAGGCAACTTCCTTGAACTCGTCGTTGGTGCCCATGGTCGATCCGAGGATGCGCAGCTGGTTCCAGAACACGCGGGCCAGGTCGGTCGTGGCGTTCGGACCCGAGGTGCAGCCCGGCGTGACGTAAGCGCCGCCTCGGGCAAGCGACTTGATGCAGTTCAGGTGGGTGGCCTTTCCAACCGAATCGACTGCCAGATCGACGCCTCGCTTGTGGGTCCACGCGCGGACATCGCGCGACCAGTCCTGCCCTTCGTCGAGAATGGTGCAGCTGGCGCCGAGTTCGCGCGCGCGATCGAGCTTCCACTGGTGTCGGCTGGTCACGCAGATTTCACACCCGAAATGCCGGGCGATCGCAAGGGCGCTGGTGGCAACGCCGCCCCCGATGCCGGTGATCAGAACCGATTGTCCCGGGCGAAGGTCGGCCTTGGTGACCATCATCGACCAGGCGGTCAGCGCGCACAGCCCGAACGCGGCCGCGGCGATGGGATCGCACTCGCCAACGTTGGCCAGATTCTCAATCGGCACAACAAACCGCTCGGCGTGCGCGCCGAAATGATGCTCGCCGATGAGCTCATACTCCGGAGCAAGCGTGGAGCGAGGCGGTTCGTCCGCAGCCGGGCTGCGCTGGACCTGCACCGCAGCGTTGAAGATGACGCGGGTTCCGATCCAGGGCTTGTCACCTTCGCAACCCACTGCCTCGACCACCCCGCATGCATCGCACCCCGAGATGCGGGGATATTCCAGATCGAGCCCGGGCACGCCCCGACCGACCCAAAGGTCCATGTGGTTGAACGCCGAGCAGAGCGTGCGGACGAGCGCATAGCCCGGCCCGGGAGATTCAGGCTCCGGCCAGTCTTCGCGAAGCGAAACATTGGGCGCAACGGGTGTTCCTTTGCATGAGACAGTGATGGCTCGCATGGTGGAGGGTAGCAGGGTTGAACCGCGTCGGAGCCTTGCCGTCTGCTCAGGCACACCTGGGCGTTGCATCGGCGTCCAGCGACTGTGGGCAGCTTCGCGCACAGGGTTGCCCGGCAACGGCAACGCACGCGGGGTAGACGCACTGCTTGTCCGGGCGGACGATCCACGCGGAGCGATAGGAGGGCGCACGGCCGTGGATGTCGTCCGGCGCATACTCTGCACGTTCGGGCGAGCCGAGCCATATGAGCGTGGCATAACGCGCGTGTCGCTTGGCTTGCCAGTAGGCTTCGTCGGCCGCGATGCGATCGTCGAACTCGCAGCGGACGCGCCAGACGTCGTGCTCGGTCAGATCGGCAAGCGCGACCACCCGCTCGGCAATCGCAGTGACGATCAGATCGGCCCGGCGGGCAAGAAAGTAAATGCGTTCACCCGGAAACACCCGGCCGAACGGTGCACAGCGCACACGCGACAAGCGCGATTCGATGGTCTTTCGGCCTTCGAGGATGCGTCGAGCATACGTCGGATGAATCACGGCCAGGTGAATCATGGGCGGGCGATCCGGGTCTCTGGTTTGGTGGAGAACTCGAGCTTCAATCTGCTTCCGTCGCGCGCATCCGTTGAATCGTGGAGGTCGTGCTCTTGCCTTCGACGAGCGGGATGAGTTCAACGCGGCCGCCATAGCTCTTGACCAGATCGGCACCGACGACCTCGTGCTCTTGATAATCTGCACCCTTGATGAGCACGTCGGGACGGATGGCTTCAATGAGCCTCAATGGTGTGTCTTCGTCAAACAAAACCACAGCCCCTACACCCAGAATCGAGCCGAGCACCCGGGCACGATCTTCCTCGTTGTTGACGGGTCGATCCGGGCCCTTGAGACGCCGTACCGACGCGTCGGAGTTGAGCCCGACGATGAGCAGATCGGCGTGTGTGGCACTGCGCTCCAGCAGCGAAATATGCCCGGCGTGAATGACGTCAAAGCACCCGTTGGTAAAGGCGATCGTGCCCCCGGATTCACGCACCGCACGGACCTGGATCAACGCTTCGTCGAGAGAGCGAAGCTTGCCGGCCTGGCGTGTGTGCTGATCGAGAATCTCGTGGTGGATGCGTTCAATGGGAATGGGTTTGACG
>RFGK01000037.1 GCA_003697045.1 Planctomycetota bacterium
AACGTCGGGGCCGAGCGTGTGGACGTCCCGGAAGACGACTACCACTCGGTGGAAACCTTTGGTTCGCTCAACTTCGATTACACAAAACAAGTACCCTACGGGCGGTTTTTTGCGGCTGTCTCGCTCGGGTACGACCGGATCAACAACAGCGAGCGTGGCTCACCGGTGACGATCCTCGACGAGCGCGTCACATTCAACGACCCGCTGCCGGCAATCATCGCACGGCGGAACATCGAGCGTTCATCTGTTGTGGTGACGAATATATCGAACACGCGCTTCTATGTCGAGGGGATCGACTACACGCTGCGCTGGTTTCCTGATCGCATCGAGCTGTATCGCATCGTGGGTGGGGCGATTGCCGATGGGCAGAGCGTGGCGGTGGACTATGAGATCGGGCCGGAGCCGCGGAACTCAATCGAGACACTCTCACATGGCATCTCTCTGCGATATGGCATTGATGAAGGCCCGCTTGAAGGACTCTCGGCCTACATGACATATCGCGAAATCAACCAGGATCTGGAAACGATCGATCCGTCGCGATTCACGCTCAACGATACGACGCGGCTGCTGCTCGGAGTCGAGTTGCGCCGCGGTCCGATCACGTTGCTCGCCGAGCGTGAGGACGTGAACTCGGTGATCTCGCCGTACGAGCTCGTGCGGCTGTCAGCGCGGTATGACCAGAGGCTGGGGATTCGATCATGGTTCACGGCCGATGTCTCCCATGAGATGACCGAGTTCGGAAACACGGGCTCGACGGTGGAGCTGGACCGCATATCGGTCGAATATGCCAAGATGCTCACGTCGGGCCTTCACGCAAGGGCAAGGCTGCAATACCGCGACGAGAGCGATTCAATCGGCGTGAATACTCGCGGGTTTGAGCAAGTGCTCGAGCTGAATTTTTCGAGGCGACAGACGGATATCTATGCGACCATTCGCAACTCAATGCTGGAGGGCGATCGTGTCGATACGAACTCGCAAACGTTTTCGTTTGGGCTGCGGCGTGCCTTCTAGGCATGCCATCGCAGCAACGATTGTGATCGGCCTGCTTGCGCAGTGGGGATGCGCGTCGAAGCCGGGCGAGTTGTTCGCGTTTGAAGGAGAGCGTCCGGCCTGGCCGATGCCGCCCGAGCAGCCGCGCGTGCGATACCTCGGTGAACTGAGGCAGGACAAGGATCTCAAGCCGGGACGTTCGGCAATGGAGGGTTTGCGCGCGGTTTTGTTTGGGCGCACGCCTCCGCAGGAGATGATACGCCCCCTTGGCGTGTGCACGGATGGTGCCGATCGTGTGTTTGTCGTTGACTCCGCCGCGGCGGTGGTCCATGTCTTTGATCTGGCAAAGCGCACATATGCGCGGTGGTCGCCGCCGGAAGGATATCCGGAGTTTGGTTCGCCGGTTGCAGTAGCATGGGACAATCGGGGACGGTTGCTCGTGTGCGACTCTTCGGCGCAGATGCTCTTTGTATTCGATTCGCACGGCGTGCTGCTCGGCACACTGGGCGAGGGCTTCCTGGTGCGCCCGTGCGGGGTGGCGATTGACGCTGAGCGCGATCGCGTGTTGGTCGTTGATTCGGCCCTGCATCAGGTCGTCGTCATGTCGAGCGATGGGACCGAGATCGGGCGGATCGGACGGCGTGGAACGGGGCATGGTGAGTTCAACTTTCCAACGAGCATCACACTGGGTGAAAACGGACGCATGTTCGTGAGCGACTCACTCAACTTCCGCGTGCAGGTGCTCGATGCCGGGGGGACGTTCCTGGGACAGATCGGTCGGAAAGGCGATCTTCCAGGCTACTTCTCGCAACCCAAGGGTGTGGCGTTGGACCCGGACGGGCACGTCTACGTGGTGGATGCAAACTTCGAGGCCGTACAGTTGTTCCAGCAGGACGGGACACTGCTGATGACCTTTGGGCACGAAGGACACGGGCCTGGAGAGTTTTGGCTCCCAGTGGGCATTCACATCGACGCGAACGCGCGCGTGTGGATTGCCGATTCATACAACCGGAGAGTGCAGGTGTTCGAGTACCTGGGGCAGGGGGACCAGCAATGAAGCTCGCGACGGTGGTGTGTCTGTTGTCGGCCTGTAGTGCATCGGGATGGGCCCAGTTCCAGAGTGTCGTGGATAGTCCGCATAACCTGTCCACGTCCGGTCCCGGCGTCATTCGGGCCACGACGGAAGAGCAGGTCTGCATATTCTGCCACGCAACGCACAACTCTTCGCCGGTCAGGCCGCTGTGGAACCGCGCCATGCCGGTGGACGCCTACTCGGTCTACACGAGCCGGGCGCTTGATGCCCAGCCGGGGCAGCCGACGGGCAGCTCGAAGATGTGTCTGTCGTGCCATGACGGGACGATCGCACTCGGGGCAGTCGTTTCTCGAACCGTTCCGATTTCAATGATGGGCGGCGTGACGACGATGCCCCCCGGTCCCGGGTTGATTGGCACCGACTTGCGCGACGATCACCCGATTTCGTTTCGCTACGACTCGGCTTTGGCAACCCAGGACAGCAAGCTGAGGTTGCCGAGTCAGTTGCCGCCCGAGCTTCATCTCGACGCCAACTCGGAGTTGCAATGCACGACGTGCCACGATGCGCACAACAACGCCCGTGGCAACTTCCTGGTGATGAACAACACCAACTCGCAGATGTGTACGTCGTGCCACCAGATGGGCACAACGGCGGTCAGCGCGCATGAAGATTGTGCATCGTGTCACCAGCCGCACTCGGCGCCGAGTGGGCCATACCTGTTGCGAGCCGCCACAGTTGCCCAAACTTGCCTCGCGTGTCATGACGGCAGCGTGCCCGGGGCACCCGATATCGAGTCGAGCCTGAGCAGTGCGTACATTCATGAAACGTACAGCCAGGTGGATCCAGACGAGCCGTATCAGGCCCATGTTTCGTGTGCCGACTGCCACGAGCCGCACACCATCGGCAGCGGTTCGAGCTCGGCCCCGTTGATCCATCCCAGCTTCGGCGAGGTGCCCGGCGTATCAGCATCGGGCGCTCTGCTCAATGCGGCAAGCTACGAGTACGAGGTTTGTTTCCGCTGCCACGCCGAGGGGGCGACGGTCGAGCCGCATTTGCCTCGGCGGATCGTGCAAAACAACACTCGGCAGGAGTTCAGCACCAGCGCCATTTCGTTTCACCCCGTTGAAGGCCCCGGGCGCAACGCCGATGTACCGAGTCTCCTGCCCGGATGGACGACCTCCAGCGTCATGTACTGCACCGACTGTCACAGTTCAGACATGGGTCAGCAGGCCGGCGGCAACGGGCCCGACGGTCTGCATGGTTCCAACCAGGACCCACTGCTCATCGCCCGTTATTCCACAGCCGATTTCACGCGCGAGAGCGCTTCGGCCTACGAGCTGTGCTACTCGTGCCATTCGCGGCAGAGCATTCTCAATGATGAGTCGTTTGAAGAGCACGAAAAGCACATCGTCGACGAACGGGCGCCCTGCTCGGCCTGTCACGATGCCCACGGGATTTCATCGCTGCAAGGATCGTCAACCGGCAACTCACATCTGATCAACTTCCGCACCGATATCGTTTTCCCCGATCGCCGGACCGGAAGGCTGGAGTTCCGGGATACCGGCTTCAGAAGGGGCGAGTGCTTCCTGCGCTGCCACGGCGAAGATCACTCGCCGGAAGACTATCACCCATGAGCAGTCGTCGCGTCAATGACTGGCCTGTGTCAAGTCGCAGGCGCCCTTGAAGATCAGGTGCCGTCCGACGTTTCAGCTTTTTCGGCGGTGTTCGCCGGCTGGTCTGGTTCGGTCAGCTCCGGGGGCACCGCGGGCACAGGTGGCGTCTGCCCCCGGTCATAGGTCTTGGCGTTGTGACAGCCCGAAGCACATGAGCCCCCGGTCTCGGTCAACTTGAAGTTCAGCGGAATGCGCCACTGTCCGTATGGCACGGAATCAACGATCAGCCGCGGCGATGTCGTCGCATGATTGCCGTGACAGGCGGTGCATGTTCGACCCTTCTCCGGCTTGTTGACGTGGACCCAGTGAAGATTGATCGACCCGTCGCGGAAGTTCGTGGCGACCACTGTTTCCGGCTCCAACGCCAGCTCCTTGCGGTGGCACTGAAAGCACAGGGCATAGGCGTCGAGATTGAACGGCTGGTAAAACGCGCTTGTGTACCGCGCTTTGAGCAGGTGGGCAAGCTCCGCGCCGTGCGGCAGGTGGCAACCGGTGCAGGTCTGCTCCTTGATCGGACCATGCACAAAGTGCTTCTCGGCCCGTACGCCGGCGATGCTTTGAATCACCCGGTTGTCTGCAACGACGATCGGCTCGGAATGGCACTCCAGACAGGCTCCCACTCCATCATCTGCGATCAGCTTCCCGTGCGGGCTTGCATGCGGCTGGTGACAGTTCAGGCACGCGCGATCCTCGAACACGGCCGAATGCTTGTGCGCAGCCGCAAGCGCCTCCTGCTCGGCCGCCTCGTGGCACGACACGCACAGAGCGCGCGGCTCGAGCTTGAGCACACCCCCTATGTCCGAGCCGTGGGCATCATGACACTCCAGACAGTTCTTGCTCACCGGTTCATGCACATCCTTCGCAGATTCGATGCGCTGACGCAGCTCGGTATGGCAGCTCAGGCACAGCTCTTGCCTGGGCATGGGGAGGAGGTTTTCATGATCGGCGCTGTGCGAACGGTGACATTCGGTGCACCGGCCTTCGGCTGCCGGCTCGTGAATGAACGACCCGTGGACTGAATCGGTGTGACATTCGATGCACAAGTCACCGACGATCTTGCTGCGCATCAGAGTCTTGGTCTCGCCTCCGTGCGGATCATGGCACTTGATGCACTCGCCCTTGCCGAAAGGCTCATGCACCACGGGGCCGTCGGGAATGACCTTGTCGATGTGGCAGAACGCACAAAGGTCCGTGCCCTCATTCTTGAGCCGGAATGTATGGTTTTCGGAGCTGACAAAAACATGGCATACATCACACGCATTCACGGCCGTCGGTCCGTGCAGCTGCACATGATCGATCACCGGTGCATGACACCCGCTGGTCGTGCAGTCGAGAACGCGCGTGGTGGGGGGCGTGTCGGGGTCGATTTGTCCCGATGCTGCCGTACCCAATGCCAGGATGAGTGCAACTCCGGCGTATGTCATGGCGAAGGTTCCGAAATCTCCCTTGCCTGGGCGAGCTTCTGGCGTGCATCATCCAGCAGCCGCTGCGTGTACCTGGGATTGTGCACGCCCCAGCTTCCGTCCACCTTGACCATGTTGATCAACTCCCGTGCTTCGGCGACAAGTGCGACCGCATCGGGCGATTGTGCCAGTGGCTCGGTCCGGGCAAGATCTTCCTCGGCCTGTGCGAACAAGCGCTTGGTGGCCTCTTGCCACTGGGGGACCATCATCGCACCAAAACCGGCCTTGTGACAGCGATCACACGCTTCGGGCGTGGCGGCCGTCACTTTGGCTCCGCTCAAGGGATTTGTATGCAGCGCTCGCGCTTTGACGTGACAGCCCGTGCAGTCCACGTGCGCAAGGAACATCGGGTTGACTGCCTGCGCACTGCTTGCGCCATCGGTGCCCGCAAGCAGATATTCCAGCCGTTGCACGGCGTGCTGGTTGATGTGACATTGACGACAATCAAACTGCTCGAGCGACATGGACTGAGCCACCGGCCCGTGCATGATCGCACCGTGACAGTTGAAACACTCGACCTTGTGTCGTCCCAGCGAGTGAACCTGGTGCATCTCCTTCGCGTCGGTCGCCCGTTCGATTCCAAAGTTGTGACATTGTAAACAGCGCCCGTCGTCGATTGGATTCGGCGTGGCCGTCGCGTTGCGGTGGCACGACTCGCACGATGCTCCAAAGGACAAGAACTCCTCGTGGTTGACCTCGAGCCCCTCATATTCGACGATTGTGTCCGGAGGCTCGTGGCAGACCTTGCACGAAGTCGGCGGGGCCGGGTCGCCGTTGGAAAACGTGGATTCGCCGGGAAGCTCGGGGCTTGCGCCGGGCGGGGCTTCGTCCGACGCGATCATCATTCGCGGCTCTCGAACCGCAAGACGAATATATGAGAACATCGCTTGGTCAGTCCCGGTCACATCAACATCGACATCGCTGGGAACCGTCTCGATCATGTGGCACGTGATACACACAGAGGTGTTGACCTCAAAGTGCTCGTCTCCCTTGACGTGTGAATGGCATGTGCTGCATGTGATCTCCACACCAAGGTGTCTTGTGCCCAGATGCTTGTCGTGGCGAAACTTGAACGATTCATTGACGGTCGCTTTGGCTGTCAGAGTCTCAACTGTGTGGCATCCAGATCTCGTGCACGACAGCTCGTTGACCGAGGCTGAGGGCTTGGTCGATGTGCGATTGAGCACGTCATCGACGACCTGTCCCAGCCCGTTGAGTTTGGCAGCCACGAAGCTGTCAACTCCGGGACTGATGTGACATTTCACGCATGCCACATGCTTGTGGGCGCTCCTGGCCCAACTGTCGTAGTACGGCTCCATGATGTGGCAGTTCGAGCAGAACTTGTTCGTCGAAGTCACTTCGACCATCGCGACACTGCCGACAACGAACACGAACAGAGCCAGCGGAACCAGCCGCTTCCACTTCTTGGCCCACATCCATCGAAGCACATGACGCATGCTTGCCTTCCTTCACTGGGTTCTGAGCAGCATTTCTGCCGCGGCCTTGTAGTTGCGGGCAGCGTCGGCCCACTGCCCTCGCTTCTCGTAGACAAGTCCGAGCAGATACAGCGCCCGGGGCTGTTTCTGATCACGATCAAGCAAGATGTGCAGCGTCGATTCCGCCTCGCCCATCGCGTCGCCGCCGCGGCGGATGCCGACTTCAGCAATGCCCAGTTGCGCCTCTGCCGATTCGGGATGCTTGGTCAACAAAGATCGATACATCGCCTCAGCTTCGACCAGGCGGTCCGCGTCGATCAGCAGACGACCAAGCCCCAGCATCGCCCTTTCGTACCCGGGTGCGATGGCCAGCGCTTCCTTGTACCGTTCTTCAGCCAGGTCCAGAAGCCCATGTCGAACCAGCTCGTCCCCGAGTGCCGTCAGACGCGATGCTCTGGCCGACTCCCGGTCGATCGGTTCGGCCAGCTCAGGATGCAGCACCTGCTCAAACTGCTCGGGCGACATCTGTCCGGTCGCGCGCAGCATGGCGGCGTTGATCACGTCCGCGAACCGCGGCGAAAACCCCGGCATCGCATGCACCACGACACCCTCTCGGTCAATGACGACGACCGATGGGATGACCAGAATCTGGTAAGCACCGAACGCCTCGCGCGTCGGGTCATGGAGAATCAGCGCCGGAAACCGCCCTTCGTTCGCCTGTTCGCGAAGGATCTCGGGAGCTTGATCGCGCGCGACAACCAGAATCGGAATGACCTTGCCGTGGGCAAGCCGGGCATCCGTCAGCGCAGTCAGCAGCGCATCGCAGGTCTTCCTTGTGCCCTCATGATCGAGCTCGCCGAAAACGATGACCACGGCACGACCCCTGAGCATCTTCAAATCGACGGCGGTGCCGTTGAGATCGTCGAGCACGAACCGCGGTGCCTCCACGCCAGCCGGCGGGTTGCTGGCCGTTGCAACCGAGCCGGCTGCGAGCAGGCCCACAATCGCCGCAAGCCCGATTCCTCCGATGGACCGCAACGCAAAACCACATGGAAACGCGCGTTTCATGGCGTTCCTCCCTGCTCTGTCCTGAGGTTTGTTGAAATGGCACCTTCGCCCCGGTCATACACGTGGACCTTGTGACATGCAGGTGCACACGATCCCCCGGTCTGCGTCTTCTCGAAGTTGATCTCCAGCATCCATCCCGCGCTTCCGAACGGCACGGCCTCGCGCACGTGCGCCGGACGACGCGATGCATGCACCTCGTGACAGGCCCGACACGTTCGGCCCTTCTCCCGGTTCACATGCAACCAGTGCAGGTTCTTGTCGCCATCACGGAAGTTGGTCAACCCCTTGCCCGTCGGCTTGAGTACCAGGTCGGGAATGTGACACCGAAAGCACAGGTCATACCGTTCCAGGCTGAACGGAGCGTAAAACTCCGGCGGGTATTCCTCAGCCAGGAGCATGAAATGATCGCCCGAGTGGGGCGAATGACAGGCCGTACAGGCGCCTTCACGAATCGGACCATGATGATCTGGATTGTCCTTGAGCAGTTGAGCCATGTTCGTGAGCACGCGGCCGTCGGCCGTCCTGATCTCCTTGTCGTGACACTTCAGACACAGGTCCGGCTGCGTGGTTCGCAACAGGTGGGGTAGACGCGCTGTGTGTGGAGCATGACACATTGTGCAGCCATCGGTCTGCATGATCGTCTCGTGGACAACCGGATGGCCCTGCGTCATCTCTTCAATCTTGTCCTGGTGGCACTGGGCGCACAACTGCGGCGCCTGGCCGAGCAACTGGTATCGATGCTCCGATGCGTGTGGATCGTGGCAGGCAGTGCACGTCTGGTCGATGGCCCCGTGGCTGTGCAGCACCCCCTCCTTTGTGTCCACGATCTCCGCGTGACAGGTCAGACACAAGGATCGAGGCTCCTGAGAAAGCAGGTTGGGAAGCGTTGAAGCGTGGGGCTCGTGACAGAGCACGCACGCGCCCACCGCCACCGGGCCGTGAATGAATGCCTGATCCGAAAACGTCTTCGCATGGCACTTCTGGCACAGCTCCCGCTTCGGATCGGCGTTGAGGATCGACGGATACGCCGAGCCGTGCGGGTCGTGACAGTCCAGGCATGCGCCTTCACCGACCGGCGTGTGCACTTGCCCCTGGTGCATCAGGCTGTGGCAGCGCAGGCAGAGCTCCTTTGGGTCGCGGATGAGATAGAACGTGTGCTTGTCCGGATTGCCCTGGACGTGGCAGGCTTCACAGTCCCGCGCCGCCGGGCCGTGCATGTACTTGTGGTTCCACACGTCGTAGTGACACTGCTGTGCGCACGTATCAGACGATGGCAGCTTCGGGTCAACCGGTCCCGGGCGTATCTGGGCAAACGCAGACGCATGCGCCAGGCAAACAGCAGCACAGAGGGCCAACGCCCGCCACGGGGCTGCGGGTGCACAGTTGGCAGCAGATGGTGAGATGACAGTCACCCCCCGCAGCTTGCATATGGTGTGCCATTCCCGAACGGTTCGCATCACACCTTGGCCCGATCATGGCGCGCTTATTCTCAAAAGGGAGAATAGCATCCACATATGCGTCTCAAAAGCGGGAATGATGCGCGACATCTGCCCATGGAGCCGTCATGGAGCCGCCATCGGGCCGTCGGTCGGGTCCCGGGCATGGTGTTTGCATCGCAGGTGCGAGCAGTACGCACGAGTGGGGAAGACGCCGAGTCTGGAAGGAGATTTCGATGACTCCGACGATCGCCGCTGCCGCGGGCCTGTTCATGTTCGCAACGGTTTCGGGTGCACAACCCGATGGTCCACCTGCAGGCCACCCATCAATCACTGATCCGGGTCGGCAGCAACAGCCTCTGGAACCACCGCCGCCGGCCGATCCGGCCGACGTGGAGTCGATCGACGCCATCATCAAGGCCTACTACGAGTCACTCTCCGGGCCTCCCGGAGAGGATCGTGACTGGGATCGGTTCAAATCGCTGTTTCAGCCTCAGGCCAGATTCATCCCCTGCCGTCCGGGGCAGAACGGTAAGGCAAGCATCTGGGTGCTCGCGGTCAACGACTTCGTCGAGATCAACCGCACCATCATGATCAAGGGCGGGTACTTCGAGAAGGAAGTCGGCCGTCGCGTTGAGCAGTTCGGAAACATTGCGCACGTCTGGAGCACCTACGAGGCCCGCAAGTCGGGCAAGGAGCACGTTCCCTATTCACGTGGAATCTACAGCTTCCAGCTTCTCAAGGATGGCGATCGCTGGTGGTTCGTGACCGCCTACTGGGACTACGAGCGTCCGGAGGCTCCCATTCCCGACAAGTACCTGGTCACGCCGAAGCAGTAAGCAAAGGGGCATTCGTGAGCAAGTCCATTCTCCTGGTCGAAGATGAGAAGCTGCTGCGCGAGTCGCTCGCCGAACTCTTGCGCGAAGAGTCCTACGAGGTCGTCGAAGCGTCGAACGGCAAAGAGGCGTACGACCAGATTCTCGACCGCGGGTTCGATCTGGTCATCACCGACATTCGCATGCCTGAGATGGACGGGATGGAGCTGCTCGCTCACCTTCAAAAGGCAGCTCCACAGACGCCGGTCGTTGTCATCACCGCCTTCGGCACAGTCAACAGCGCGGTGGAAGCGATGCGTCAGGGGGCGGCCGACTTTTTGCTCAAGCCCGTCCAGTTTGAAGACGTTCTCGTGCGTGTGCAGCGGGCGCTTGAGTTTGGAGAGTTGCGCCGCGAGCGGCACGTCTTGACCGAGCAGCTCGCCTCGCAGAGCACCTTTCACAACCTCATCGGCGAGTCCCCTGCCATGCAGCGTCTGTTCGACTCGGTCCGCAAGCTTTCGACCGTGCGTTCGAGCGTGCTGGTGGTCGGGGAATCGGGCACGGGCAAGGAGCTGTTTGCCCGCGCCATCCATTACAACGGGATCACACGCGACAAGCCATTTGTTGCGGTCAACTGCGGCGCCATTCCTGAAAGCCTTATCGAGTCGGAGTTGTTCGGCCATCGCAAGGGCGCCTTCACCGGTGCTGTGCGCGATCGCATCGGTTACTTTGAAGCAGCCAACGGGGGGACGCTGTTTCTTGATGAGATCTCGACGCTTCCTCTGGCCGTGCAAAGCTCGCTGCTGCGTGTGCTCGAAGAGCGCGTCGTTGTGCCTGTGGGCGACACCCGCGCACGTCCGGTTGATGTGCGCATCATTGCGGCGACCAATCAGGAGCTCAAGGATTTGTGCAAGGAAGGGAAGTTCCGCGAGGATCTGCTCTTCCGCCTTGACGTGGTGCGGCTTCAGCTGCCGCCCCTTCGTCAAAGACGTCAGGATATCCCATTGCTTGTGCACCACTTCCTGGACAAGTACACCCGGGAGATGAATCGAAACGTTCTTGGCGTGACCAACGCGGCGATGCGCGCGCTGCTCAACCATGATTGGCCGGGCAACGTGCGAGAGCTTGAGAATGTGATCGAACGGGCCGTCATCTTTGCTGAAGGTCGCGAGGTGGATGTGTCCGACCTGCCCTTTGCCGGGCCGGAAAACGAGGATACTGGGGGCGAAGATCTCAAGCAGGCGATCAGCCAGTACGAACGCCAGCACATCATCTATTCGCTTCGTCGGCACAACTATGACAAGGCCGAGACCGCCCGACACCTGGGTATCGGAATCTCAAGCCTGTACCGAAAGATGGACGAGCTGATGATTCCAAAGGATCTTCAGCAAATGGACGCATCGATGACGCGATCGAAC
>RFGK01000235.1 GCA_003697045.1 Planctomycetota bacterium
CGGCGATCGCGTCCTTGTCGGCAAGGGCGTCGAGATTATCCCGGCCATTCTTGCCAATGCGGGCGGCGTGACTGTGAGCTATTTCGAGTGGCTCCAGAACAAGTCGTCGGTTGTGTGGAGCGCTGAACAGGTCGACCGTGAGCTCAATCGGCACATGGTTCTGGCAGCCCGTCGCACGCTCAGCTTCCGCGAGAAGTACAACGTCGATCTGCGCACCGCGGCATTTGCAGCAGCGCTCGATCACATCGGAAGCGTCTACAAGGTTCGCGGCATCTTCCCGTAAGTCTCTCTCACATCAGACGGCAACGCAGGGGACGGGTGCGGGCCCGTCCCCTTGTCGTATCCGATGGCAACTCCCAAGGCCGTGCGTTTCCTGATCGAAAACGCAGGCGGCAGGCGCACAACGACTCCTGCTCGAACACGCCAAGAAGAATGTAGCACGTATTGATGCAATCGCCAAGACACAAGAGCGAGCGCACAACGACTCCTGCTCGAACACGCCAAGAAGAAAGCCCGCAGATGTGAGACTGCGGGCATGGGCACTCACAGTTGCAATCAGTCTGGGGAGGTTCAGCCCTTCCAGCCGGCCTTGAAGTTGGTCAACAGCTCTTCAATTTGCTTGACCAGCTCATCATCGAGCGCCAGCTTGTCGGCCAGGGCGTCATAGGTTGTCTTGCCCGCTGTGCGGAAGTAATCGAGCATGGCCTGCTCAAACTCGGCGACCTTGTCCAGCGGAACGTCGTCGAGGAAGCCCTTGGTGCCCGCGTAGATGGAGAGGATCTGATCGGTGACGTTGTAGGGCACATACTGCGGCTGCTTGAGCAGCTCGACCATGCGTGCCCCGCGATCGAGCTGTTTTTGTGTTGCGGCGTCAAGGTCGGTGCCGAGCTGGGCGAACGCCTCGAGCTCGCGATAGGCAGCCAGGTCCAGTCGCAGCGAGCCGGCGATCTTTTTCATTGCCTTGACCTGAGCGTTGCCGCCCACGCGCGAGACTGAGATACCGACGTTGATTGCCGGACGCACGCCGGAGAAGAACAGCTCCGGCTCGAGGTAGATCTGTCCGTCGGTGATAGAGATGACGTTGGTGGGGATGTATGCCGAGACGTCGCCTTCCTGCGTCTCGATGACGGGAAGCGCGGTCAGCGAGCCGCCCCCGTTTTCATCGGACAGCTTGGTTGCGCGTTCGAGCAGGCGTGAGTGGAGGTAGAACACGTCGCCCGGATACGCCTCGCGGCCGGGCGGGCGGCGCAGCAGCAGGGAGAGCTGGCGATAGGCGACGGCCTGCTTGGACAGGTCGTCATAGATGAGCAGTGCGTGCTTGGGGGTCTTGCCTTCCTTGCCTTGCCACATGAAGTGCTCACCCATGGCGCAGCCGGAGTAGGGGGCGATGTACTGCATGGGGGCCGGATCGGAGCTGGAGGCATTGACGACGATGGTGTAGTCCATTGCGCCGTTCTTCTTGAGCGCCTCGACGACGCCGGCCACGGTCGATTCCTTCTGCCCGACCGCGACGTAGATACACACGACTGCGTCGGGCGTGCCCCAGTACTGCTTCTGGTTGATGATCGTGTCGATGGCGACGGCGGTTTTACCGGTCTTGCGGTCGCCGATGATCAGCTCGCGCTGTCCACGCCCGATGGGGATCATTGCGTCGATGGCCTTGATGCCCGTCTGGAGCGGCTCCTTGACGGGCTGACGATCGGCGATGCCTGGTGCGATGATGTCGATCTTGCGTGTCGCCTGCGCCTCGATGGGGCCGGCGTCGTCGAGCGGTCGGCCGAGCGGGTCGACGACGCGCCCGAGCAAGGCTTCGCCGACGGGCACTTCGAGGAGTCGTCCGGTGCTTCGGACGACGTCGCCTTCCTTGACGGACAGGTAGTCGCCGTAGATCACCGCGCCGACGGTATCTTCTTCGAGGTTCATCACCTGCCCCATGACGGCGCCGGTGGAGGACTGAAACTCGAGCAGTTCGCCGGACATGGCTTTGGACAGTCCGTACACGCGGGCGATGCCGTCGCCGACCTCGACTACGCGGCCGACCTCGGATATCTCCAGTTCGGCTGTGTACTGCTCGATTTCCTGCTTGATCACGCTGGCGATTTCGTCGGTCTTGATCTTCACGTCCGAAGTCCTCTTCAGCCGGTCATTCCGCCTGGCGATGGATGATGGAACCGATCCCGATTCCCACTCGGGAGCGGGCCCAAACAGTAGCCTCGCCGCGGCGCAAGGTCTTGCCCGCGCGGGCCCGAACCGCTCAATTCGGCTCCAAAAATACCCCAAACATATTCATGCGCCCGGTGGCTGCTCCGGTTCATCATCATTGCGGCGGGTGATGATGAGCGAGACGGTCAGTTCGTCGGCCTGGGCTTCGACGCTTTCAAACCCGGTTGGAAACGTGATCACGGCCTCCTTGGATGTCACTGCCCGCTCGAGTTCTTCAAAGTCGAGGCTGACGACCGCAACCGGGCGCACCGAGGGATCGGTGCGGATGCGCTCGATGAGCGTGCTGGGGCCCCGGATCGTCACGTCGTGCAGAAAACGATCATTCTCCGGCACGAAGATATGGAATCGCTCGAGCTCGGCCGGTGCGACGCGAATCTGAACCGGCACAGACGGCAGCACTTCCGTGGACGTGCGGGACCGAAGCGTCAGCAGAACCGCAACCTGTGCGGCAGAGGTGCGAGCGTACCACGACTCTGCCAGAGCCGCGGAAGGCACCAGGCGTACAGATTCGATTCGCTGGGCCCGTCCGGTGGGCAGATTGGCAAGCTGCTGCGGCTGCACCACGGCGCGCACAAATGCCTGCTCAGGATCCATTGCTTCGGATACGGACCGCGGCAACACATAGGTGACCGTGTCCGGCTCGGCTCGCGGCGCACCTTCGAGCTGAACATCGGGCAACTCCACCCGGACCGGAATCTCGCGTTCGACAAGTTCGTCCACTTCGACCTGCACAAATCGGGGCGTGACTTCAAGCAGAGACAGCCCGCTTTTCTCAAAGGGACGGGTCGATCGGATGGCGTCGCGCAAGTCGAGCACACGTTTGCCGGTTCCCACCGGGGCGCTGAGATCGACGTTGACCGTCAGTGGCTCCCGCAGCGCTTCGGCCAGATCTTCCAGTCGCGTCATCGACCCGCTTACGCGCAACTCGATCATCCCGTCGAATCCCTCGTTCGGATCGACACGCACGATGCGCTGGCTCGATCCGGTTTCAAACCGCACCTGGGCACTGGCGCCCTGGACGCGCAAGGTCTGACCTTCTGCAAGGATCCAGACGAGCAGCGTGATGATGGTGACCACCAGCCCTGTGCGCACACGTGCGAGCATCAGGCCTCCTTCCCCGATCCGGCTGCCTTGACCGGTTCGGCGCGCTCGGCAAGTTCAGGCATGGACACTTCTTCACTTTTTTCGGCGGGGGGCGTCGGGCGGCCGAGCCGGGCGTGCAGCTCTTCGTTGAGCTGTTCGGGTGTGAGCGGCTGGGAGAGCTGGCCGCGCTCGGCGATGCGGATGGCCCCCGATTCTTCGCTCACGACAACCACGATGGCGTCGGAATCCTTGCTCACGCCCACGGCTGCGCGGTGTCGAGAGCCGAGATGCGGATCGGGCATGTCACCGGGCTCTGCCAGTGGCAGCTGTACGCCCGCAGCCATGATGCGCGACCCGCGGATCACGACTGCAAGATCGTGCAATGCCGAGCCGGGGAAAAAGATGGAGCGGAGCAGTCGGTCTGATACTTCGGCATCGAGCACGGTGCCGCCCTCGGTGACGCCTCGCAAACCGACGTATCGCTCGATGACGACGATTGCTCCGAAGCGTGTCTTGGCCAGATACTCGGCGGCGCTGACGATGGCGCCGATGACATGCTCCTGCTGGGATCGATTCGATCGGAAGATTGGCGCCTCGCCCAGACGGATCAAACCTCGCCGAAGCTCCGGCTGAAAGATCACGATCAACGCGACGGCGACCAGCGCCAAAGCCCGATCGTAGAGATAGGTCAAACGTTGAAACGACTCTCCTCCGCTTCCAAGCACGCGGGCGAGCAAAGTTCCGATCAGCAGGACAATCACCAGCCCCTTGAGCGCTCCGACGGCGCGCGTGCCCTGAAGAAAGCGGATGATCGCCCAAACGACGACCCAGATGATTGCAAGCTCCAGCGCCACCTCCCATGGCGGATAGCTTGACAATCGATTCAGCATGTCATTGAGTCGTTCGATCAATGGCACAGCTTCGATCCCATCGGGGCATACGGCAACTTTGAGTCTTTGCCGCCTGGTGTCAGTGTATCGGCTCTGCGGGTGCCTGTTCAGAAGCAGACGAGCCTGCCTGATCGATCGGGCTGGCACCGGCTACGCTCTTGCCCGTGGAATGAAGCGCGATGATCAGATAGTCCGTGCTCTCACGTCGTGGTTCAGGCGCAAGGCTCGTCCGCTGCCGTGGCGCAGGACCCGACGCGGTCGGCGTGATCCGTACCGCTCGCTGGTCAGCGAGTTCATGCTCCAGCAGACGCAGGTTTCGCGCGTGCTCGAGCGCTTCGATTCGTTTCTGGAGAGGTTCCCCACCATCGATGCGCTGGCCGACGCATCGGAGTCCGACGTGCTCGCGGCCTGGTCAGGGCTGGGGTATTACCGGCGGGCCCGGCTTCTCCATCGCGCTGCCCGGGTGATCCGGGACGAGCACGCATCGAAGATTCCGTCTGATCCGGCA
>RFGK01000236.1 GCA_003697045.1 Planctomycetota bacterium
CGCGCATCCAGATGTTGCCGTCGAGGTCTTCGACCAGATTGGTGAAACGATCGACATTCTGGCCGTGCAGGGTCCATGCGTTGCCGTCGTACTCGGCCAACCCGTTCTGCACGTGGTTGGCAACCCAGACGTGTCCGTTGTGATCGACCAGAGGCCCTTCCAGGTCGGTCCAGGGCGCCGGCCAGGGCAGCTCAGTCGGCACGGCGTAGCGTGTCCACGTGCTCACGCCGTCAAACTCATACAGCGCGTCACCACCGATGGCGTAGTTCGTGTTGTTCACCCAGATATGGCCGTCGGCGCCGATCGCCACGCCGCGCACCGCGTACAACTGCATCGGCGTATTGGTCGGGTCGTAGACGGTCCAGGTCTGGCCGTCGTAGCGGGCGAGACCGCGAGCGGTGCCGATCCAGGCCGTGCCGGAGGCGTCGAACTCGACGTCGTAGATGATCTCGCTGGGCAGTGGCGTCTCCCAGTTGGCCCAGACCGACCAGGTATCTGTGCTGCGATCGAAGACGCCAATCCCGCCTTCTTCCCAGAAAGGCCAGCGAGCGCCGACCCACAGGTTGCCATCCGGGGCAAAGGTGACCAGCTCGACGACCTCGCCGGGGACGCCGGTGTTGCTGGGATTCACGACTTTCCAGTCTTGCGCGACGGAAACGGACGGGAGAACCATCACGAGAATCGCTGCCATCCGCTTCCCCAATCTTGCATGACGTGACATTCCTTGTATCCATGTTGCATGACAAGACATTGCCTACCTCCTTTCCATCAGCACCCTGCTGCGAACAAGTCGAGGAAGCCGAGTACGTCGAAGAAATCGAACTCGCCGTCTGCGTTGATGTCTGCGGCCGGGCTTTGAGCGGTAAACAGACTCAGGAACTCGAGCACGTCGAAGAAGTCGAGCGTGCCGTCGTCGTTGAAGTCGGCCGGGCACGGCGAAGATGCACAGTCGAGCGCCTGGGCGTAGGAATCGGCAAAGTTGATATCGCCGAACGCCCACAGCACGCCGTCTCCGTCCCGGACCATTGCCTGCACGCGAACCTGTGGCTCTGGCGCAAAGGCCTGCAGCGACCAGCCCGAGCCGTCAAAGTACGCTTCGAGACTGTCGGCAAAGACGCCGGTGGACCATATCGAACCGTCCTGCGCGATCACAACGTGATCGAGTGCGTCGACACTGGGATAGGGACTCGCTGCAAGAGACCACGTCGAGCCGTCGTAGTGTGCAAGCGTCGCGGTAGGCCCGCCCGCTGCGCTGCCGTCGCCAACGACCCAGATATCGTCAGGCCCCGCTGCATCGATCCCACCGAGTTCCCGATCGATGAAAAGCGTGTTGCCGACCCGAGGATCAACGACCAGCGAGAGGGATGAACCGTCCCAGTGCATGAGCAGCCCGCCGGCACCGACGCCATCTCCAGCCGGATGGCGCCCGACAGCCCAGACATCGTCGGAAGACAGGGCGATGACATCGTTCAACGAAATGCCGGCGCCCACACCCCCGCCCGGCCAGTCGAAGTTGGGGTCTGCGATCTCCGTCCAACCGCTGCCGTCGTGCACAAGGAACAGCGGCACCGAGCCGTCATTGCCGGTACCGCCGAAGCCCGTCGCATTCCCGACGGCGAACAGTGTGCCATCGGGGGCGATGTCCATCGCAGAGATCGTGCCCCCACGGTCACCGAACGGATCGCCAGTTTGGGCCATCAGGTGGATGTTCTCCGGCGTGGACCAGATGCCGGAACCGGGGTCATACATCGAAACCGCCGGCTCGGCAGTCGCAAACGGCTCCGGCTGCATGTGCCCACCGACCCAGATGCTCCCATCGGGCGCAACTGCCACGGCGTGCCACACTGGAATCCCGGGCCCCGAGTTCTGATCGGGTTCTCCCAGATCCGTCCACCCGCTCCCATCACGGCCGAGCATGTGGTACGTCGGAATCGCCCCAGACCCGGCTGTGTCGGTCGAGCGCAGCAGAGCGAACACAGGACCGTCGCCCGCATCGGCATCGATGAACCCGTTTCGCTCGAGCCCGGGATTGAGCGTGGGAACCTGGACCCATGAGCTGCACGGGCCCTGCGCCAAACAGGGCACCCCTGCCGCTGGGAGAACCAGTAGACAAACAAGTGACGATCGCATCAAAGTGCTCCTCTCAGCCCAGGTGCGGCACACCGCATCCGTGGGCGCTCAACAACGGGTATTCCGATCAGACCGAGCCAACGCATGTTCGTGAACCCGAGTCCTTGTCCAAAACGCGAACCGCTCGCCCAAGGCACCGAAAGTGGGTCGTCGATGCGACGCATCATCTGTGAGCAACCACGCAACATCGCAGCGACCGATGTGCACGTAGCGCGAGTCCGAGAACTCGGCATGGGGATTGCTGCTCTTTGCTTGATGCACTTGTCGACCGCTGCAGATCGATGCCTCACGTCCGATACGACACGATTCCAACCCGCACACAAGCCCGCGGGCCTCTTCGCCGATCCAACGTGCGAAGGTTGTGCCACACTGAATCGGTGGGTGGCCTCTCGCGCCGAACCCCGGGACAATGGCTCGGGCAGCGCGGGGAGGTCACCAGTGTGGTCACACAGAGCCAGGCTTGGCCAGTTTCGTCCACTGCTGCCCGTTTCCCGGCAGTCCGGACGATCAAGATGGCTGACAGGTCGTAACACTTCATGGAGACATGCGGCGTCTGAGCCGAGGAATGGTCATGGAGTCTGAGATTCGGGACACTTTTTTGAACCGCGCCGCACCCAACCCGTCCGCCCGGGCCGAAGTGACGCGTCTGCTCCACCAGGCCGAGCAGGGCGATTCCGATGCGACCGATCGGCTCTTCCCGTTGGTGTACGACGAGTTGCGTCGCCTTGCGAGCGGGCTGATGCAGCACGAACGCGCCTCGCACACGCTCCAGGCAACCGCGCTGGTGCACGAAGCTTATTTTCGACTCGTCGGCAACCCCGACGCGAGCTGGCAAAGCCGGGCCCACTTTTTCGGGGCCGCTGCCACTGCGATCCGGCGCATTCTGGTCGATCACGCACGGTCAAAGAACCGGGAAAAACGCGGAGGCGGCTGGGACCGCGTGCCGCTGCCCGACGC
>RFGK01000237.1 GCA_003697045.1 Planctomycetota bacterium
ATCTGTGCTGAGACGGATGAGCTTGCCAGCCCCGCGAGAATGGCAACGAGTGGTGCGACAGCCTTGCGTCGATAAGACATGCGTACTCCTGTTGTTGAAGTGAGCTCCCCTCACCGGCTGCGCACGTCGGCAGCCGACAATGACAAGGTAGCGAGTTTTGCCTGAGCAGTGTTGAGAAAACTGGACGCTGCCTGCGGTTTTCGGACGTAGCCTGTGGATTCGGCCACCCCTTCGGCACGCGCAGTCGAACGCCGTGCGGACCCTGCCCGCATGGCTCGATCTCGCCCATTCCGATTCGTCCAGATCCCGAAAAGGTCATGGCCGGCCGGCCGATCGCGGTGATCGAACGCGGCAGATGCCTACAGGATCGCGCGAATCGCCTCGCCGGCCCGCTCTGCCGTCAGCTTGCACTTGGCCGGTGAGCCTCCGTGTTCATCGAAGAGAACCAGCTCGTTTTCGCCATCCTGAAGAAGCGAAGCATCAAGGACGATCGAATCGACCGGCGGCACGGGTTTGCCGTCGGGCCCGGCGACGAAATAACGCGAGACCGATTGCCCGTTGACGAAGACGTGGCCCTTGGTCATGCCGGAGAGCGTCAGAGTGACCGACTCGGCCGGATCGGCGCGATGGAACGTCGTGCGCCACCACGTCGGCCCGTTCCAGTCACCAAGGGTCGTGGTCGGCTCAAAAAGGCTGTCCATCGGGCGCTCCCACTTGGCAAACGCCCATGTGCCCTTCGCGGTCAGCTCGGACTTTCCTTCCCAGATATTGAGTGCCGAGCCAAAAGCGTCAGCAGCAGCCGAGATTCGCTCGATCGCTTCATCTTCATCGCCGAACTCGTGCACGACGGCAAACTCGATCACGTTGTTGCCGCGCTTGAGTGCGTCGGGTTCGAGTGTCACGGTGGCAGATTCGCCTTCATCCAGATATCGCATGGGCTCGTTGTTGATCACGAGCAGCCCGCGGGCGGGGCAATTGTCGATGACGACAAACAACGGCGTCTTGCGACGATGCTGGACGGTCCAGCAGATGCGGTGCGGATGGGTCTGGTCGTCCTCACGCACACCGAAAAGAGGCGAGCGGAAGTTGAGCGGCGAAAGCGGAAAACCCTCGATGACCTTGGGGCGACCAGTCTTGACTTGTGCAACTTCAAACAACCCGTGACACAGCCCCTTGCGCCATTCAAAGTTGGAGCCATCGCACACATGTCCCATGTTGTCGGCCAGAACGACAAGGGTTCGATCGCCCTTGCGCAAAGAGATGGAAAGCTGCTGATCGGCGCCCGGGCCCGTGCCGAGAACGCCTGCGGGAGCGCCGTCGATGAGCAACTGGAATCGATCCTCGCACGCCGGGGCCATGATCTTGGCACGCTTGCCAGAGCTGAGTTTGATCTGGATGCGATACCAGCCATACCCGTGCAAGGCACCAAGCTCGGCAAGCGTCGCAGGGGCGGGAATGGTGGCATACCGCGGATTCGAACCATCGGCATGATCGCGTGCGGGCGCAGCTTCCCACGGTTCGATATTGATCTTCGACGGCGGAGCCTTCTTTGCGCTGCGCGTGTGCGTCGTGACTTCGCCCTGAGCAGAAATCCGTGTGAACTTGCCCGAGGCGATCGGTTCTCCGGCTGCGTCAAGAGAGTCTACTCCGACATAGACCGCGTCGGAGGCGATGAAGGTCGTCGCAATCTGTGCTTCGCTGCACACAACCACATGAACCCCCTCATGTTCGATGACGAGAGGATGACGTCCCGTGGGCACTTCGACTTCCAGCGGCGAGCCATTGATTGCCAGCTGCCCAAGCGTGCCCGCGCCTCCGAAGACGACAAGCGTCTTGCCGGTAAAACCAAGCACGCACAGACTCGAGTAGGTGAGCACACAGCGCCCGGACAGGTGAACATCAAAGACGCACCAGTGCACCAGCCCGCCGCAGAGTTCGACAGGCAGGCTGGACCCGTCGCCGAGGAGGAGGGTGAGGCTTCCCCGTGTTCGGCTTGAGCCCCTGTGCGGGTCGGAGAAGATAAACACCAACGAACCCTGCGACCCCCGGCGATGGACGATGACCGGACCGAAATCGGCCTTCGAGGGCTTCGATTCCCCCGGAAACGATGGGTCCAGAACGATCGGGTGAGTATTGGAGTCGATGTGTGCAAAGACCTTGGCAAACTGCGAGGCAAAGGTCGACAAGGTCCGAATGGCGTGGTAGCGGGGCGTCGCACGTCCGAGCAGGTCAATCGGGGCGTGAAGATCATTGATCGGCGCCAGAAAGCGCGCCTGCCCGGTGTGAAGCTGACCTCCATGAAAGCCGGGCATGCCCCCCGCAGCAAACGGGACATAGTTGAACTGGCCGCCGCCCGCAAGCACCTGCGCAAGCTCGCGCTGAACCACCGCCGGGTCAACCGGCGCAGGCGCAGGCTCCCCGATGCGCGCGGGCGCCTTGGGTCCAAAGTCAATCACCAGGCGAGGCTGATCCGGAAGAACAGCGCCAAGCTGACGCATGGTCGAAAGCATGTCCTGTTCGCCCACCCAGCAATCAATCTCGCTTTCGACACCCTGCCACAGGTTGTTGGCATTGACCGTGGGGATGGTAAAGCCCGATTCGCGGAAGTAGCGGTTGAGTTCGCCGAGATACGCAAGAGCCTGCGCTTCATGAGAGCAGGCCCATTGTGATTCAACTTGAAGCAGAAGGATCGGGCCGCCGTGACCGGGAGAAGTGACCTGAAGCTCGCCGAGCTGCTGTGCCAGGGCGCCGATGTACCGCGAGCAGGCCTCGAGAAACGGCTGATTGGGCGCGCGAAGCTGACAGTCCGGGTTGGATTGAATCCAGGCGGGAATGCCGCCAAGCTCCCAGTCGTCGCCGATATACGGGCCCGGCCGAAGGATGCACCACATCTGAGCCTTGCCGACAAGCTCGATGAAGTGCCTGACGTCGTTGTCGCCGGTAAAGTCGAACTGGCCCGGGCGAGGCTCAACACGCGACCACGGGACAGGAACCTCAATCGTGTTGAACCCGGCAAGCTTGGCAGCATGAATCCGGTCTTCCCAGCGGGCACGCGCGATGCGGTTGAACGGGATGCTGGCACTGACGATCCAGATCCTGCGCCCGTCGATCATGAAACTCCGTCCGTCATATGTCACGGAAGGCATGGATTGTCGCTCCTTGAAGTCGTCGTGCGGGCGTCGCCAAGTCGGGCACGCGCATGCTCGTTCGGGGAATTGATCCACCCAAACCGGGGGTGTGTGGTCTTCGCTCAGCTTGGACCGAGACAGTAGGAGGGCACTCCCGATTCGGCAATGGGTCCTACACTCCACCCCGCGTTCTTTGACGCTTTGTCGGAGGTTGCATGCCCGGACGCCCAAATGGACTCCTGATACTGGATCGAGCGCGAGTTGCGGTCTCGTGGGCACTTGCAGCCGGCGCGGTGGCCTGTGCGCTGGCAGCGGGTGGGTGCGCAAGCCCCCTCGCGAGAGTGGACGCGAGAACGCAAAAACTTCTTGAAGAACGCACAAAACTGCTCGGGTCTGAGATGGCAACCCCGAGAACCGAGTACCAGAGATCGGGGGGATGGAAGCCCGATCGCTCCGCCTACCAGACCCCGGAGACTGCAAACCCCGACTCGACGGATCTGTCATACGCGACGGCGGCTCAGGACCGTGAAATCAGCCAGGTGCAGGAAAGACTGGCTGGGTTTGCCGCTGCTGCGCAGGCGGGTGAACCCGTCGAGCTGACGCTGGCAGAGGCGCTTCGCATCGCCCAGGAAAGCTCACGCGAGTTCCGCCGGGCGGAAGAAGATTACATCCTGGCCGCGATCCGGTTGCTGATCGAGCAGCACCGATGGGGGCCCAGGTTCTTCGCCGAGACGGCGCTGTCCGCATCCGGCAGCGCCAGCGAGGGGTCCTTTCAGCACGCGATCGATATCGTCAACACGCTTCGCGCCACCAAGCGGCTTCCTTACGGAGGACAGGTCGAAGCACGCCTCGTGTGGAACGCAACCGAGCAGCTTCGGCGGACCGTGTCGGGTCGGTATCGTCAGTCGTCCGAGTTGGTTCTTTCGGCAAATGTCCCTCTGCTTCGAGGGGGTGGGCTTGTTGCACGTGAGAGCATCATCCAGAGCGAGCGCGACCTGGTCTACGCCGCCCGCAGTTTTGAGCGATTCCGGCGCGAGTTTCTGGTGGACATAGCGAACGACTACTTCAGCCTGGTCGAGTCGCAACAGCGGATCGACAATCAGATCGAGCAGATCCGCGGATTTGAACAGCTGTACGTACAAACCAAGGCGCTTGCCGACGCCGGGCAGGCGCGGCAGTTCCAGGTTCAGCTCACGGAAAGCCGCGTACTCAGCGCCAAGTCAGCGCTTGCGAATCTGGAGGAATCGTACCGGTTGCAGCTGGACCGGTTCCGGGTCCGGATCGGGCTTCCGCTGGACCAGCCCGTGCGCATTGCGAAAACCACGATCGTGGTGCCGGAGCCGGATGCCACGCTGGAACAGGCCACGCAGGCGGCGCTGTTGTATCGTCTGGATTTGCAGAATCAGCGTGATGCTGTGGAAGATGAGAAGCGAGCCGTGGAAGTGGCGAGGAATCAGCTGCTTCCCGACCTGAACCTTGCTGGCAATGTGTCGGTGCCGACCGATCCGGATGTGAGGGAAGGGGGATTCGGCATTGACGTGGAGGAGATGGACTATGCGGCTTCGATCTCCCTCGATTGGCCTTTGGATCGGGAAATTGAGCGGCTCAATCTGCGCTCGGCACTGATCGGTTATGAGCGTCAACAGCGCAGCTACGAGCAGTTTCGAGACAATGTGATCATCGAGGCCAGGCAGTCATTGAGGAACATCGAACTGGCTCGGTTTCGCTTTGAGCTTGCCAAGCAACAGGTCGAGATCAACGAGCTTCGTCGCCAGGAGCAGGAGGCCCGCCAGGACGAGATGGACGCGCAGTCTCGGGTGGACACTCAAATCGAACTGCTCGATGCCCAAAACGCCCGTGACCAGGCGCGGACGGACTTGCAGGTGGCAGTCCTTCGATACCTGTTGCAGACCGGCCAGCTTCGCGTGGGTCGAGACGGATGGATTGCTCCGCCGGAGGGAATGCCCGAGGTTATTGAAGAGCTTTTGCCCGAGCCTGGCGCCCCCGGCCAGTCCGGAGACGAACAGCCAATCCAGGAGGTTGATTCATGAGCAGGTGTGTTTCGCGTGTTCGGGTGGGCGTGTGTATCGCCGCAGCGCTGGTCGCGTGCGTGGTGGCGGGATGCAAGAACCAGCCGGCTGCGGAAGAAGAACAGACGCGTGTTGACAGCCAACCCGAACCGGCCAAGGAGAAGACTGTGCGTGTGAAACTGACGACGACCATGGGCGATATCGTCCTCGAGCTCGACGGCGAGAAGGCACCGATTTCGACGGAGAACTTCCTCTCCTACGTCGACTCGGGCGGATACGACGGGACCATCTTCCACAGGGTGATCGACGGATTCATGATCCAGGGCGGCGGCTTCGCGCCCGACATGTCCAAGAAACCCACCAATGCGCCCATCGCAAACGAATGGCAGAACGGATTGACGAACGATCCCTACACGATTGCCATGGCCCGACTCGGTTATCAGCCCGATTCGGCAACCAACCAGTTCTTTATCAACGTCGCCGATAACAGTTTCCTTGATCAGCCACGTGACGGCGCCGGCTATGCGGTCTTCGGCAAGGTGGTCGAGGGGAAGGAAGTGGTCGATGCAATCGCCAAGGTGTCCACAACGAGCCGGGCCGGTCACGAAAACGTGCCCGTTGATCCCGTGGTGATTCAAAAGGCCGAGCGCGTGGACTGATCGCAGGACGCGCGCATGCGCAGATCGATCACTCCAGCCGGCGCGTTCGTGAACTGAGCCTCGGGTGGGTCCTTCGATCCGGGCCCACCACGAGCGTTGCATCCGGCGTGGACCCCGACCCGATGAGCGGAATCGCCCGGGCGGGGAGTGTCCGGACGCTGGAGGGAATCAGGGGCTGCGTTCGTGCCTCTTGCATCCCCCGGTTTGGGTGCAAATGCGACTTCATCCGATTGGCTGCGCCCGAATTGCGCTTCCCGTGTTGCTGTCTTGGCTCACGCTTGTGTGGTGTTCGATCCGATACAGGGCCTACCGAGGACAGGAGGCTCCCGAAACACCCACAGGCGTTCTCCCAAAAATCCAGTAGTGCTTGGCCGTTTGTTGTCGGGAATATCCAAACAGCGACGGCGTTGAAGTGGGCGAGCATCTTGTCTCACGGGCGATGGGTACCCTGCAATGGCGAAGAGGACAGGAGGACAATCCGGAAGTACCCCCGTTGCGGTGAGGGTATGTCCCCTGTGCATGCACCCAACCCGCAAGCTCTATCGCATCAAGTATCGTCCGGGCGGCAACTGGGAGCTGGCCTGTGCGGTGTGTCAGGCCAGGCTCAGCGAGGATAACCCTCATTATGTGTATGGGGGGACGATCTCCGGCGTGCCGCGGCGGCGGCGAAAGCCACAGACGACGCCTCAGAACTGAACTGTCTCTCGCCACTCCACTCACACACTGTCATTTCGTATTTCGTGTCACGCCGGGCAGTTGGCAGTCGACGTGAATATGCGCCCACGAGGTGCAGCAGGGGAGCAGAGCCCCTGCGGAGCACTCGCTCGGTGCGCGACGAACAGCGGTACCGGGGGCAGCAGTCCATGACGCGGCTGCGTGCGCATGGCAGGGTGGATGGCGTTTGTTGCGAAGAAAAACGTGCGACCCGTCGGGGTGGGGCCGACGGGTCGAGGTCGGATCGGTGGTCGGGAAATCTCCGATCCTGGAGGTTTCTGGAAAAGCGTTCGCACAACGACCTTGTCGTACGAACGCAAAGGCAAGTGTGGAGCAGTGTGTCGGATGCGCTTCCGTGCGCACGGGCCTCGAATCCATGAGGACCGACGGGACGACTCCACGTGATTTGTTTGCGGCCGGGCATCCTGCCCATGCTGCCCGCGTCGCCGTCCTGGCTTGCAAGCAGGCCGCTCCGGCGCCGAATCCATGCGCCGGGAACACATTTCGAATCACTCGTCCGGGCCGCCCCTTTCGAGCCGGTGGACGCGCCCCGGCGTCATCCGGCCGGGGATCTCTCCTCTTCTGTCTGCTGCAATCACTGGGCGTTCTTTCGTGCTTCCAGCCTGGCGACCAGCTGTCGCAGTTCGTTGAATCTCTCGACTCTGGATCCGACCCACGAATCGCGTGCGCGGACTTCGAGGCGGTTCCTGGCTCCCACGACAACCACTTCGCGTGGGAGCTTGATCAAATCGATGTGCCATGCGGGCAGGCGAATCCTCGAAGCCGAATCGACATCGAGCTGTTCGGTAAACCCGAACAGAGTTGCTTCGAGATCGGCACGGTCCTGATCGGGGGTGAGCGTCTCTTCCTGGAGTTCGGCCATCTGCTCGAAGCGTCGTTCCGTGTAGAGGCGCAGGACGCCCTCGTGAGGCCAGGGAACACAGTACCACGTCGGGCCGTCTCGCTTCGGGTCCCATCGGGCGCGGAACTTGGCGGGCAAAGCAAGGCGATGCTTCGCGTCGACGGTGATTTCCGCCTGTCCCGTAAAGAGCATTCTGGGGTGCCTCCCGAGTCATCGCACCGCGATCATACCCACAATGACCCACAATGCAACACACTGGGGATGATTTTCGACACAATTGCGTCAATTCGTGAGGAAAAGAGGTGTGGAGGCGCAAAAGGCACGAAGATCAGGGGTTCGATAGACTGAGATGTCCCCATGCACGAGGTGATCAAGCCAGCCGTGAAGCAGCTTGGAGCCGGCTCGTACGTGATGACGGCCGCCTACGAGGACCA
>RFGK01000001.1 GCA_003697045.1 Planctomycetota bacterium
CCGAATCGGTGAGCCTGCTCAATGGGCTGATTCTCATCTCAGCGGGTGAGGCAACGCTGGTGCTTCAGGCTCCGGCGCCGTAGGGCGTGTGCCGCACGGGCCTCGACAAGCCCATTCGTCCAGCCGGGCCGGTTGCATGCGCACCCAGCGTCGTCGAATTCAATGAGCGGATTCAGGACTTTCTTCATGGAGACTTGCCGAATCGACAAGGTGTGGTAGGTTTGTCGTGCGACCCGGCACATCTGCAGCGCCTGGGAATCGGCAGGGAGCACAACATGATCGGAAGACTGGCAGGCGTCGTCGGCTTTTTTGGGGTCCTTGCGGGAGCGGCGCAGGCCCACGTGGTGCTGACCTCACCCAATGGCGGCGAGACCCTTGAAGCAGGGTCTGTCTTCCGCATCGAATGGCATGTGCTCATCGGACACAACACCGAAAACTGGGACCTGTTTTACTCGACCGAATCGGTGGGGGGAATGTATGTCCCCATCGCGCTCGATCTTGAAGTCGGTGACGCATCGAGCGGGAGCGATCACTCCTACGACTGGACGGTGCCGAACATTGTGGATGATTCGGTGTGGGTGCGTGTGGTGCAGGACAACGCTGGCACCGACTACCAGGATTCGAGCAATGCACCATTCGCAATTGTGCCTGCGCCGGCGGGGGTGGTGCTGCTTGCCGGGGGGGGCGTGGGTATTGCGCTTCGGCGACGCCCAGACGACTCGATGCCACGGCGCTGAACACACCAACACGCCCAAGGTTCGATAGACTCGCAACGATGCTGACGGCGTTGGCTTCGACCGATTCGACACTGACGCAGGTCGTGGAGACCGCCATTGCGCTGGTGGCGATCTCGTGTATCGTCGCAGCTGCCACGCGGCTGGTGCGCGTGCCGTACACCGTCGCTTTGGTGCTGACCGGACTTGGGATCGCCGCGTGGGGATACGCCCCCGAGGGCGCATGGATTCGCCAGGACGTTGTTCTGATGCTCTTCCTGCCTCCGCTGCTCTTTCAGGCCGGGCTTCATACCGATCTTGATCATTTGCGCAAGGTGTGGCTTCCGGTGCTGCTCTGTGCCTTTCCGGGCGTGATCCTGACCAGTGTGGTCGTGGCGTTGTGTGCCTGGCCGATGGTCGAACGAGGGCTGGGCGGCGCGACCATACCGACGGTGCTCCTACTTGGAGTCATGCTCGCGCCAACCGACCCCATCAGCGTGATGAGCGTGTTCAAGACTGCCGGCGTGCCGGAAAAGCTCAAGACCATGGTCGAGGGCGAGAGCCTTTTCAATGACGGCACGGCCGTGGCGCTGTTCGGCGTGCTCAAGGCGGCGGGCATCGGAACGCTTGCCGCAGCCACGACTTACGATGCGCCCCCCGCACCAGCACTCGACCTTCTCGCAGCCGTCTTCGCGTTCGTCAAGGTTGCCGGTCTCGGTTCGTTGATCGGAATCCTCACCGGGCTTGGCGCATTGTTCATACTTCGGCGACTCAACGACCGCCTGCTCGAAACGGCAGTCTCCGTAGCACTGGCGTGGGGAACGTTCATCCTCGCCGAGCGCTTTCATGGCTCGGGCGTCATCGCCGTCGTGTGCGCTTCGTTGATCATTGGAAACTATGGGCGCGTTCTTTCGATGTCACGAGCCACACGTCGCACCCTCGAATCTTTCTGGGACAGCGTCGATTTCATCGTCAACTCCGTCCTGTTTCTGCTCATCGGAATCGAACTGTCCGACCCCAACCTGGGCGGCGCACGACAACTGCTTGACGGACACGTGCTCTTGACGGCGGGGCTCGTGTTTGCCGCACTTCTCGCAGGGCGTGCGGCCGTGGTGTACCCGGTTGTAGTGATCGTCAAGCCGCACTGGCCGAAAGGATGGAAACACGTCATCTGGTTTGCCGGCCTGCGCGGGTCACTCTCGCTGGCGATGGTCCTCGGCCTTCCGGAAGGTGAAGTGCGCAGGTTCTTCGCACCTGTCGTTTTCCTCGTCGTCCTCGCAAGCCTGGTCTTGCAGGCATCGAGCATGGGACTGTGGATCAAGGCGGTACGCGGAGCAGAGAAGCTCAACGCAGGCTCGTAGCGGCGATGCCTACGCTGGTGCATGTGTCGCAATGATGTTGTCATCGTGGGCGCAGGCCCGATCGGGATCGAGCTGGGCGTCGAACTGCAACGACGGGGGATCGACTTTACGATCATCGAGGCCGGCACCGTCGGCGCGACGATGCAATGGTGGGCACCGGGCACGCGCTTTTTTTCGAGCCCGGAACGGATCGCCATCGCCGGCGTGCCGCTGGTGACGGCCAACCAGGATAAGGCAACACGCGAGGAATACCTTGCCTACCTCCGCACGGTTGTGGGTGCTTTCAATCTTCGCATCGAAACCTGCACGCGCGTGATCCAGGCCCGCCGCACCACCGACGGGTTTGAACTTGTCACGCAACGAAGCACGCATGGCGTGGGCGGCCCGGCGGAGTTGACCGAACAGATGGCGACAGCCGAACCCCGCGTGCGATACGCCAGGCGCCTCGTGCTCGCCATCGGCGACATGCATCGCCCGCGCATGCTGGGCGTGCCCGGCGAGAACCTGCCGCATGTGAGCCACTTTCTTGCTGATCCGCACACATACTTCGGAAGCCACGTCCTGATCGTGGGAGGCAAAAACTCGGCGGTCGAAGCAGCGATCCGTTGCTATCGCATCGGCTGCGATGTGACGATCAGTTATCGAGGCACACGATTCGACCCCGACCG
>RFGK01000008.1 GCA_003697045.1 Planctomycetota bacterium
CTCCCGCGCATCATCGGCGGGCGATACGGGCTTTCGAGCAAGGAGTTCACGCCGGCAATGGTCAAGGGGGTCTTCGATGAGCTGTCGAAGGACACACCCAAGCCGCACTTTACCGTCGGCATCGTGGACGACGTGACCCATCTTTCGATCGACTACGACGACAGCTTCCAGACCGAGCCTGACGACGTCGTGCGGGCGGTGTTTTTCGGGCTCGGGGCGGACGGCACCGTCGGCGCCAACAAGAACTCCATCAAGATCATCGGCGAAGAAACCGACAACTACGCCCAGGGGTACTTTGTCTACGACTCGAAGAAGTCAGGCGCGCGGACGATCTCGCACCTGCGCTTCGGCCCTCGACCGATTCGCTCGACCTATCTGATTCGCCAGGCCGGATTCGTCGCCTGCCATCAGTTCGTATTCCTCGATCGGTACGACGTGCTGGAGTATGCAGCCCCCGGCGCCACGTTCTTGCTCAATGCTCCCTATCCGCCTGACAAGGTATGGGAGCACATGCCACGCGAAGTGCAAGAGGCGATCATCGAGAAGAAGTTGAAGGTCTTTGCAATCGATGCCGTTGCAGTTGCACGCGAAGCAGGCATGGGAAACCGCATCAATGCCGTCATGCAGACGTGCTTTTTTGCTCTTTCCGGGGTCCTGCCGCGCGAACAGGCGATCGAAAAGGTCAAGGAAGCGATCAAGAAGACCTATGGGCGCAAGGGTGAGGAAGTCGTCCGACGCAACTGGGCGGCCGTCGATATGACGCTTGCCAATCTTCACGAGGTGCCCATCCCCGCGCAGGCCAGCGCCACGCGCACCCGTCCGCCGATTGTCCCGGACGAAGCGCCCGATTTCGTCAGGAAAGTCACCAGTGTGATGCTCGCTGACAAGGGCGACCTGCTGCCCGTCAGCGCGTTCCCCGTCGATGGCACCTGGCAGACCGGCACAAGCAAGTGGGAGAAACGCAATATCGCGCTGGAGATTCCGATCTGGGACGAGTCGATCTGCATCCAGTGCAACAAGTGCGCCATGGTCTGCCCGCATGCGGCCATCCGAGCGAAGATCTTCGACGAAAGCTCAGTCAACGGCCACGCACCCGCGAGCTTCCGTTCTGCCGACTACAAGGCCCGGGACTTCAAGGGCATGAAGTACGTCATCCAGGTGGCGCCCGAAGATTGCACGGGCTGCAACCTCTGCGTGAGTGTCTGCCCGGCCAAGGACAAGTCAAACCCGCGCCACAAGGCAATCAACATGGCTTCACATCTGGAGCACAAGGACCGCGAGAAGGCAAACTACGACTACTTCCTCTCGCTGCCCGAGTTTGACCGCAGCAAGCTGGCGCGGTTTGACGTCAAGGGTGTGCAGGTGTTGTTGCCGCTGTTTGAGTATTCGGGCGCCTGTGCCGGATGTGGCGAAACGCCATACATCAAGCTGCTGACCCAACTGTTCGGCGATCGCACCATCATCGCCAATGCGACGGGATGTTCGTCGATTTATGGCGGCAACCTGCCGACGACGCCATACACCGTCGACCGGCACGGTCGCGGCCCGGCGTGGGCCAACTCATTGTTCGAGGATAACGCCGAGTTTGGGTACGGCATGCGACTGGCCGTCGATGCGCACGCAGCCGAGGCGCGGCGGCTGGTGACCGAACTGGCCGGACACATCGGTGATCAGCTCGTCCGGGCGCTGCTCGAAAACCAACAGGTCGATGAGGCCGGCATCATCGAACAGCGGGCCGCCGTCGAACAGCTGCACGCCAAGTTGAGATCGATCCCCGGTCCGGCGGCGGCACGACTGGCCGACATCGCCGACTACCTTGTGAAAAAGTCCGTCTGGCTGGTCGGAGGCGACGGCTGGGCCTTCGATATCGGTTACGGCGGACTCGATCACGTGCTTGCCCAGCAGCGCGACGTCAACATTCTCGTGCTCGACACGGAGGTCTACTCCAACACCGGTGGACAGGCATCCAAGGCAACTCCGATCGGAGCCGCAGCAAAGTTTGCCGTCTCCGGCAAGGAAGTCGACAAGAAGGACCTCGGACTCATGGCAATGAGCTATGGGCACGTGTACGTCGCCAGCGTGGCCATGGGCGCCAATGACAACCACACGGTCAAGGCATTCGTGGAGGCCGAGTCGTATCCCGGTCCGTCACTGATCATCGCGTACAGCCACTGCATTGCGCACGGATACGACATGCGGTACGGCGCCGATCAGCAAAAGCGTGCAGTGGAAAGCGGGATCTGGCCTCTGTATCGCTACGACCCGCGCCGGATCGAAGAAGGCAACCCCCCGCTCGTGATCGATGCAAGAGGCGACAAGATCCCGGTCAAGGAATACCTGCGCAACGAGACACGCTTCCGCATGGTCGAGCGGATTGACCCTGAGCGATTCCACCGTCTGGCCGACCTGTCGCAGGCGTGTGCGGAACGTCGCGTCGCGATCTACAAGCACATGGCCGAGTTGCGCATGCCGGTTCACGAGCGACCCGTCGAGCAAGCCGACGAGGCTTCCACCGCGGAAGGAGCAAGCCATGATTGACCTTTCGACCAACTATCTCGGGCTCCGCCTGACCAATCCGATCATCGCGGGTGCCAGTCCGATGACCAACTCGGTCGACTCGGCCAAGCGTCTCGAAGACGCCGGTGCGGGCGCCATCGTCATGCCTTCGCTCTTTGAAGAGCAGATCGACGCCGAGGCACTGGCAACAACGGCCGCGCTGGAATCGCACATGGATTCGTTCGGAGAGGCTGTCAGCTTCATGCCGGAGCCCGAGGAATATCGCATCGGACCAGACGACTACCTCGATCGTCTTCGACAGATCAAGGAAGCGCTTGACGTACCGGTCATCGCCTCGCTCAACGGCTCAACACGCGGCGGGTGGCTTTCCTACGCAAAGAGCCTGGAACAGGCCGGCGCTGATGCCCTGGAACTCAACGTCTACTACGTGCCCACCGACGGGGACGAATCCGGCGAGCAGATCGAACAGCACATTCGTGAGATGGTCAGTGAAGTCCGCCGGGGCATCGCAATTCCAATCGCCGTCAAGCTTTCCCCGTTTTATACATCGCTGACCAACTTTGCGCTCCAGCTCCAGGGGGCCGGTGCCAGCGGGCTGGTGCTGTTCAATCGGTTCTTCGAGCCCGACATCGACATCGAGGAACTCGACACCATTTCCGAGCTGCGCCTGTCCGAGCCTGTCGAGCTGCTCTTGCGACTTCGATGGGTAGCCATACTCTTTGGTCAGGTGGTTTGCTCGCTCTCGGTCACGGGTGGCGTCCACTCGGCCGCCGACGTGATCAAGTCGATCATGTGTGGCGCCGACACCGTGCAGATGGCCAGCGAGCTTCTCCGACGCGGACACGACAGGATTGCGCAGGTGCTCGACGAGTGTGCCGCCTGGGCCGAGGAACACGAGTATGAAAGCCTCGAACAGATGCGGGGATC
>RFGK01000238.1 GCA_003697045.1 Planctomycetota bacterium
ATCAACGAGCGATTCAACACGTTCGCCGCGATGATGCACTTTCGCTGAGGCCTTGCGCATGTTCAAAAGTCGCCGAAAGCATGCTGCCAAGGACCCCGAGTACCTTCGGCCCTATGCAGAAGCAGCCCGCAAGGTCGGCGCACGTTTCGAAGCCCTCCTGTGGCAAAACCCCGACGGACAGCGTCGTCGTTTCGATGTCATCGTAGACATGGTTCAACCGGAGCACCGATCCATCGCGGATCTGGGGTGCGGCCGGGTGGATCTGCTCGTACACCTCCACCAGATCGAGCGGGCGCCCAGAAGCTACCTCGGCGTCGATGGCATCCGCGCGATGGTCGAGGCCGGCCAACGCGAAATCGACACACACTCTTTCCACAACGCCCGCATCATCGAAGGCGATTTCGTCGCCGATCCCGCGTTGTTCGACGAGATCGTGCGCACTCATGCCGTCGATGTGCTCATCTTCTCGGGCTCCCTGAACACACTCGAGCAGCCTTCGGCCGAAGCAGTGCTCGACCGGGCGTTTGCAGCCCTCAAGCCCGGGCAAATGCTCGTCTTCAACTTCCTCAGCGACCTGATCCCCGGAGGCGGATCGCCGGAGACAGGACCCGCGTTTCGATTCTCAACCCTCGGCATGCTCTCCTGGGCGCTTGCCCGCACGCCCCTCGTGCAGTTTCGCCATGACTATCTCAATGGGCACGATGCCACGATCCTGATGCGAGTTCCCGATCGGCTGCCGGCAGAGTGAGCTCGAGTCGAGCTATCATCTGCGACTATGGCCACCATCGTCGTCTTGCAACATTCCAAACATGGCGGTCCCGGGCGTATCGGCATGACACTCCGGGACCACGGATTCAGGCTCGATATTCGCCGGGTCGATCTTGCACCCGACGCCGGCGGACGAGCGGTGCCGCCCGATCTTGATAACGTTCACGGCGTCCTGGCGCTCGGAGGGCCTCAGAACGTCGATGAGTCGCATCCGTGGCTCGACCCGGAACGGGAGTTCCTCGCCCGTGCGCACGCGGCCGGGCTTCCCGTCGTCGGCATCTGTCTGGGTGCACAGCTCATCGCCCAGGCACTCGGAGGAAGTGTCGGGCCGATGGATACTCCCGAAGCGGGCTTTGCGCCGGTGGATCTGCTCACGCCCGCACAGACCGATCCGTTGTTCAGCGGCATTGCCTGGCGAAGCTGGCAGTTTCATTCCCATGCCTACGAGGTCAAGGAGCTGCCCCCCGGCGCACAGTTGCTCGCGTCGAGTCAGCGCTGCAAGGTGCAGGCATTCAAGTGCGGCATGCGCACGCTCGGGATCCAGTATCACCCCGAGTATGACCGCGCGATGATCGAATCGAGCCACACGAACGCCCAGGCGTTGTTTGCCGGCGCCAATGTGACAATCGACGAGCTGTCTCGACAGGCCGACAAGTACTACCCGAGCTTTGCGCGTCTGGGCGATCGACTGGCGCTCAATCTGGCGACGTTGTGCTTTCCCAGCCGCACGCTCCTGGCGGTGTAAGTGGGCACACGGCTCAACATCGGCGCTCCGAGTGACTATCGGCTTGCGCGCGACGTGTGTTCATACGGATACTTCCGTCTCGCGCCCGATCGCTGGGACGTTGACTCGCAGTCATTGCGCACGACGTTTGACCTGGACGATGGGCCGGCCCGGGCACACATCGTCGAGCACGATCGCGGGAAGCTCCGGGTCTGGTTTGACCGCTCGCTCTCTCACGCCGAGCAGCGCACGGCGCGCGCATACATCCGGCGCATGCTTCGACTCAACGAAAGTCAGGAAGACATCGCAGCCTTTCATTCGGTCGATCCACGTTGGAAATCGAGCGGACGCGGACGAATCTTCCGTTCGCCGACCCTCTTTCAGGATATGGTGCGCACGATCACCAGTTGCAACGTCACCTGGAAGAGCACGCAGAACATGAACCGCAGGCTGTGCGATGTGCTGGGTCGGGCCGGGGCGTTTCCGCGTCCGCTGCGCCTGGCGCGCGCACGGGCGGGGACGTTGCGCGGGCGTTGTCGCGTGGGCTATCGCGACCGGAGGTTGATCGAGCTTGCCAGGCTGTTCGCATCCGGGCAGATCGATGAGCAGTGGCTCGAAGATCCCGAACACCCGGATGAACAGGTCTACCGATTTCTGCTCAAGCTTCCCGGCATCGGCCCGTATGCGGCAAGCAATATCATGCAGTTGCTCGGGCGCTATTCACGTCTGGCAGTGGACACGGAGCTGATGCGGCACGGACGTGAGGTGCTCGGCTTTGCGGGAACGGAGAGCGAGGTGATCGCTCAGTTGCAGGCACACTACGAGCCGTTCGGTAAGCACAGGTTCCGCAGCTACTGGTTCGAAATGTGGACTGCATACGAGGCCAAACACGGCCCGGCGTGTCAGTGGCAGTGAGATCGACCAGACGCTTCCACCCGGAAAACCTCCCGACGATCTCACTTTCCTGCATAGGCGCTGAGAGAGAGGACGGCCCAACTTCGCAAGGGCAGCCAAGCCGTGCTCGCCGGAAAAAAGCAGGGGATAAAGGACTCGAACCTTTACTAACGGAACCAGAATCCGTCGTGCTACCAATTACACCAATCCCCTGTGGGACGAGGATTGTACGCATCGGCAGCCTGCGGGCAAGATGTGCTTGTTCCAGCGAGACCTGATCGAGCCGGAACGAAAGAAAATCCCCGCCTGCTGAGCGGGGTTGGCTGAACGGCAGAGTGGAAGCTGTGCGTGCAAACTCAGTCGTTGGCGCGCCACGAGCCGTTGGTCGGCTTGTTGAGTGGCTTGGCGCGTCCAAACTGCCCCCGGTGCTTGGCATACCCCGTAGCGGGCTTCGGGGTGGGCGGGACGGCAGGGAGTGGCTCAGGCGGGCGTTCCGCAGCCTGAGGCGGGATTCTGGAGACGGCTTCGGGCTCTTCAACCGGGGTGCCGAGGCGTCGAGAGCGAGCCTCCGTGATCGACCGATCGAGCTTGCCGAGGATTGCCTTGACCTGGTTGAACGCATCTGGTGACTGATTCATCGCGGTACGCCCCTCCCTGGACATACCTGCTCTATCGGGCTGTGAGCGGGGCGTGCTTGGGCACGGGCATGGGTTGCTTGGGATGAGCGGGGCGGAAATGAACCGGTTATGCGGGTTGGCGGGGACGTAGCGAGCGGTTAGGCTCTCGGGAACGAGATCAACCCAGAGAGGGACATTCATGGCCGAGGTTCTGCTCAGCGACGTCTGGAAGGTGTATCCGGGGGGGGTCGAAGCGGTGCGAGGGTTCAACCTCGACATCGCCGACGGGGAGTTTGTGGTTCTGGTCGGTCCTTCCGGCTGTGGCAAGAGCACAACCCTGCGGATGATCGCCGGGCTTGAGGAAATCTCGCGCGGAACCATCCGGATCGGCGATCGCGTCGTCAACGATGTGCACCCGAAGGATCGCGACATCGCAATGGTGTTTCAGAACTACGCGCTCTACCCCCATATGTCGGTATACAAAAACATGGCCTTCGCGCTCAAGTTGCGCCGCGTCCCCAAGCAGGAGATCGATCGGCGTGTGCGTGACGCAGCGCGGATTCTGGGGATCGAGCACCTGCTCGAGCGCAAGCCGCGTGCGCTTTCCGGCGGGCAGAGACAGCGCGTGGCGGTGGGGCGTGCGATTGTGCGCGAGCCCAAGGCGTTTCTCTTTGACGAGCCGTTGTCCAATCTCGATGCCAAGCTGCGTGTCACGACGCGCGGCGAACTCAAGGCACTCCACCAGAGATTGCGCACAACCACGGTCTATGTCACGCACGATCAGGAAGAGGCCATGACCCTCGGCGACCGCGTGGTCGTCATGGCCGATGCGGAGATTCAGCAGGTTGATACGCCGTTTGATGTGTATCGGCATCCGGTCAACCGCTTCGTGGCTGCGTTCATCGGGACTCCGCCGATGAACTTCATGGACGGGACGATCGAGGCCGACGACGGACAGGTTGTGTTTCGAGAAAAAGGCAGTGACGGCGCACAAGCCCTGCACCTGTGCGAGCAGCACGCCCCGGCGCTGAGAGATCATGTCGGCAAGCACGTCGTGCTGGGGTTGCGTCCGCAGGCCCTGCGTGTGTGCGACGAGGGAGAGCATGATCGGCTGCGTGGGCGTGTGCTCAAGCTGAGTGTCGAGGTGGTTGAGCCTCTGGGTGATGAAATGGACGTGCGCATGAAGTCGGCCTTCCACGAGGGACTGGTGGCGCGCATTCCGTCGACGAGCGATGTCAGGCCCGGCCAGATGCGCACATTCGCGGTGGATCTGGATCGCGTGCACGTCTTCGAGCCCGGTGAGTTCGGGGCCAATCTGACGTCGGCATCGCAGGCGCAGCCGGTGGGATGATGGTGCGGCTGGCAGGCATCGTGCTCATGTGCGCCGCAGTGTCATGGGCGTGCGCACAGCCCAGACAGGGGGTCGTGGCCCAGCTTGACGTTCGTGGAGACCTGAACAGCCGGGCCATGGCAGACGAGATCGTGTCGTGGTTCTCAAGGCGCGATCCGGCGCGCGAAGTGCTGGCGGTCGTCGTCGTGGACTGCACGCGAGCACGCGGGGACCTGGTGTTCCGGGTGGCACGCGCGATCAGAGATTGCCCGGTTCCGGTTTCGGTCTACCTTGATCGGGGTGACTCGATTGCCCCGGGGGTATTGCTGTGGATGCTCTCAGCCGATCGGGCAGCTGTCGGACGCGGCGTCGGCCTGGCGGGAGATCAGGGGTGGGCATTACCCGGATTGTGCGTCGCGCTTGGGCAAGGCTGGCGCGGGCCGTATGAGCAGCTGTGCACGGACCTGCTGGAGAGCAGGCCCGATCTTTCGCTGTTGCTCGATGTGCTGAGTCGGCCGATCGGCGATGTATGGGTCGAACTCGACGAGGCGGGAGCAAAGCTGGTTCGACAGAGCAATGATGCAGGGGCGGTCCGAGTTGTGACGCGCCTGGACGAGGAGCACTGGACCGTGGACCTGAATGAGCGAATGTTGATTGTTCTCGGGCTTGCCGATCAGGCTGACGGGATCGGACAGGTTCTGCGACAGGGGGGTGTGCGTGCATTCAAGCGCGAACGGACGGAAGTGCGCAGCGAACTGGATGCTGCGCATGCGGAAGCCGGGCGCGTGAGGAACGCAGCGCGTGTGCTGATTGAGAAGATCGAGCGCAAACTTGCGCGCGCCCCGCGCGCATCGGGACATGAGAAGCAGGAGTTGATCGAGTCGATTCGTGCCGAAAGGCGTCGGGCAGGCGAAGCGTTGCAAAGGCTCGTGGGAATCATGGACAGGTACCCGGAGTTGAAATGTCTGGAGCCTGCATGGGGGGCTTGGGTGCAGGACGATCCCGAGGCACATTCGAAGCGCTGGGAGCGCGAGGTGAGCGAGCTGGGTGAACGGCTGGACAAGATTGACGTGGAGCTGGAGGCGATCGACGAGTGATGAGCGACGAACACGGTGAGATCGAACCTCGGCATGAGCCGTCAAGGCCGCAGGGGGAGCAGGGCGCCCTGAACGGGGTCACGCGCCGCCGGGAGCTGTTCTGGCAGAACGTGGTGCGCGAAATTCTTGATGCGCTGTCGGTGGCTGCGCGTTCGGGGGGCAGACTCTCGGCGTCGCCAAAGGGTGCCGCGATGAGCACGGGTCCGCTCGACGAGATGTTCGACGGTCGGATGGCTGTGATTACCAGGCTGGGACAGCGGATTCCGATCGCGGACGTCTTTCCGGTTTTCGCCTGTTCGGTGGGAAGAACCCCGGGCGACCGGATGCTCTCAGCGGACGTACAGTGCACGGTCTTTCAGATTCACACGCCCGGAGGCGAGGTCTACACCATTCCCGTGCATGAGGTTGTGGCGTTTCATTCGTTGAGCGAGGAGCTTGTGCGGCGTCTGGAACAGGCGGCTCAGGCAAGCCAGGAAGACGAGGACGAGCAGTACGAGGGGATGCCGTTTGGTTTCGCAGCGTATACCCAGCTGGCCCGGGCCGAGCGCGAGGCCCGGGAGAGAGCGGCGGAGGAAAACCCGTTCGAGGTATGAGATCCGAGGCGACGGGTGATCCGGGAGCCGTGCCCGGGAATAGTCTGGGCCGAAGCGTGGTTGTGGATCGGTCGAGCTTTGGGAGGAACTGGTCGTGCGCAGCCTTGTGGTGATTCCGGTCTACAACGAAGTGGCAACGGTCGAGCAGGTGCTCAGGCGTGTGCGCGCCTTTGCGGGCGATGTCGTGGTGATCGATGACGCATCCACAGACGGGACGGGCGCGGTGTTGAAGCGTCTTGCGCCGCGGCTGGGCATCCGGACGCTGGTTCGCAAGCAAAACGCGGGGTACGGACGTGCGATGCAGGATGCGTTTCGGCTCGGGGCCGAAGGTGAGTACGACTGGGTGATTACGATGGACTGCGATGAGCAGCACGAGCCGGACTGGATCCCGCGGTTTTTGGCCGAAGCCCGGTCAGACCGGTTTGACGTCATCAGCGGATCGCGGTATCTGAATCTTGATGATGCCGAGGGGACGCCTCCGGCCGATCGCCGTTCGATCAACCTGCGCATCACGACGGAGATCAACGACCGGCTCGGGCTGAGCCTGACGGATGGTTTTTGTGGCTTCAAGGCGTATCGCGTCTCCGAGGTGTCCCGGCTTGAGCTGACGGAAGATGGATACGCGTTTCCGATGCAGTTCTGGGTGGAGGCAGTGGCGGCGGGGCTGCGAATCGGAGAAATCCCGGTGCGGCTGATCTACACGAGTGCAGCGCGTTCGTTCGGGGGCGGGCTTGATGATGCATCTGTGCGATACCGGCACTATCGGCGTGTGCTCCACTGCGCGATTCGAAGGCGTGCCTCCTTGTTGCCGGAGACGGCGCTTGATGGGCTGATGTGCACGCCGTGCCCCTAGGATCGCTCGTGGGCGTTGGTTCTGAGGATGGCGCTTTGTTGATCGAGCCGGAGGCGGACGCCTGGCCTGAGCTGGTGGAGCGCGCCCGCAGGCGCGATCGCGGATCGGTCGACTGGAAGCGCTTCCGTGAGCAGATGGGTCTGAACGGCGACGAGGCGGTGGTGCTCTCCGGCCACCAGGCGGGGCTGTGGCACGCGGGGATTGCTGCCAAGTACATGGCGCTGCACGCCGCGTCCTGCCTTGGGGCGGTCGCGTGGGTGATTGCCGATCTCGACGACAATCGCCCGACGCTCTTGCGCATTGCAAGCCAGGACCGCCGAGGGGTGTGGCGTGGCGAGTGGATCGAGCTTGCTGAGGGTGATACCGGGCATCCGGATGCGGCGTGCGTCAGTCGCCGGCCGGTGGCGGTTCGCAGCGATGTGCCCGAGCAGGCGCGTCTGGCAGCCATGGCGATGCAGGAAGCGCGCGCGGGGGCAAGTGACCTGGCAGGCCAGGCGCACCGTGCTGTGGAGATTGTGCTCGAGAGGGCGGGTGTGCCGCGGGTTGAGCGGGTGATCCGCGCAAGTGCGACCGCGCAGACCGATTTTTTTCACGCGGTTGTGGATCGGATGATCGCTGATCCACGGCGGTGTGTCGAGTTGTACAACGCGGCGGTCGCATCGCATCCGGATGCGGGTGTGCGGGCGCTGGTATGTCGGGTTGAATCGGGTCGGTATGAGCTTCCGTTGTGGCGGATCGGCGCCAATCAGCCGCGCATGCCGGTGATGGTTGATGGCGGCGAGGTTCCGCGCGAAGGGCTCGTGCCGCGCGGATTGTTGATGACGGGCATGTTGAGAGCAGCGGGGTGTGAGCTTTTCATCCACGGCACGGGCGGGGGAGCCTACGACCGGGTGACGGAGCAGTGGTTTCGATCGTGGCTTGGGCTTGAGCTTTCGCCGGCGGCTGTCGTCAGCGCAACGCGCCTGCTGAATCTTGGTGTCGAACCCGTCGAGGCACGAGCGCTTGAGCGGGCCATCGCACAAGCTCACCGGGCAAGGCATGATCCGGGGCTGCTTGGAGACGACGCGGCAAGACGCGCCAAGCAAGCACTGCTCGAACGGATCGATCATCTGCCGCGACGGTCGCACGAGCGGGCGCGCCTGTTCTGGGAGATGCACGCGAAACTGCGCGAAGTCGTGGATGAGCACAGCGAGCAGATCGCGGCGCTGGATGCGCGCGCGGAGAGGATGCGCGAGCAGTTTGCGTCAAATGAAGCGGTGCGCGATCGGACCTGGTCGATCGCGTTACACGATCCGCAGACTCTGCACGATTTGTACGAGCAGGTACGCGAAGCGTTCGCGCACGTCAGGCTGCATCCTTGAAGACGTGATAACGCACACTGTGCGTGCGAACGAGGTCACTGATCGTGCGTTTCATGCCTGCATCGACGTCGTAGAACTGGAGTCCGAGCTCTTGTGCCATGAAGCCGAGCCGGCGCGCGCGTGCAAGCCGGGCGCGGACGGCAACCTCGCAGCCGTACCCCCGGAAGGTGAGGGTGAGCTGCTGTCCGGTTGAAAAGCGACGAATCCCCCGGTAGAGAATGCGCGCGCCGCTGAGGCTCAGGTCGAGAACCGGGCCGAAGTTTGAACTCAGATCCTCGCAGTGAATGCGTGCAGCACGCTTGCGCAACTTGCGAGGCTGGTGCCCGGCGAACTGGTGCGAGAAGTCTGGAGCAGTCATCGCGGACTTGATCGGCGTGGTGTCAAGTCGAGGTGAGAAGGGAAGACAAAAGGTGCGCGCAAGAAAAGCGCGCCGCCCGCATGGACGGCGCGCTGGTAGTGTTATCAGACCTCCAAGCGAGTGTCAGCCGTTGGAGAACATGTCGAGGAAAATGAGCACGTCGAAGAAGTTGAACTCACCGTCGTTGTTGAAATCGGCAGCCGGATCGGAAGCGGAGAAGAGATCAAGGAAGATGAGCACGTCGAAGAAGTTGAGCTCGCCGTCGCAGTTCATGTCGGCCGGAGCGCAGGCACACCCACGCAGCTCAAGCCGAACGTCGTCGATCGCGGCTTCGACAATCGATCCCGGGCTGAGGTCGCGTGCGACGAAGCGGACCCGAATCTGATCGGTCGGAGTGACGAAGTCGGCGATGTTGAACTCGCGGCGTTCCCAGCGGTTGAGATTCTCGGTGACCAGTTCAAGCTGAGTCCACGTTGCGCCGTCATCGTTGGAGATTTCGATGGGCATGGAGTCGGAGTTTGGCGCGGCGCCCTGGTCGTTTGAGTACCAGCGGTAGTAGACGAGCCATGCATCAATGCCATCGGCCTGTGCAGGCGAGGCGTCAAGCCGGGGCGTGATGAGTGTCGTGGCACCGTTGTCCACGTCGTAGGTCCCGAGACTTGAGCCGGCAAGCGCGCCGGTCACCCAGCACATGGTGCCGGGGTTGGAGTGGTCATCTTCCGGTTGGGCAGCCGTGCCCTGCGGGTTTGCAAGTTCCCACTGGCCGGTGGTGGCGGTGTCCCCTGCAACCCCGGCGATCCACGCGCCAGTTCCGGATTCCATGTTGTCTTCAAAGGCGATGGTGATTTCAACGGCTGTTGCGGTGAACGGAGCATCGGGTCCGGCGGAGGGGAGAGAGACGGTGCGGCCGTCGGTTGAGTCGGCGGTGATGTAAAAGTCGATGCTCGAGCCGCACGGAGCAGAGGGCAGGGCTGCCTGGAACAGGCCTCCTCCGAGACTTGTCAGGGGGGCGGAGGTAAACGAGCTTGAGCCGACGCGATAGTGGAGCATGCCGGTACCCGGTTCGTAGGAGCTGGCTGCGTCCGAAATCGTGACGTTGAAGACGGTGGGTTGGTCGGTCGATGCGGTGGCAGGCGCTCCCCCGGGGATGGAGATGACAACCGGGCGGATGGCCTGCTCGGCGAAGTAGAGGAATGCGGGCCAGTTTTCCTGACAGGTCGGAAGGATCTGGGAGGGTGGAAGTTCAAAGCCATAGAACCCGTCATCGCGGAGTTCGATCGTATAGGCAAACGCATTGGCGGCGCCGTAGAACCAGTCGCTGGCGACACCGGCAGCCAGGTAGAGGTCGTAAGAAGGCTGCGGCGAATAGGGCACGCCTCCGGCGTTGAGGATCTCCTGGCGCATGGCGTAGGCAACGTCGGTGAAGCGAGCCAGCTCATCGGCGGGCGGGTCGAGGTAGTCGTAGCTCCAGGGCCAGAGGATGAGTTGTGAGTAGCTGTGGTAGTCAATCGCAGCGACGACGCGGCCGTCGGATTCAACAAAGCTGCGGATGGCGTCGGTCTCGGGCTCCGAGAAGGGCGCAGTGCCGCGGTAGACCTCGGAGCTGGTGAATCCATCGGATCCCGCGCCGCCCCAGCCGACCGACCAGTTGCGGTTGAGGTCGACGCCGTAGCCCCCGCGGCGGTTCTTGCGCCAGAGTCGGTAGTTGGTCCATGTGTAGACGAACCCGTCGGGATTGACGATGGGGGCGATGATGACCTCACACTCGTTGAGAAGATCGGTCACGCGCGTGTCGGACCCGTATCCGGTGAGAAGGCTCTCGGCGATGTACATGACGACCTTGGTGGAAATCCACTCGCGGGCGTGCTGTGTGCCGTTGATGAAGACCACCGGTCGGGCAGACGCATCCCCCGGTGCGGTGATGCGGATGACGGGGATGTTTCTTCCCTCGATGGACTGTCCGGCGATCTCGATGGTGGCGAGCGTGGGATGAGCAGCAGCGAGCGTGTTGAGATAGTTGATCACGTTGGTGTAGTTGTGGTAGTTCTCATACCAGCTGATATCTCGCAGAGTATTGCGACGCTGGATCTCGGCCCACTCGGCGTCGATGAGCGACTGCACGTCGTCATGAAGGATCCGATGGGGGATGCCCAGTTCCGGCAGCTTCTCGACTGCGCCCGGGGGGAGCTGCACATCGAGCAGCCCGAGGCCGATATTCTCCGACCAGACGGACTCGGCCAGCCCAAGCAGAGCATCAAGCTGGGACTGGGTATTGACGCGGACTTCAACGAGCTGATGCCCATCGACACGCCGACGCGGGTCTTGCTGGGGGGTGGATTCGGGCACCAAGCCGACCTGGGCCCAGCTGGCCGCAGCCAGGACGACAGAGACAAGAACAACCGTACGTGATGCAAACCTGAGCATCCTTCCCTCCTGATGATTGGTCCGAGAACGTGGTAGACTCGTGTCCAAGAGCAACCGGAGCTCGGAACCCCCTTTTTCCCGCGGACAGCATACAGCCGCAGTGCCTCCGGCGACAGCGGCCGTCAACAGATTCGCGTACATCATTGGAAAGGGTTGCGTAATCTGCCGGAGTTCTCGAGAATCAGGACAGTAAAGGTGGGCAGCGCGTCTTGGGTACGCAACAGATCTCCAACGCTGGCGAAGGCGAACGGCACCGGGTGTACATGAGCCGGCTGCTGGCGGACCTGCGTGCGGTGGAAAGGATGCTGGCCGAGGGGTTCTTTGAGACGGGCGTGCGCCGGATCGGGGCCGAGCAGGAGCTTGTGCTGGTCGATGACCACTGGGACCCGGCGCCCGTAGCCGTGGAGGTGTTGCAGCGGATCGACGACCCGCATGTGACGACGGAGCTGGCGCGATTCAATCTCGAGTTCAACTGCGACCCGCTCCACTTTGAGGGCAAGTGCCTCAGCAGGCTCGAGGCGCAGCTTCACGACCTGTTGGAGCTGGTGCGCAAGGCGTGCCGGGAAGAGGGAGCTCGGCCGTTGCTGATGGGGATTCTTCCCACGCTTCAGTTGAGCGATCTTGCGTGGAACAACATCACGCCCCGGGAGCGGTACTACGCGCTCAACGATCGGCTGACCAAGCTGCGAGGCGGGGGATACGAGCTGGACATCAAAGGCATCGACGAGTTGACCGTGCGGCACGAGACGGTGATGCTGGAAGCCCTGAATACGAGCTTTCAGCTTCACTACCAGGTTGATCCGGAGACGTTTGCCCTGAGCTACAACGTGGCTCAGGCAGTGGCGGGTCCGATGATCGCAGCCGCGGCAAACTCGCCGGTGTTGTTTGGAAAGAGGCTTTGGCACGAAACTCGAATCGCGATTTTTCAGCAGGCCGTGGAGACGCGCCGTCCGGACATGCCGCATGAGCGCGACACGCTGCCGCGGGTGCGATTCGGTGAGCAGTGGTGCGAAAGCAGCGTGATGGAGCTGTTTCGTTCGGATGTGGCACGTCAGCGGATGCTGTTTGGCTCGGAGGTGGTGGAAGATCCGTTTGCAGCCCTTGATGCCGGGCGTGCCCCGAAACTGGCGGCAATACAGACGCACAACTCGACGGTGTATCGGTGGAACCGGGCGTGTTACGGGATCACAGAAGGCAGGCCGCACCTGCGGATCGAGAATCGCCTGCTGGGCGCGGGGCCGACGATTCTTGATGAGATGGCCAATGCGGCGCTCTGGTTTGGGCTGATGGCAGGGCTTCCGTCGGTGGTTCCGGAGTTGACCGATCGGCTGGATTTTGATGATGCAAAGGGCAACTTTGTCGCCGCTGCCAAACAGGGGCTTACGGCGCAGTTCACGTGGCTGGACGGCAAGGTGATTCCGGCGCGGTCGCTGTTGCTGGACGAGTTGATTCCGATCGCGCGCGCGGGGCTTGTGGATTCGGGGGTCGATTCCGAGGATGTCGAAAAGTATCTGTCGGTGATGCACGACCGGGTTGACCGTGGGCAGACAGGTGCCCAGTGGATGCTCAGCTCGGTGGCGCGGATGCGAGGCAAGGGCACGCGGGCCGAGCGATTGTGCGCGTTGACCGCGGCGACGGGCGGGCGTCAGGACAAGGGGCATCCGGTGCATGAATGGGAACTCGCGGATGTCTGCGAGTGTGGGGACTGGAGGCCGAACTATCTGCGTGTCGGGCAGTACATGACCACCAACCTGTTCACGGTGCACGAAGATGAGTCGCTCGAGCTGGTGGCATCGATCATGGACTGGCAACAGATTCGGCATGTGCCTGTGGAGGATTCGGCGCAGCGGCTGGTGGGGTTGGTTTCATACCGAAGGCTCCTGCGGGTGCTGGCGGATTCGTCGCACGGTCCGCTGCGTGACATGGCCGTGCGGGACGTGATGCTGCGTGATCCGATCACGGGGACCCCTTCGATGTCGACCCTGGAGGCGGTGGAGCTGATGCGTGCGAACGGGCTTTCGTGTCTTCCGATCGTGAGCGACGGTAAACTCGTGGGAATCGTGACCGAACACGATTTCATGCAGATCGCCGGGCAGTTGCTCGAGCAGAGTCTGCGTGCGTCGGAAGCCGAGGCGTCCAAGCGTGCCCAGGCGGGGCAGGAGTGAGCGTGCGCTGCGAAGTTGAGCCGAATCGCTGCTCGGTCCCGAGAACCATCGGCGTGCTGGAGGCAGAGGCTGCGGGACCGACGCTGATTGTCATCGGCGGCGTGCACGGCAACGAACCGACCGGCGTGCGCGCGGCCGAGAAGGTCATCAGTCGATTGAACTCCAATGGACAAATCGCTCGCGGTCGATGTGTTGCGTTGACGGGTCACCGCCGTGCGCTTGCCGATCCGGATGGGCACACCCGCTATCTGGAGGAGGATCTCAATCGGCTGTTTACGCCTGAAAGAGTGAAAGAGGCCCTGCGATGCAACCGGCAATCACTCTCGCCCGACATGATCGAGCTTGCCGAGATCGTGGCGTGTCTGGAAGCCGAAGCGGAGCGAGCGCGCGGCCCGATGTACCTGATCGACATCCACACGTTTTCTTCGCGTGGGACGCCGTTTGCAGCGACCGAAGACGCGATTCGGGCACGGCGATTTTGTCGCGGGTTTGGATTGCCGATGGTGCTCGGATTCGAGGAGGAACTGCACGGACTGCTCAGCGATTACTTTACGAACCGCTTCGGGGGAGTGTCGGTCGTCGTCGAGGCAGGGCGCCACGGAGAGCAGGCCGCCGAGCGCATCGCCGAGGCGACCCTGATGCGAGCGCTGGAGTTGACCGGGCTGATCGAACCCGGTATCGAGGCGCTGGAGGTGTTAAAAAAGGCGGCCGGGGCTCGCGCCGGGCGGATATACGACGTTCGCTACAGGCATGTGATCAAAAACCCGGATTTCAAGATGCTCGATCGGGTGCACTCATTTGCGCGAGTGCATGTCGGTGAGCACGTCGCCGACGAGGGCGGATGTGCCCAGCGGACGCCAGAGTCGGGTCTGATGTTCATGCCCAATCGACAGAAGCACAAGCGGCCCGGAGACGACGGCTATTTCATCGTGCGCCGTGTGGGCGGCGTATGGCTCGCGCTCTCGGCCTGGCTGCGCGATCGAGCGTGGATTCACCGCGCGCTTCCCCGCTTCTTGCCCGGTGTGCGACGAAGAGGGGCAAGCGGGCACGAGCTTCTGGTGTCGCCGCAGATCGCAGCAGTGATGAAACGCGACTTGTTTCACCTGTTGGGATATCGGCTGGTTCGACACGATGGCGAGTTGCACCTGAATCGGGCGCGTCGCCTTGCCGTGGGCATGCAGGCGATCGTACGGTCGGTGGGGCTGATGCTTGCCGGACTTGTGGCAGGTGGTGAGCGGCGCATCCTCGCGGAAGAAAGCCCGCAAGACTGGATCGTGCGGCGGCACCATCTGGACGTACTCGACGAACAAGACAGTTGATGACAATGCACAAGACTCGAAAAACGATCGTCATGTGGGTTGTGCTTGCCTCGGTGCTGTGCAGTGGGTGCACCTCGGGGGGGCTTGGAGCGAGGCTGAAAGCGTCTCCGCCGTTTGCGCAGGCAGTGGTAGCAGCCGATCACGAGCTGGCATCGCGCGCCGGCGCGCGCATCCTGGCACGCGGAGGAAACGCCGTCGATGCAGCAGTGGCAACGTCGCTGGCGCTTTCCGTCGTGCGGCCGTACTC
>RFGK01000239.1 GCA_003697045.1 Planctomycetota bacterium
CCCGAGTAGTCCCTGGGTGATGACCAGCAGCAGGAGCAACCCGGCAGCCAGAGCCGATCGTCTGGTCAGCGTGGCGGCCCAGAGTGCGAGCAGCGTTCCGATTGCGACCAGTCCGAGCCAGGCAATAGTCGGCATCTTGCCGATGGAGCCGCCAAGCTCGAGGGCGAAGGGGACCACGACGGCTGCGATCAAAAGGACGACCAAAAAAGCGGACTTCCACGCCCTTGCGCGGATCGTTGCCCATGTTGCCAGGACGATGGTGGTCAGCCCGACCAGCGTGCCGAAGAGTCGATGAGTGTGTTCGAAGAAGATCCTGGGCTCGGCCATGAGTGAGAGGGGAAAGAGGAAGGAGATTGAGCCATACGTCGTGACCGAGTCGGGGACTGCCATACCGGACTCGGTGCTGGTGACGATGCCCCCCGCGATGACAAGCGGAAGCATGGTCATCGTGGTGATGACCGCGAAGAGCCCGAGCCAGTTGGCCTCGGGTTGAGGGCGCCTTCTGGTTCGTGAGGCCAGGAGCCCCGCAATCGCCCCTGCCAAGGCACAGGCAGCGAGAAAGCCGAGCACGATGGCCAAGGCGTCGGGGCGCAGGCGATTGGCGCCCTGCGCCATTTCCGCGGTCGATGAGGGTTGAACCACGATCTTGGAGCCGAGGAGGAGGAGGTTGACCGCCCCGGCGACAATCCCGGAGGCCAACCCGATTGCCCACACCGACTGGCACCCCCGATTGTGGGCATATTTGCTGCCGAAGAGACAGCCGAGGATCAAGACTGCGACGAGCATGGGCGTGGACCACGAGCGGTCGATTGCGACGCCGGGCATGTGGAGGACGTACCAGAGGCACCACATGGCTCCGGCGATGGCAAAGCCAATGGTCGCTGCGGGCTGGATCGAGCCGGAATGTGTACGGTTTTTTGGTTCCATTTGTACGGAACGTGTTTGATTCGATGATGATGAGACGAAGTCTCAGTTCCGGTCTGACAGTGTGGGTTCGGGATCAGGGTAGGCTTTGGAGGCACAAATTTCGGCCAGACAGCAACAAGGGTCGATTTGACTTGCTAATCTTGCGGACCACTGGCGGCAGGAGACGCTGTCGTCGAAGTGGCCGCGCGGGTGAGTGGAACCCGGCGGACCGGTCTGGATGAGAAGGAGTCAGCCTGGTGCCCTCTCTCTTTCCTCGATGGATGAACACGTTGCCGACGGTGGTGGGGATACTCGGCGCTGGTGCGGCAGCTGCGGTGATCGGAGGCGTGTGGTACTACTTCACGCCGTCGTATTGGGAAGTCGGGTACATGCCTGTTCAGCCCGGCACATTCGAGCTGACGAGCGGATTCAACCACCAGATTCACGCGGGCAAGCTCGGGATTGACTGTCTGTATTGCCACACGCATGTTGAATCTTCGAGTCATTCAAATGTTCCGCCGGTGGCAACCTGTTACGGGTGTCACGCTGAGAACCGGATGAAGCTCCCCGAAGACAAGAAGGTGGAGTTCATCCGCACGGCGTATGCGAACAACGAGCCGATTCCGTGGAAAGAGGTTCACATTCTGCCCGACTACGTTCAGTTTCCGCACCTGGTGCACGTGAATGCGGGGGTGAGCTGTTTTAGTTGTCACGGGCAGGTGACTACGATGCCGGTGGTGTCGCAGCAGAAGAGCTTGTCGATGTCATGGTGTCTGGATTGCCATCGCAATCCGGAGCCGAACCTCGTGCCGCGGGAGAAGGTCACCGACCTGTTCTGGGTTGAGACGGACTGGATGAGCAAGCCGGTGGCAGAGCGTGCGTACGAGGGGATCACAGCGGAGATTCTGGCGGAGTCGTTGATGCGTGAGCCGCCCGAGCACTGTGCCGCCTGTCACTACTGATCGAATCAACTGCGAGCCGATCGCGGTCGGGAGCAAGAGCGAAGCGATGAGCACACTCGATCAATGTCCTTCAACACACGGGCAGGACCTTGAAACGCCGGGTGCATCCGGGAACACCGGCATGCGTTACTGGCGCAGCGTGGAGGAGTTTTCCAACTCCCCGGCGTTTCAGGAGTTCATTGAGCGCGAGTTTCCGTCGGGCGCGAGCGAACTGCTTGCGGGTTCAAGGCGGACGTTCGTCAAGCTGATGGGCGCGAGCCTGGCGCTGGCGGGCGCGGCAACCATTCCGGGGTGTCGACGTCCGGAGCGTGCGGTTGTGCCGTACTCGAAGGATGTGCCTGAGGAGATCATCCCCGGGCGGCCGCTGTTCTATGCCAGCGCGATGCCACTTCCGGGCGGTGGGGCTGAAGGGTTGCTCATCGAGACACACACCGGCCGGCCCACACACATCCAGGGCAATCCGCTGCATCCTCTCAACCAGGGTGCGAGCTCGGTGTGGAGCGTGGCAAGTGTGCTCGACCTCTACGACCCGGATCGACTCAAGTATCCGATTTACAGGAATCCCGCCCGGGGCCCGCTCGCAGCGACACTCGATGACTTCAAGGCGTTTCGCTACCGGCATTTCAAGGACATGGGCGAACGCGGCGGCGACGGCGTCGCCTTCATTGTCGACAAGAAGTCGAGCCCGACACGCGATGCGATGCGGGACCGGATTCTGGCGCAATGGCCTCGCGCGACATGGGTGGCGTGGAATCCGGTCGAAACCCGCGGCGAGATCGAGGGGACGAAGATCGCCTTCGGTCAGCCGCGACGAGTCCACCACGATCTGTCGCGGGTCAAGGCGGTGCTGTCGCTCGATTCGGACTTCATGAATGTGGGGCCTGAGTCGATTGCCAA